>JADMJQ010000236.1:3278-19216 GCA_018780415.1 Roseateles sp. | reverse complement strand
ACGTTTGACGCTCTGCGGCGAGCGGCATGCGCAGACCTGGGCCTCGGGCCCGCGGCCACGCCTGCTCAAGCTTTGGCAGGCCTTGCTGCCACCCCGCGCCGATATCGCCCGCAGCCTGCTCGCCCTATGAGCGCTCAGCCCAATTTGGTCCAACGCACGCCCGCACCGCGTGCCGCTTGGGCGCTTGAGCAAGCGGGTTTGTCGCCGTTGTTGGCGCAGCTGTTTGCCAGCCGCGGCGTCAATAGCGCGGATGAGTTGGATGACGGCCTGGCCAAGCTATTGCCGCCCAGCGGCTTGAAAGGCATTGCCGACGCGGCGCGGCTGTTGGCCGACTGCATAGAAGCGCGCCAGCAGATTTGCATCGTCGCCGACTATGACTGCGACGGCGCCACCGCCTGTACCGTCGCGCTGCGGGGTTTGGCCCTGCTCGGCGCCGCCCCGGCCAGCCTCAGCTATGTGGTGCCGGACCGCGCCATCCATGGCTACGGCTTGACCCCGGCGATTGTTGACTTGGCGCTGGCCCAGGGCAGCCAGCCGCAGCTCCTGATGACGGTGGACAACGGCATCGCCAGCATCGCCGGCATCGCCCATGCGAATGCACTGGGCCTGCAGGTGCTGGTGACCGACCACCATCTGCCGGCGCTGTTCGACGGCGTCACCGAGCTGCCGGCGGCCGCGGCCATCGTCAACCCCAGCCAACCCGGCTGCTCATTTGAGAGCAAAAACCTGGCCGGCGTTGGCGTGGCTTTCTACGTCTTGCTGGCGCTGCGCAGCGAGTTGCGCGCGCGCGGCCGCTTCGATACGCAAAGCCAGCCCAAGCTCGACGGCCTGCTGGATCTGGTCGCGCTGGGCACGGTGGCCGATGTGGTCAAACTCGACGCCAACAACCGCCGCCTGGTCGCGCAGGGCTTGAAGCGCATGCGTGCCGGCCGGGCCCATGCCGGCGTGGCCGCGCTATTCAGCGCCGCCGGCCGCGACAGCACGCGCGCCAATGCCTTCGATCTGGGCTTCGCACTGGGCCCGCGCATCAACGCGGCCGGCCGCCTGTCGGACATGACGTTGGGGATTGAATGCCTGTTGACCGATGACCCCGGCCGCGCGCTGGAGTTGGCCAAGCAACTCGACGCCATCAACCGCGAGCGGCGCGTGATCGAGGCCGATATGCGCGAGCAGGCCGAACTCAAGCTCGACGCGCTGATGCAAGACCCGCGCTTGAAGGGCGAGCCCCCGCCAGCTTTGGCCATCTTCGAGGCCGAGTTCCACGAGGGCGTGGTCGGCATCATTGCCTCGCGCCTGAAGGACCGCATCCACCGGCCGAGTTTTGTGTTCGCTCGCGGTGCCGATGGCCAACTGAAAGGTTCGGGCCGCTCGATTGCCGGCTTTCATCTGCGCGACGCGCTGGACCTGATCAGCAAGCGCCATCCCGCGCTGCTGAAGAAGTTCGGTGGCCACGCGATGGCGGCCGGCTGCACGCTGACTGACGACGGCTTTGACTGCTTCGACGCGGCCCTGCGCCAGGTCGCCGGTGAATGGCTGGACGCCGCGGCGTTGACCCGCACCCTGCGCACCGACGGGCCGCTGGCGGCCGAGCATTTCAACCCGACCAGCGTGCGGGCCTTGGAGGAGCAAGTCTGGGGCCAGGCCTTCGAGGCGCCGCTGTTTTGCGACCCTGTCGAGATCATCTCGCAGCGCATCGTCGGCGAAAAACATATGAAGCTGCGCCTGCGTCAGGCCGGCTTGCTGCGCGATGCGATCTGGTTCGGCCATATCGAACCCGTGCCGACCCAGGGGCAAATGGCCTATCGGCTCAGCGTCGACGAATACCAAGGGCAGCAGCGTGTGCAAATGATTGTCGAGGCGATGGTTTGAAGCCAGCTCCTAGAATGAGTATGTGAACACCGCCGCCCACAACCCTCCCAATCAACTCTGGAATGCCGATCTGCATTGCCATTCCAAGGTATCTGACGGCACGCTGGAGCCCGAGGCCTTGGCCGCCCGCGCCAAGACCAACGGGGTCGAACTGTGGGCCCTGACCGACCATGACGAGGTCGGTGGCCAACAGCGCGCGATGGACGCCGCCCTGGCCCTGGGCCTGCCCTATTTGACCGGGGTAGAGGTGTCGGTCAGCTTTGCCGGCCGGGTCGTGCATATCGTCGGGCTGGGCTTTGACCACAACAACGCTGCCCTGGTCGCCGGACTGCAACAAACCCGCGGTGGGCGCGAGCAGCGGGCCCGCGACATGGCGGCCGGCCTGGCCCAGGTCGGCATCCAGAACGCCTACGAAGGCGCGCTGAAGTACGTTGGCAACCCGGAGCTGATCTCGCGCACCCACTTTGCGCGCTTTTTGGTCGAGGCCGGGCATTGCAGCGATATCTCCGAGGTGTTCCGGCGTTATCTGACCGAGGGCAAACCGGGTTATGTCGAGCATCGCTGGGCGCGCCTGAGCGATGCGATGCGCTGGATTCTTCAGGCCGGTGGCCAGGCGGTGATCGCTCACCCGGCCCGCTACAGCTTCACGCCCACCGAGGAATACGCGCTGATCACCGAGTTCATCGCTCATGGCGGGCGCGGCATCGAGGTCGTCACCGGCAGCCACAGCGACGCGGATGCGGCCAAGTACACCGAGACGGCCCTGGAATTCAACTTACTGGCCTCGCGTGGCTCGGACTTTCATTCACCGGAAGAGAGCCGCACCGATCTGGGTCAGCTGAAGGACTTGTCGGGTCGCTTGATCCCGATCTGGCAACTGTTGGAAGCGCGCATACATTGGCCGCCGGCCCACCCTCAGTAGCCGCCGTTTTGGCCACGGTCGGTACACAATTGCCGCATGGCCCAATACTTCGAAGTCCACCCCGACAATCCGCAGCAGCGCTTTTTGAAGCAAGCCGCGCAAATCATCAATGCGGGCGGCATCGGCGCGATTCCGACCGACTCCAGCTACGCCTTCGTCTGCCGTCTTGATGACAAGACCGCCGCCGAATCGTTGCGCCGCATTCGCGGCATCGACGACAAGCATCACCTGACCCTGCTATGCCGCGACCTCAGCGAGCTGGCCAGCTACGCGCGCGTCGACAACAGCCAGTACCGCTTGCTCAAACTGGCAACACCTGGCCCCTTCACCTTCATCCTGGAGGCGACCAAGGAAGTGCCGCGACGGCTCTCGCATCCCTCACGCCGCACCATCGGCCTGCGCGTGCCGGCCCACCGGGTCACGCAGGACTTGCTGGCCCTGCTCGGCCAGCCACTGCTGGCGACCACCTTGATCGCCCCCGGCGAGACCGAACCGATGAATGACGCACGCGAAATAGCCGATCGTTTCGACCGACTGCTGCAAGTCATCGTCGACGCCGGCGCCTGCCCGCTGGAGCCCACCACCGTGATCGATTTGACCGGCGAAGCGGCGCAAATCATTCGATTGGGTCGCGGCGATCCCGTTACGCTCGGTCTCGCCATAGATTAAGCAGAGAAAAGCGCTCAAGAAGTTCCGGGCGCGGTCGAAGTTGCTGTGGTCGACCGTAATCCACATGGGGTGGAGCGGCACAACCGCGTTTTGCGGCACGGAAGAAAGCGCCCTAATGAACTTCCTCAGCAAGCTTCGTATCAGTCAGCGCCTGGCCTTGAGCTATGGTTTACTGATCATTTTGCTCACCATCATCGGCGGCTATGGCGCCTACAGTGCGAACCGCCTGGCCAAGGATTTGGACAAGACGGCCAAGGACAGCTTGGTCAAAATCGCCGCCGCCAACGCGCTCGAGGAGCAGGTGAATGTGGTGGCCCGTGCCTCACGTGACCTGCTGCTGCTGGACTCGGCCGGCGCGATCAAAAAACAAAAAACGCTGATTGATGGCGCCCTGCAGGAAAGCGAAAAGCAACTCGCGGGTTTGCTCAGCAGCCCAGAGCCGGGCCGCGAGACCGAGCTGCTCGGCCAGGTCAAGGACGCGCAAGGCAAGTTCTTTGCCTCGGTGGCCAAGTTCCGCAAGGTGCAGATCGACGGCAGCCCGGATGAGGCCCGTGAAAGCCTGATCACCGATGTTCGCCCGGCCCAGCAAAGCTATCAGGACGGCCTCAAAGGCCTGGTCAATTTGCAGTTCGAACATGCCAACGACCTGGCCGTCTCGGGCGGCGAGTTGGCGCGCAACTCGGTGATGGTGACCGTGGTGCTGGTGATTGCCGCGGTGGTGATAGGCAGTGTGGGTGGCCTGGCCATCGTGCGTTCGATCATTGTGCCGATCAAGCAGGCGCAGGCCGCTGCCGAGGCGATTCGAAATGGCGATCTGACACACCGGTTTGAAGCCTCGGGCTCCGACGAATTGGGGCAGATGCTGGACTCCATGCAGGCCATGCAGCAAGCCCTGGCCGGCGTGGTCGGCAGCGTCGGCGCCGCCGCCAACGACGTGGCCGAAAGCACCGGCCAAATTGTCAACGGCAACGTTGATTTGTCGGACCGCACGGCCCGCTCGGCCTCCAGCCTGCAAACCACGGCGGCGTCGGTTGAAGAAATAGCGGCCAATCTGAGCGGCGCCAGCGAGCTGACCCGCAAGGCCGCTGGCATCGCCACCAAGGCTCGCAACTCGGCCTCGGCCGGTGGCAAGGTGGTGTCGCAAGTGGTGGCCACCATGCAGGAGATCAGCGCCAGCTCGCACAAGATCGGCGACATCATCGGCGTGATCGACGGCATCGCCTTCCAAACCAATATCTTGGCCCTGAACGCCGCCGTTGAAGCGGCCCGGGCCGGTGAGCATGGCCGCGGCTTCGCGGTGGTGGCCTCCGAAGTGCGGGCCTTGGCCTCACGCGCCGCCGGCGCCGCCAAGGAGATCAAGGTGCTGATTCAGGAATCAACCGTCAAGGTCGAGACCGGCACCGCCCTGGTCAACAACGCCGGCGTCACCATCAGCAGCGTCGTCAACGAGGTCAACGATATGGGCCAGCTGATCGAGGAGATTTCGCACTCGGCGCAGGAGCAGGCCACCGGTGTCGGCGTGGTCAACCATTCGATGAATGAGCTGGACCGCAGCACCCAACAAAACGCCAGCCTGGTCAGTGCGCTGAGCAAGTCCACCGAAGCATTGACCAGCAGCTCATCGCGCTTGCTGGAGGCGGTTGGCTTCTTCCGCGTCCACTGAGCCGGCCACCATCATCATCTTCTTCTTCATCAATTACGCTGCAAGGAAAGCCATGCCTACCTCCCCCTCCTCCCTGTCTCAATGGTCACGTGCCGGCCTCGGCCTGCTGAGCGCATTGCTGATCGCCACCAGCGCTGTCGCTGCACCCAAGGTGTTGAAGAAAGTGCCGCCCGAGTTCCCTTCGGCTGCCACCAAAAAAGGCGTCACTTCAGGCTCGGTGAAGGCTCAGCTGCAAATCGGCCCGGACGGCAAGGTGACCGATGTCGTCATCTTGGAGGCCGCGCCGCCCAAGCTGTTTGACAAGGCCGTGATCGAAGCACTGATGGATTGGCGCTTTGAAGGCAATGGCGAAAAGCAGACCCATGAGCTGAAACTGGTATTCAATAGCGAAGACTGAAAGCCGGCGCCGCTGTATACCCAAGAACAGGCGCAAAAAAATGCGGCCTCTCCTCAGCGAGGGGCCGCAATAACGTCCAGGATGCGCTGCTTGTCAAAGCCGACGATGCGCTGACCCTTGACCAAAAAAGTCGGCGTGCCCGGCGCCATCTGGGCCCGGTAGAGCGCCGCACAGGCCGCATCCAACTCGATGAAGCATTCGCTGTAGGCAATCTTCTCGGCATCCAACCAGCTGCGCGCGCGCCGGCAAAAAACGCAGTCGGTGCTGGACAGCATGACGATATCGCCGGGGCGTGTTGTCGCTCGCAAACTCTCGGCTTGGCCGGCGGCCTGCCAATGCTGGGCAGCTTGAGATACGCCCAGCACCACCAGCACGATGACCACCAAGGGCAAAAATTCGCGCCAAGCCGGTCGCTTGGCGATGGGCGCTTTTTTCTCAGTGTCCATCGCTGAGACTACCGTGCAAAGCGTTCAGACCGTGCGTCAGACCGCGGCGGTGACGACGATCTCCACCTTCCACTCCGGCCGGGCCAGCTTGGCCTCGACGGTGGCGCGCGGCGGGGTGTGGCCGGCCACCACCCAGGCATCCCAGGCGGCGTTCATGCCGGGGAATTCACTCACGTCGGCAATGAAAATCTGCGCCCGCAAGATCTTGGTCTTGTCACTGCCGGCACGTGCCAGCAAAGCGTCAATCGCCGCCAGCACCTGGGCCGTTTGGCCGGTGATGTCTTGGCTTGCATCTTCCGGCACCTGACCGGCCAGATAAATCACGCCGTTGCAAACCGCCATCTCGGACATACGGGCGCCGCCGTCAAATCTCTCGATACTCATTTCAATGACCTTTCTTCTTGGGATGCTTGTGCGAATGGCCCTGCGCATGCGGGCCGACGCCATGGGGATGTTTTTTGCTGCTGTCGGGGGGCGGGCTTGCGCCGCTGGTTTTTTGCCCCAAGCGACTTTCAGTGCCATTGAGCAGCTTCTTGATATTTTCGGCATGGCGCCAAACCAAGAGCAGGCCAATCACGACCAAGACGCCGACGATGGGCCCGCCGCCCCAGATCATCATTTGGTAGACCGGCGCAAACGCGGCCGACACCAGCGCCGCCAACGAGGAATAGCGCGAAAAGTAGGCAATGATGACCCAGGTCGCCAGCGTCGCCAGCCCGAGCAACGGATTCAAGGCCAGGATGACGCCGGCCGCCGTGGCAACGCCCTTGCCGCCCTTGAAGCGAAAGAACACCGGCCACAGATGGCCGAGAAAGGCCGTCAGCCCCACCAAGGCCGCCGTGCCTTCGCCCAGACCATAGGGCGCGCCGAACAACAGCACCAACAAGACCGCCCCATAGCCCTTCAAGGCGTCGAACAATAGCGTGAGTACGGCGGCCAGCTTATTGCCGGAGCGCAGCACATTGGTGGCGCCCGGATTGCCGGAGCCGTAGCTGCGTGGATCGGACAAGCCCATCACGCGACTGATGATGACGGCAAAGGACAGCGAGCCGCAGAGGTAGCCGAGAACGCCGGCCAGCAGGGGGAAAAGTAGATCTTGCATGGGGCGCTATTGTGGCCGCATTGCGCCTAAATTTTTCCAGGCAGATCCGACAATGCGGACCAGCACTAGTCAGTACCGGCGCAGCTGACCGACTTTGCACCGACCAGCTCGGGCAGGATTCTCGGGTCGATGCCGACCAGAAAGCCGCGTCGCCCGCCGTTGATGCAGATGCTGGGCAGCGCCAAAATCGTGGCCTCCACATACACCGGCATCGCCTTGCGCAGGCCAAACGGCGAGGTGCCGCCGACCATATAGCCGCTATGCCGCTGCGCCACCTCAGGCTTGCAGGGTTCGACCTTTTTGCAAGGGATCTGACGCGCCAAAGCCTTCAGGCTGACCTGGGCGTCGCCATGCATCAACACGACCAGCGGCTGCGCATGTTCATCCTGCATGACCAGGGTTTTGACCACGCTGTGCTCGGCAACCCCGAGCTGGCGCGCCGACTCGGCGGTGCCGCCGCGCTCCACATAATCGTAAACATGCTCGGTAAAGCTGATCTTGTGCTGACGCAGGAACTGCGTCGCCGGTGTCTCGCTGACATGGGTGGGTTTCTTGGCCATGGCCAGATTTTCACTCATCCCTCCGCCCTGCCCCAGGCAGCAGGCAGAAGCAGGCAGAATCGGGCCTCCGCGGCTCCAAGCTCAAATCCCATGACGCCAGCAAAACACGACCTCACCCGCACCATGCTCAGCATCCTGAGCATCGCCCTGCTGATGCTCGCCTCGCTGTGGATCTTGTCGCCCTTCATCGGCTCACTGATCTGGGCCACCATGATCGTGGTGGCAACTTGGCCGTTGATGCTCAGCCTTCAGCAGCGCTTGTGGGGGCGCCGCGGCCTGGCCTCGACGGTGATGGTCATCTTGCTGCTGCTGGTTTTGTTCGTGCCCTTGACGGTTGCGCTGACCACGGTGGCCGCGCATGCCGATCAGATGATTGAGTTGGTCGGATCATTGAGCGTGGCCGACCTGCCCAAAGCACCCGATTGGCTGGCGTCGGTGCCCCTGGTGGGCGAAAGCCTTAGCACGGCCTGGCACCGCATCACCGTGGATGGCATCGCACCGCTGGTGGCCATGGCCAAGCCCTATCTCGGTGTCTCGTTCAAGTGGGCCGCGTCCCAGGCTGGTAGTCTGGGACTGATCGGCTTGCAGTTTCTACTGACGGTGGCCTTGTCCGGCATTCTCTACAGCCACGGCGAAGCGGCGGCGCGCGCCGTGCATGGCTTCGGGCGCCGCCTGGCGGGCGCGCAAGGCGATGCGATCGTCACCCTGGCCGGCCTGGCGATTCGCGGCGTGGCGATGGGCATTGTCGTGACGGCCTTGGTGCAATCGGTGCTGGGCGGCATCGGGCTGTGGATCGCCGGCATCCCGGCGGCCACCTTGCTGACGGCCTTGATGCTGATGCTCTGCCTGGCGCAGATTGGCGTGGTGCCGGTGCTGGTGCCCGCCGTGGCCTGGTTGTACTGGGGCGGCGACAATTTATGGGGCACGGTGCTTCTGCTTTGGACCCTGGTGGTCGGCACGATGGACAACTTCTTGCGCCCCTGGTTGATCAAAAAAGGCGCCGACCTGCCGCTGCTCTTGATCTTTGCCGGCGTCATCGGCGGCTTGTTTGCTTTCGGCCTGGTCGGCCTCTTCATTGGCCCGGTGGTGCTGGCGGTGACCTACACCTTGCTCAACTCCTGGATCGGCGACACGCTGCCGCCGGCAAATCCACCGACCGACGTCAAGATTTCGCCCCCTTGACAGCAGCACCGCGCACCTCGAAGCGCAGCTGCTGAATCAGCCGCCCCTGCCCGTCCAGCAAACGCAATTGATGCTGGCCCGGCCAGGGCGCCCAACTCAGATGACGGCCGGCGCCCAGCACCCGCCCGTCCAATTCCCATTGGCCGGCCTGGCCTTCGAAGCGGATTTTCTGCGCCTGCGGCGGGATGTCGGGATCGAGCGCGTAGATGCTGCCGTTCAGCGGGTTGCTGATGCCTAAGCTGGTGTTTGAGCGCATCAAGTCGCTTGACCGCACAGTCGCCAACTCGGTGCCGCGGACAAACCACTCCGGCCGGGCCGGTTCCCGTTCGGCCTCGAACTCCACGCGCTGCTGCACCACACCGGCCGGCGCCGCTGGCGGTCTGGACGGGCGCTGCCGGTGCAGATAGGCGACCAGCCCGGCCCAGATCGGCGCCGCACCGCTGATGCCGCTGACCCCGTGCATCGCTTCGCCGCTGGCATTGCCGACCCACACACCGACCGTGTAGTGCTGCGTGAAGCCTAGGCACCAGTTGTCGCGCATATCCTTGCTGGTGCCGGTTTTGACCGCCGCGAAGCCGGCCGTCGCCAGCACGCTGTCCAGGCCAAAGGTGCGCGCCCTGGCGCTGTTGTCGGCCAGCATATCGGTGGTGATGAAGCTGGCGGCGGCGCTGCTGACGCGGCGCGACGGCGGCACTGAGGCCCGCTCGGTCGGGCGCTCATCCAAGCGCACCGGGCTGAATTGCCCGCCATTCGCCAGCGCCCGGTAAGCATTGCTTAAGCCCAGCAGGCTGACATCGGAGCTCCCCAGCGCCAGCGACAGGCCGTAAAAACCGCTGGTCTCGGGCAGGGCCAGGCCCAGCGCATTGAAGCGCTCGAACACCGCGTCAGCGCCCAGCATCGCCGTCAAGCGCACGGCCGGCACATTCAGGCTATTGCCCAGCGCGCTGCGGGCCGACACATAACCCTTGAATGCCCGGTCATAGTTCTGCGGCAGGTAGAGGCCGGCCGGCGTGCTGATCTGCGCCGGCGAGTCATCCAACAGGCTGGCCGGCGTGATCAAGCGCCGCTCCAGCGCCAGCTGGTAGATAAAGGGCTTCAGCGTCGAGCCCGGCTGGCGCCGCGCCAACACCCCGTCGACCTGGGCCGCGCTCGACAAATCGCCGCTGGAGCCCACCCAGGCCAACACCCGGCCGCTGGCGTTGTCGAGCACCAGCACCGCGCCGTCCTCCACATTGCGACCCGACAGCTCGCCCAGCTGCTGTTTCAGCAAGCTCATCGCATAACGCTGCAGCTGAGCGTCAAGACTGCTGCGCTGCTGCGCCGGCCCGTCGGCGCGCAAAACCTGGCGCGCGAAATGCGGCGCCATTTGCTCCCCCAAGGGCCGAGTCGGGCGACGCGCCAGCAGGGCTTCGGTGTCGCCCTTGAGTGCGGCACAAGTCGCATCTTGCGCCCGGCCCATCAGCTGCAAGAGGCCGCAGGCACGCGCGGCCAACAGTGCCGGCGACGCATTCGGCGCGCGCAACATGGCCGCGGCCAAGGCCGCCTCGGCCGGGCTGAGACCGACCGGATGCTTGCCGAACAGGGTCTGCGCCAGCGCGTTGATGCCGACCACCTCGCCGCGCAAGGGCACGCTGTTCAGATAGGCCTCCAGAATCTGCGCCTTGCTCCAGCTGCGCTCCAGCCGGCCGGCCATGATCACTTGGCCGATTTTCTGCGGCAGGCTGCGGCCGGCCGCCGGGCGCGCCAGGCCGGCGTCGATCAGGCCCGCCAGCTGCATCGTCAGGGTGGAGGCGCCGCGGGTGCGGGTGTTCCACAAATTTGCCCAGGCACTGCGCGCTGCCGCCGGCCAGTCGACCCCGCTATGCTCGTAAAAGCGCTTGTCCTCGCCGAGCAGCAAGGCCTGCAGCAGGGCCGGCGACATATCCCCCAGCGCCACCCAAGCCAAGGCGCGGCGCTGGTGATCCAGGCGCAGCGTCTGCAGCGCCTCGCCGTTAGCGGCCAGCAGCGTGAAGTCCGACACCCGGTGTGCGGCGCGCACCTGTTCGAAGCTGGGCTGGGCCGCCGCCGCTGCACTCAAGCACAAGGCGGTCAGCCCGAGCCAGCGCCTCATCATCAAGGCGCCACCTCCAACACCCCCTGCGGCAGCTCGCCGAACTGCTCCGGCGCATACATGGCCTCGGCACGCGTACCGGGCAGCAAGAAGCGCCCGGCATTGTTCAAACGCACGGTGTACTCAAACTCATGTTTGCCACGCGGCAGAAATTCGAAATAGCCGCGCCAGGCCTCAAAGCTACGCTCGATATAGCTGGGCCGCTGGCCGACGGCGGGCACCGCGCTGGCGCCGGACTGCAGCGCCAAGATCGAATCACCACCCAAGCCGGAACCCATGATGGCCGCCCCTGCCGGCAGCGGGTCGCTCAAAACCACCCAGGTCATATCGCTTTGCGCGTCCAGCTTCAAGCGCACTCGCAGCAGATCACCGCGCGACCAGCGGCCTGCCACTTTTTGCTCCACCGGCAGCAGCTCGCGCGTGAGCCGGTAGCCGGCGAACATGGAGGCCTTCAAGGGCACGGCCGCCAGCGACTGGATCGTCACCCAGGGCTTGCCGGCGCCCTGCTGTTGCAGCGTCAGATTGCCCTCGCTCCAGGGCAGCAAAAAGGCCGCGCCGGCGGGTTGGCGCGCCCAGTCCTGCGTCTGACTATGGGCTCCCAAGGACGCGACGGTTTGACCGGCCGGCTTGACCGCCTCGAACTTGGCCGCGAACTTGTCCAGCGCCAGCACGGCCCAAAGATTGGCCGTCGTGGTGGACCAGGCACCTTGACGCTGGCGGGCCAACAAGCCCTGCAACAGGCGCGGCAGCTCGGCGCTCCAAGCCTGACCATCATCGATGGCCGCCAACAGCAGGCGTGCCGCATTGCTGTCGGCGCTGTCCATCAGCCACCACCAGGCGTCATCGGCTTCGGTGCTGAAGCCCAGGCGAGTGCCGGCAAAGTTCAGGCGGCTGCGCAACAGCGCTTGCGCCTCGCTGATGCGCTGCTCGCGTTGCGGCGCCTTGGCGTTGCGCCTATGCAGGCTCAGCCAATCGATCACCGCCGCCGTCGGCCAGGTATTCAGATTGCGCCCATCTACCGTGCCCATGCCTGCCTGCGCGGCACGGCCGTAGCGAGACAAAGCCTCCAGCGCGGCCAGGCGCCGCACCTCGCCGTCCAGCTGGGCGCTGCGCGGCGACCAGCTCTTGCGCAACACGCGACCTTCGACAAAGGCGTTCAGGCCGTCCAGCATGCGCGCCTGCGCGTCCGGCGGCAGCGCACGCCCGGCCTCGTGGGCGGAAGCCAGCAAATAGGCGGTCAGGCGATCGCTGCCGGCCGCACGCTCACCCGGCTGCGGCGGGAAGAAACTGGCCAGGCCGTCAGCGTCCAGATAGCCGGGCAGGCGGTTCATCAGGCTTTGCCAGCGGGCGTCGTCATGCAGGCCAATCGCCTGCGAACTCAGTTGCTCCAGGCAGCTATAGGGGTAGTTCTCAAAGAAGCGCCTCGGGCCTGGCAAATCACCACCCAAGCGTGCCTGCAGCAACACATTGACGCCGCCTTGCCTGACGCCGACGGCCGGCAAAGCCTCCGGCGGCGGCGCCACAGCCAGGCTCATGCTGCCGTCCAGCTGGCTCAAGCTCGCCTGCAGAACCTGCAGCTTGACGGCGGGCAGCACGCGCTGGCTGAACAGCAGGCGATCCCGGGCCGCACCGCCAATCTCGCTGGCCTGCGCCTCCCAGCTGATGCTGTCCACGCCTTGCGGCATCTCGGGAATTTGCAGGGTCCACAGCAACTCGCGGGCAGCGCCGGCCGCCAGGGTCAGGTCTTGCGCCGGTGGGCTGAGCACCTTGCTCAAGCCCTTCGCGCTGCCTTGCAAGCTGACTCGCAGCTTCATCTCGCGTGTGGTGGTGTTGCGCAGCGTCAACGCGGCCTGGACCTGGTCACCCTGGCGCACCAGCGGCGGCAGGCCGGACAGCAACTGCAAGTCCTGCGTGACGCGCACCGAAGCCTGGCCGGCTCCGAACTTGCTGGCCCCGGCGTCGGCAATCGCCACCAGTCTGAAACTGGTCAGCGAGTCATTCAGTGGCACTTCGATCACCGCCTCGCCTTGGGCGTCGAGCGTGACCTGCGGACGCCACAGCAGCAAGGTGTCGAACAGCTCGCGCGTCGGCGCATGCCCGCCGCCGCCACCGGCCGCCACCGCCTTGCGGCCGTAATGGCGCCGGCCGATGATTTCACTCTGCGCGGTGGCCGTCTCCACGCCCCAGCTGCGGCGTTGAATCATGGCCGGGAGCAAGTCCCAAGACGGGTTGCCGCGCAGCGCCAGCAAGCCTTCGTCTACGGCCGCAAAAGCCACTTCGGCATGCGCAAGCGGGCGGCCGTTCTGACTCACCTTGACGCGAGTCAGCACCGTCTGGCGCACGCTGTACTGCGGCTTGTCGGTCGACACCGTGACTTGTAACTGATGCTCGGCCCGGCCCACTTGCAGCTCGGCGACGCCGAGTTTGAACGAGGGTTTGGCCAGATCGACCATCGCGCTGGGCGCCGGCATACTGCGCCCCTCGCGGAAAGCACGCCACCAGTCGACCGGCGACCGCCAGCCCCAGCGGAAAAATGAGTACCAGGGCACCTCAAAAACGCGGCCACGCAGCGCCAGCACGCTGACATAGACGTTAGGTGCCCAGGCCTTGTCAATCTTGAGCTCGATGGTGGGGTCGCTGCCCCGCAGCGTCAGCACCTTGGTCTGGATCACACCTTCACGCTCCACCGCCAGCAAGACGGTCGCCTCGCGGTAGGGCATGCGCACCTGCAGACGCGCCGTTTCGCCGGGCTCGTATTGCTTTTTCTCGGCCAGCAGATCAATGCGGTCGTCATTGTCTTGCTCGAACCAGAGCTCGCCCTGGCGGGTCAGCCAGACGCTGCTGGCCACCTGCACCGACCGCCCTTGCGCGTCTTGCGCCGACGCCACCAGCTCCACCTCGCCGGCCACATCCAGCTTGGCGCTGCAGGCCAGCAGGCCCTGAGCGTCGCTGCTGCCGCTGCACACCTGGCCCAACTCCTTGACCTGGGTTTTGTTGTCATAGGCGTAAAAGCCGCCCACCATGCGTTTGCGCGTGCTGATCAGCTGATTCAAACGCGCCCGCACCACGATGCGCTGGCCGGCCAGCGGTTTGCCCGCGGTGTCCAGCGCCAGCGCGCTGAAATCCAGCTTGCCGTCGGCGCGGCCGGCCCAGCCCTTGCTGCGCAAACCCAGCACCACGCCCGAGTGCCACAGCGGCAGCCGCTGCGCCACCGTCTTGGTCTCACCGTTCGGGTCTTGATAACTCAGCTCGGCCAGCAACTCGCTGGCACGCTCTAGTTTGGGCAGCGGTTTGAGCAAGAATTCTGCCGCGCCGTTCCGATCGGTCATGCCGGCCATTTTGTCGACGACCAGCTTGCCGTCGCGCTGAACGACGCGGCCTTCCTCCTCCAGATCGTCAGCGGCGCCGGCATTTGCTGTCCGCTCTTGCGGTGGCTCGAACACAAATTCTTCATATCCAGCAAAGCTCAGGGCGCGTGGTCGCAGCAGAGCGCTGAGCTTGAGCGGCGCCTGGGCCAGCCCGCCGCCGGCTAGATGGTTCAGCTGCGCCGTCAAGTGCAGCTCGCTGGGCGCCACCGCCAAGGTCTTGGGGGCGCTCAGCCGGGCGTCTATCAAAGGAACTCGAAATTCCTCGACCCGGAATTCGCCGCTGGGCCAGGTGCGTGCACGTTGCGACTTGGCCATGCCGAGCTCCAGCGTGATGCTGTAGCTGCCCAGCTTGGCATTGACGGGAATCTGCCATTGCGAGATGCTGCTGCGCGGCGAGGCCCACCTCAGCGGCAGCTCAAATTTTTCACCGCTGCCCTGGTGCGTTAGCTTGACGCGCTCCGGCAATTGCTCGGGCTTGGCCAGGCTCAGGCCCTGCAAGTTCTCCAAACGGAAGAAATGCTTCATCGACACCGTTTCACCGGCGCGCAGCAGGCTGCGGTCCAACACCGTGTGGGCGCGCGCATCGGGCTCGGGCCCATTGGCCGTGGGCAGGCCGAAGCGCCAGTTCTCGATGCCGCGGTTCCAGTTGCTGAACACAAAGGCCATATCGCCGGGCTTCTTGGGGTCGGCGTCGGCCTTGCGGGCGGTGATGAAGAAGCCTCGATCGGCGACACAGCGCTTATCGTTCCAGTCCGGCTGCGCCAAGGCCAAAGCAATCTTGGCAAGACCTTGGCTGTCGGTGCGCCCACTCCACAAAGGCTTGCCCGCGCAGTCATTGACGACTACGTCGGCCTGCGGCACCGGCCGGCCGCGGTCAAGGCTGGTCACCCAGACCACGCTGTTCTCGCGGCCCCATTTGAAGTGCACACCCAGATTGCTGACCAGCACGCCGGTGCGCACAAACATAGGCGCGGGCTTGTCCAACAAGGCCAGGCCCAGCTTGGCCGAGCGAATCTCGATCACGTGATAGCCGGGCTCGCTCAAGGGCAGACCGATCACCTCGAACGGCCGCGCCTGCGCTTCGGCGCCGCTCAACTTTTGCATTGGCGGCAGGGCCAGCAGCTGGGTGCTCTTGTCCTGCGCCAGCAAGCCAACCTCGCGCGTGTGCAAATAGCGGGTGTTGACTTGGCTGCGGCGTTTGCCCGCCTCGTCCACGCTGGTGACCGTCTCTTGCCACTGCGAGGGCGGCAGGCCCAGCTCGCGCGCGCTCAAGGACGCCTCGTGATAACGCTGCAGCTTGGCGTACCAGGCCAACACCTCGGCGTCGGTCTGCAAGCGTTTGATGCGGATTTCGCCCGGCGACTGCTGCGCCCCCTTCCCGCTGACAGCCCAGTCCGCCTGCACATGGCGCATCGTGATGGGCAGCAGGGCCGGGCCGTCGGCGTCGCGCTCGATCACGCCAAACGGTGCGGCAGCGAACTTGGCCAAGGGCGGTGCGGCGCCGGTGGCCACCCGCAGCGGGAAGCTCGCCGCATTGCTCAAAACCCGGCCGCTGGCATCCTTCAGGCCGGCCGGCAGCTCCAGCATGAATTGCGCGTTCTCGGCCAAGGGCGCGGGGAAGCGCAGCTCACTCAGCTCGGGCGTTTGATC
>JADMJQ010000236.1:0-3268 GCA_018780415.1 Roseateles sp. | reverse complement strand
GCTGAGGCGACAAGGCCGGACCACTTGATGGCTTCAGCCTCACCTTCAGCGCCAGCTCGCGCGCCACCGGCTCGCTGAACTGCAGGCGCAGCGGCCGCACCGGGATACAAGGTGCGTTCGCTCGCTCACGCTCGCAGGAGAAGTCGGCCGTGAAGGGGCGCCGCACCTGATACTCGAAGCGCTGGCGCGCCCCCGCCTTGCCATGCGCCCAGACCAGCTGCAGCTTGGCACCGGCGGGCAGCGGCCGCTGGCAATGCAGCAGCCAATGGCGTTCGGAGTTCAGGGCGATCCGGCGCGCCTTGAAAACGGCGTTGCGCCCGGCCTCATCCGCCAGCTGCGCCGGCAATCGCTCACCCAGGCCCTCAACCTCACACCAAGCGCGCTGGCTCACTTCGGCCGCCATCAAGTCGCCGTTCAGTTTCAGCAAGAAATGCTGGTCTTCCTCAACCTGGCTACCCGGCCAGGGCTGGGCCTGTACGACGATGGCTGCGCCGGTGCTAAAGCCGAATTCACGCGGGCCGCTCAAGGCCGTGCCTAGAGGCTTGAAATCGGCTTTGATCAGCAGCTGGCATTGGCTGCCAGCGGCCAATGCCTCGTTCAGATCGAACAGCCATTCCTGGGCGCTGGACCAGCGCCCACTGCCGGCCGGGCTGCTCGAGCCGGCTGCACTCTGGCAGCGCAAGCTGGCCGGCGCCGGCAAGCTCGGGTTGCCGGCCGCAACCACCGCCTCGGAGAATCCCAGTCTGATCTGCCTGACCTCGGCCACTTCGCCGCTCGGGCTGACGCTGACCGACGTGGCGAAGGCCGCGGACAGCGTCAGCACATTGAACGCCGGCAGCAAGGCCGCCCATTTTGTCCATCGACCCAGCCAGCGATTCATAGGCCCTCCCAGGCTTTTCAAGATCAGCGGCCAGTCTAGTGCCAAGTGGCGCCTGGTCCGGCGATCGCGCGCGCCCGCGACAGCACAGCAAATTTTGGGCGCAAAAAAACCCGACCGAGGCCGGGTTTGAACTTGAGTGCCTAACTTGAGTACCTAACTTGGGTAACTAAGCGGCCTCAAGAACAGACTCAGGGCTTGTTGCCCGTTGGGAAAGGCCAGGCGGCTTGTGGGCTCAGCGCTGTTTTCGCAGCAGGTGCTGCGCTGGCTGGCTTGGCGGCCGACTTCTTAGCGGCTGGCTTGGCGGCCGCTTTGGCTGCGGGCTTGGCTGCGGGCTTGGCGGCCGCTTTTGCAGCTGGTTTGGCTGCCGGCTTAGGGGCCGACTTGTTCGCAGGCACCTTGACAGGAGGCGTGTCCTTCTTGGCTGGAGGCGTGTCCTTCTTGGCAGGAACGCTGACCTTCTTGGCCGGAGCAGCAGCCTTCTTCGCAGGCGCGGCAGCCTTCTTGGCTGGAGCGGCGGCCTTCTTGGCTGGAGCAGCAGCAACCTTCTTCGCAGGTGCAGCAGCCTTCTTGGCTGGCGCAGCAGCGGCCTTCTTCGCGGGTGCAGCTGCCTTCTTGGCAGGCGCAGCAGCCTTCTTCGCTGGAGCAGCAGCCTTCTTGGCGGGCGCAGCAGCCTTCTTGGCTGGAGCAGCAGCCTTCTTCGCAGGTGCGGCAGCCTTCTTGGCTGGAGCGGCAGCCTTCTTCGCAGGTGCAGCAGCCTTCACGGGAGCAGCGACCTTCTTGGCCACAGCGGCCGCTTTAGGTGCAGCAGCGGCTGCCTTGGGTTTGGCCGGAGCCTTCTTTGCAGTTGCCATTTTTCAGTTCTCCTTGATCAAGTGGAAAGAGCACCGCCTGCAAAGGCCTAGGCCGCTGCAGCGCAGTTATTCACCACCCAGATGTCGCTTAAAGGTTGGCGCCCCGGTGCGGTGAATTGAGGTGTCGGATGAACAATGAACCTAATGGATCAAAGCCCAACCAACGAATTTTCTTGAGTCAACAACAAACTGGAACTGCTGGCTGCTGCAATAGCGGCTACCGGCTCAGCCCAAACGCTTGCAGGCGTTTGGGCCTGATTGAGTCACAAGGCAAGCCGCAGGGCTTGCCCTGTGTCCACAATCAGTCCCAGGACAAGGCGCCACCGGATTGGTATTCGATGACGCGGGTTTCGAAGAAGTTGCGTTCCTTCTTCAGATCAATCATTTCGCTCATCCACGGAAAGGGGTTTTCCTCACCGGGGAACAATTCTTCCAAGCCGATCTGGGTCGCACGCCGATTGGCGATATAGCGCAGATAGCCCTTGAACATCGATGCGTTCATGCCCAACACGCCACGCGGCATGGTGTCTTCCGCATACGCATATTCCAGGTCAACCGCTTTCAGGAACAAGGCCTTGATCTCGGCCTTGAACTCGGGCGTCCACAGATGCGGGTTCTCCAGCTTGAGCTGATTGATCAGGTCAATGCCGAAATTGCAGTGCATGGACTCATCACGCAAGATGTACTGGTACTGCTCGGCGGCACCGGTCATCTTGTTTTGACGGCCCATCGCCAAGATCTGCGTGAAGCCGACGTAGAAGAACAGGCCTTCCATCAGGCAGGCAAAGACGATCAAGCTTTTCAGCAGCGTTTGATCGTTCTCGGGCGTGCCGGTGTTGAAGTGCGGATCCATGATCGCGCCGATGAACGGGATCAGGAACTCATCCTTGTCGCGGATCGACTTGACCTCGTTATAGGCGTTGAAGATCTCCGATTCGTCCAGGCCCAGCGACTCAACGATGTACTGGTAGGCGTGGGTGTGGATCGCTTCTTCAAAAGCCTGGCGTAGCAGGAACTGGCGGCACTCGGGCGCGGTGATGTGGCGGTAAGTGCCCAGCACGATATTGTTGGCGGCAAGCGAATCGGCGGTCACGAAGAAGCCGAGGTTGCGCTTGATGATGCGGCGCTCGTCTTCGGTCAACCCGTTCGGGTCTTTCCACAAGGCGATGTCGCGCGACATATTCACTTCTTGCGGCATCCAGTGATTGGCGCAAGTGGCGAGGTATTTTTCCCAGGCCCATTTGTACTTGAAGGGCACCAGCTGGTTGACGTCGGTCTGGCCGTTGATGATGCGCTTGTCGGCCACGTTGACGCGGCGTTGCTCGCTGCTGCGGGCAGCCGAAGAAGAAGCGGGGGAGGACACTGCAGCCTGCGCACCCGATGAGGTGGGTGGCAATGTTTGAAGAGCGGGCTTCGAGGAGGGAGTGACTTGTTCGTCCCAGGTCAGCATGGTGGTGTCCAATTCAGCGGATTATCGAAGTGTCGGCATGAAAAGCAAAGGACTCATGCGCGCGATGAATGTTTTGTGTTGCGGTGT
>JADMJQ010000007.1 GCA_018780415.1 Roseateles sp. | reverse complement strand
GCAAGGTCGACAAGGAGTACGGCAAGGACTGGTGGTTCAAGGTCTGGGGCCCTGACAAGCTGACCGAAGAGGGCTTCGGCAAGCCGGCCGACTGGATGCTGAAGGCGAACGAGAAGTGGCATGGCTTCGGCAAGATCGCGGCCGGCTTCAATATGCTGGACCCGATCAAGTCCACCATCATCACGCCCGGCATGGACATGAGCGGCAAGTTTGCCGACACAGGCATTCCCGCCTCCATCGTGACCAAATTCCTGGCCGAGCATGGCGTGGTGGTCGAGAAGACCGGCCTGTACTCGTTCTTCATCCTGTTCACCATCGGCATCACCAAGGGCCGCTGGAACACGCTGCTGACGGCGCTGCAGCAGTTCAAGGACGATTACGACCGGAACGCGCCGATCTGGCGCATCTTGCCGGAGTTCGCGGCCGCCTACCCGCGCTATGAGCGCCTGGGCTTGCGCGACCTGTGCCAGAACATCCACGCGATGTATGCCCAGGGCGATATTGCCCGCCTGACCACCGAGGTGTATTTGTCTGATTTGCACCCGGCCATGAAGCCCAGCGACGCCTACGCGCATATCGCGCATCGCCGCACCGAGCGTGTGCCCATCGATGAGTTGGAAGGTCGCGTCACGACGGTGCTGCTGACTCCGTACCCGCCGGGCATTCCTTTGCTGATTCCGGGCGAGCGTTTCAACAAGAAGATCGTCGACTATCTGAAGTTCACGCGGGATTTCAACGCCAAGTTCCCGGGCTTCTCCACCGATGTGCACGGCCTGGTTGAAGTGAAGAGTGAGGAAGGGCGCTCAAGCTACTTTGTCGACTGCGTGCAGGCCGACTGACGCAGAATTTCAGACCCAAAAAAGGGACCCGCGGGTCCCTTTTTGTTTGCTAAGTAAAAACTCAAGCTTCGTCGGTCAGGGCGACTTGGCTATAGCCGCCGTCCACATAGGTGATCTCGGCGCTGATGCCGGCGGCCAGATCGGACAGCAAGAAGGCGGCCACATTGCCGACGTCCTCGATCGTGATATTGCGGCGGATCGGCGTGTTGGCGGCAAATTGCGTCAACAGCTTTCCGAAATCCTTGATGCCCGAGGCGGCCAGGGTCTTGATCGGGCCGGCCGAGAGGCCATTGACCCGAATCCCGCGCTTGCCCATCGACTGCGCCAGATAACGCACGCTGGCTTCCAGCGAAGCCTTGGCCAAGCCCATGGTGTTGTAGTTCGGTACATAGCGTGCAGCACCCAGATAGGACAGGGTCAGCAGCGCCGCGCCGGCGCGTAGGCGCGGTGAGGCCAGCTTGGCCATGGCCGGGAAGCTGTAGGCCGAGATGTCGTGGGCGATGCGGAAATTTTCGCGCGTCAGTCCGTCCAGGAAGTCGCCCGCAATTGCGTCGCGTGGCGCAAAGCCGATCGAATGGACGAAGCCGTCGAACTCCGGCCAAGCCTCGCCTAAGCCGCTGAACAGTGCCTCCATTTGTGCGTCATCGGAAACGTCGCAATCAAAAATGAGCTTGGAATCAAACTCGGCGGCAAATTCGGTGATGCGATCCTTGAAGCGCTCGCCTTGATAGCTGAATGCCAGTTCCGCACCCTCGCGGTGGCAAGCCTTAGCAATGCCGTAAGCGATGGATCGGTTGGACAGAAGGCCCGTGATCAGCAATCGCTTGCCTGCCAGAAATCCCATAGTGGCTCCTTTGATTTGAAACAATCAATGATTTTCGCACGGCTCAGCGTATTAGCAAGCTTGTTGCTTGTCGGTGGTCGGCTTGCATAGTACAATCCCGGCTTCGCTTGGTTGGCCTGATTGTTGAAAGAACATGCGGCCGGCCGGTAAGTTGGATCTGAACTACTTGAATCAGTAGTCCCTAAGCTACGGCGGGTTGAGTCGATTCAAGGAGTTCGGTAGAAGCGATTGGAATTCCGAGTGGGGATTTGGGCGGATTCATCCAGCCCATTTTTTTTGCTTGAACGTTCTTTGTCTAAAATTTGAATCGTCACGCATTACTGTTGGAAACAAGAAAATATACCGCGCATGAATTGGCAAGAAGCTGTTGAAAAAACGGTAACCGGTTTGGGTTACGACTTGGTGGATTGCGAGCGCAGTCCGGCGGGTTTGGTGCGCGTGTACATTGATAAATTGCCTGAATTGGCCCTGGCCGGTGAGCTGATCGGCGTAGAGGATTGCGAGCGCGTGACGCGCCAGTTGCAGTACTTGCTTGAAGTCGAGGCTTGCCCCTACGAGCGCCTCGAGGTTTCCTCGCCTGGCCTTGATCGCCCCTTGAAGAAGGCTGCCGATTACGCCCGCTTTGTCGGTGAGGAAATTGAGATCACCTTGCGCATGCCCTTTCAAGGGCGCAAGAAGTACCAGGGTGTGCTGGCTGCGCAGCCGGTGATTGAGGGCGCTGAAGTCGCCAAGGTCGAAGCCGAGGGCGCCGCGGTTCAAGCGCTGCCCGCCGATGCTTGGCGCATAGTTTTTAATGATGGCAAGGCCGATCAGGCCTTGGATTTTGCTCTTGAAGAACTCCGCGAGGCCCGCTTGGTGCCGGTGGTGAGTTTCAAAGGCCGCGGCGTGAAGCCCGAGCCGGCCAAGAAGCCCAAGCGGGCCAAGGTCGAGCACAAAGATGACAAAGTAGACGGAGGTCCTGATCAATGAACCGCGAACTGTTGATGTTGGTGGATGCGATTTCTCGCGAAAAGAGCGTCGAGCTTGACGTCGTATTTGGTGCCGTGGAAGCGGCGCTGGCTTCGGCCACCAAGAAGCTGTGTGGCGGCGAAGCTGATATCCGTGTATCCGTTGACCGCGAATCAGGTGCTTACGAGACCTTCCGCCGCTGGCATGTGGTGCCCAACGAGGCCGGCCTGCAAAACCCGGACGCAGAAATCCTGCTGTTCGAGGCGCAGGAGCAGATCGCCGACATCGAGGTCGAAGACCATATCGAAGAGCCGATCGACTCGGTGCCTATCGGCCGCATTGGCGCGCAAGCCGCCAAGCAGGTGATCCTGCAGAAGATCCGTGACGCCGAGCGCGAGCAGTTGCTGAACGACTTCTTGGCGCGCGGCGAGCAGATTTTTGTTGGCACCGTCAAGCGTCTGGACAAGGGCGACATCATTGCCGAGTCCGGTCGCATCGAAGGCCGCCTGAAGCGCAGCGAGATGATCCCCAAGGAAAATCTGCGCACCGGTGACCGTGTTCGTGCGGTGATTCTGGGCATAGACCCGACCCAGCGTGGCCCGCAGATCATGCTGTCGCGCAGCGCGCCGTCCTTCATGACCGAGCTGTTTGCCCAGGAAGTGCCCGAGATCGAACAGGGCCTGCTGGAGATCAAGAGCTGCGCTCGTGATGCCGGCTCGCGCGCCAAGTTGGCCGTGCTCTCGCATGACAAGCGGGTCGACCCGATCGGCACCTGCGTCGGCGTGCGCGGTTCGCGCGTCAACGGCGTGAC
>JADMJQ010000106.1 GCA_018780415.1 Roseateles sp. | reverse complement strand
CCTTCTTGTCGGCATCCTTGATCACCGGCACGACCAGGCCGTTGGGCGTGTCGGCCGCAAAGCCGATGTGGAAGTACTTCTTGAGCACCAGCTTCTGTGCGTCGCCCTCGCCTTCCAGCGAGGCATTGAACTCGGGGAATTTCTTCAGTGCCGCCACGGCCGCCTTGATCATGAAGGCCAGCATCGTCACCTTGACGGCCGCCGGGTTCTTCTCGTTCTCTTTGTTCGTCTGCACGCGGAAGGCTTCGAGCTCGGTGATGTCGGCATCGTCATGATTGGTGACATGCGGGATCACGACCCAGTTGCGATGCAGATTGGCGCCGCTGATCTTCTTGATGCGCGACATGTCTTTGCGCTCAACCGCACCGAACTTCTCGAAATCCACCTTGGGCCAGGCCAGCAGGCCGGGGAAGGCGCCACCACCGCCCGAGGACGACGGGGCTGCAGCAGGCGCCGAGGCCTTTTGCGCCAGCGTCTGCACCGCACCGGCCATCACCGACTTCACAAAACCTTGCAGGTCGATCTCTTGGATACGGCCATGCGGGCCACTGCCCTTGACCTCGGCCAGCGGCACACCTAACTCACGCGCTTGACGGCGAATGCTCGGAGAGGCGTGCGGCAACTTGGTGTTGAAGGCGGTAGGCTCATGCGCGGGCACGGCAGCAGGCGCTGCCGCTGCGCCTGCTGCTGCGGGCAAAGCGGCAACAGCGGCGGCGGGTGCAGCAGCGGCAGGTGCAGCGGCGGCGGGAGCTGCAGCCGGGGCCGCACTGCTCCCCTTCACTTCCACAATCGCCAGCAGTGAGCCCTTGGCGACCTTGTCGCCGAGCTTGGCCTTGAATTCCTTGATGACACCGGCATGCGAAGACGGGATCTCCATCGAGGCCTTGTCGCTCTCGACGGTGATCAGGCTTTGCTCGACCTTGATGGTGTCGCCAACCTTCACAAAGACCTCGATCACCGCGACCGACTCGAAGTCGCCGATATCGGGCACGAAGACCTCGACCAGCGCGCTGGCTGCGGGGGCAGCAGCGGCAGCTACGGCAGCCACGGGCGCCGCGACAGGTGCAGCGGCTGCAGCAGGTGCAACAGCCGGAGCCGATGCTGGCGCAGCCGCTTCGCCGGCAGTCTCCAGCAAAAGCACCAAGCTGCCTTCGTTGACCTTGTCGCCAATCGCGATCTTGATTTCCTTGACGACGCCAGCGGCCGAGCTAGGGATCTCCATCGAGGCTTTATCGCTCTCGACGGTGATCAGGCTTTGCTCCAGCGCGACGGTATCACCGACCTTGACCATCAACTCAATGACGGCCACATCCTTGACGTCCCCAATATCGGGAACCTTGACTTCTACCAGTGCCATGTTCTTTGCTCCGTTCTAGGGGCACGATTTGTGGTCGTCACCCACATCGCTGCGCGATATGAGTGCCGCCCCAAAATCAACCCCTGTTGTCCGCTTACGCGTACAGGGGGTTAATTTTGTCAGCCTTGATGCCGTACTTGGCAATCGCCTCGGCCACCTTGGCCTTGGGCAACTTGCCTTCATCGGCCAGCGAGTTCAAAGCCGCCACGACGATGTAATGGCGGTTGATCTCGAAATGCTCACGCAGCTTGGCTCTGAAGTCCGAACGACCAAAACCATCGGTACCCAGCACCTTGTACGAACGCCCAGCTGGAACATAGGCGCGAATCTGCTCGGCGAAGTTCTTCATATAGTCGGTTGAGGCAATCACCGGGCCGGTGGTCTGGCTCAGTTGCTGACCCACAAAGCTGCCGCGCTGCGCCTCGGTCGGGTGCAGGAGGTTCCAGCGCTCGACGTCCTGGCCTTCGCGGGCCAGCTCGTTGAAACTTGGGCAGCTCCAGACATGAGCGCCCACGCCCCAGTCGGCTTCCAGCAAGGCCTTAGCGGCCTGGCTTTCGCGCAGAATCGTGCCGGAACCGAGCAGATTGACCGTCAGCGGCTTGTCGGCGGCTTCTTCCAGCAAATACATGCCCTTCAGGATCTGCTCTTCGGTGCCTGCCTTCAGGCCCGGCATCGCGTAGTTCTCGTTCAGCAGCGTGATGTAGAAGTACACGTTCTCTTGGTTCTCGACCATGCGCTTCAGGCCGCTGTGCAGAATCACGCCGACCTCGTGCGCGAAGCTCGGGTCATAGCTGATGCAGTTCGGAATCGTGCTGGCCAGGATATGGCTGTGGCCGTCCTCGTGCTGCAAGCCTTCACCGTTCAGCGTCGTGCGACCCGAAGTGCCGCCCAGCAAGAAGCCGCGCGCCTGCATATCGCCGGCCGCCCAGGCCAGATCGCCAATGCGCTGGAAGCCGAACATCGAGTAGTAGACGTAGAACGGGATCATCACCCGGTTATTGGTCGAGTAGCTGGTGGCCGCGGCGATCCAACTGGCCATGCCGCCGGCTTCGTTGATGCCTTCTTGCAGGATCTGGCCATCCTTGGCCTCGCGGTAGTACATCACCTGGTCCTTGTCGACCGGTGTGTAGTTCTGACCTGCGGGGTTGTAGATGCCGATCTGGCGGAACAGGCCTTCCATGCCGAAGGTGCGCGCCTCGTCGACCAGAATCGGCACGACGCGCGGGCCTAGGTCCTTGTCGCGCAGCAACTGCGTCAGGAAGCGCACATAGGCTTGCGTGGTCGAGATCTCGCGGCCCTCAGCGGTCGGCTCCAGCACGGCCTTGAAGGTGTCCAGCGAGGGTACCGTGAAGCTCTCTTCGGCCTTGACGCGGCGCTGCGGCAGGTAGCCGCCGAGGGCCTGGCGGCGCTCGTGCAGATAGCGCATCTCGGGCGTGTCCTCGGCCGGCTTGTAGTAAGGCAGCTTGGGCAGTTCGCTATCAGGAATCGGGATGCCGAAGCGATCGCGGATGTACTTGATGTCCTCGTCGGTCAGCTTCTTGGTTTGGTGGACGGTGTTTTTGCCTTCGCCGGCCTTGCCCATGCCGTAACCCTTGACGGTCTTGATCAGCAGCAGCGTCGGCTGGTTGGACGCGTTGTTGTGGGCGGCGTGGAAGGCGGCAAACACCTTCTCGGGCTGGTGGCCACCGCGGCGCAGATCAAAGATCTCTTCGTCGCTCATATGCTCGACCAGCTTGGCGGTCTCGGGATACTTGCCGAAGAAATTCTTGCGCACAAAAGCGCCGTCATTGGCCTTCATGGCCTGGTAGTCGCCGTCGACGGTTTCCATCATCAGCTGCTTCAACTTGCCGCTCTTGTCGCGCGCCAGCAGTTCGTCCCAGCCCTTGCCCCAGACCAGTTTGATGACCTTCCAGCCGCTGCCGCGGAACTCGCCTTCGAGCTCCTGGATGATCTTGCCATTGCCGCGCACCGGGCCGTCCAGGCGCTGCAGATTGCAGTTGATGACGAAGACCAGATTGTTCAGGCCTTCGCGTGCGGCCAGGCCGATCGCGCCCAGCGATTCCGGCTCGTCCATCTCGCCGTCGCCC
>JADMJQ010000336.1 GCA_018780415.1 Roseateles sp. | reverse complement strand
CTTCAGATAGTCGGTGCCCTTGCCCAGCGTGATGTCGGGCGTCAGCGGCTTGCCTGTCGCGCCCTTGCGCAGCACGCCGTGGCAGCCGGCGCAGCGCTCAAAGTAAGTCTTGCGGCCCAGTTCGAACTCGGCCTGCGTCATCGCCGGCGCCTTCGGGTTGGCGCTCTGGTACATGGGCACATCACCCAGCGGCGAGGTGCCGGCCTGGTAGTTCATTTCTGCTGGAGTCACGTTCTTTTTGTCCTCGGCCAGGGCAAGATTGCCCCAAGCCAGGGCGGCCAAAGTGATCACGGCAAGCCGGGACAGTTGCGGTGTCTTTTTGTTCATTGATCCACTCCATCAGTAGGACGCCTAGGTGGCGGCATCCGAGCAGCATTGCATCCATGGGAACTCAACGTCATGGGCTCGCGAGGGGCTGCGGTACCTGAGGCGAGCAAGGCCATCCTCGCGCCCGGATGATCAGAAGTCCTTGAACTGGGTCAAGGACGCAGCGGGCCACTGCTTTTCAAATCAGGCTCATTGGAATTCGACACTGGTAGGAGTGGCAGAGCATGAGCATCTTGGATGAACCGCTGTATTTCGGGCACTTGTGCCGTGCTGTCCCTGCGGCCTCGGCGCAGCTCGAGCCGGCCCTTGTGACCTTGGTCGGCGCCGGCCCGGGCGACCCGGATTTACTGACCGTCAAAGCCATGCGCGCCATTGCCCAAGCCCAGCTGGTGCTCTATGACCACCTGGTGTCTCCAGAAATCTTGCGACTCCTGCCGACAGGCGCCGAGCTGATCTATGTGGGCAAGCAAAGCGGGCAACATGCCTTGCCTCAAGAAGGCATCATTGAGCTGATGTTGAGGCTGGCCAAAAGTGGCCGGCCGGTGCTGCGCCTGAAAGGTGGGGATCCCTATATCTTCGGCCGTGGCGGCGAGGAAGCGCAGGCCTTGGCCGCAGCCGGCGTACCCTGCGAGACCATTCCCGGCATCAGCGCAGCGCAAGGCGCGGGGGCTTGCGCCGGCATTCCGCTGACGCATAGAGACCATGCACGCTCACTGGTGTTCGCGACCGGCCATCTGAGCATGGCGCCAAAGTCTCAGCGCAACGACACGCCCCCCACGGTCGACCTCGACTGGCAGATGCTGGCCCGCCCGCGCCAGACCGTGGTGATCTATATGGGCTTGGGCGCGCTGCCCATCATCTGCGAGCAACTCATCTCGCATGGCATGGCACCCGACATGCCGGCTGCGCTGATCGAGAACGCCAGTCTTCCCGAGCAGCGCTGCATCAGCGGCAGCCTGCAGAGCTTGCCCAGCTTGGCGTTGCTGCATGCGGTGAAAGCGCCGGCCCTGATCATGATAGGCACGGTGGTCAGCCTACGTACCGAGTTAGCCCCTGGGATTGCTCACGCAAAAAAGAACAGGCGCGAGGCGATCAGCAGATCTTGAGGGCAGTCAGCGTGCCTGCAGATTGACCGGCGTGCCTTGGCGGTTGAAGGGAATAAAGCCGTCGATCCGCCCGACCTTGATGGCCTCCACCATGGCGTTCAGGGCCTTTTCGGCTTGCTCAGGGCTGGGCGCCAGGCCCGGGCTGCCCGACAGGCTGGCCACGAAGACAATTTGCCATTGCTGCTGGTTGGCACGCATCAATTGATCGGCTTCATCCGCCAACGCGGCGAAGCTGCTCAGATCTTGCGGCAGCTTGTCCACGCACATCAAGGGTGCGAGTTCACCCGCATGGCCGGCCTCGAACTCGGCCCGCTGCTGGGCCGACGCCCCGTCCGGCAAAGTGGCGCCGGCAAACACCAACAACAGGCGCTGGGCCGCGCTCTGCATGGCGGCAGCGTTGAGCAGGTCTTGAAAACTACTGATTTGCATGGCGAGCTCAGGTGATGAGAGAAAGATAAAGGGATGGTTTGCCGCTACTGTAGTGGGTAGCTGGCCAGGCCTCGGGTGTTGAGGATGCGAATATCGCGGCGATCAATCTCGATCAGCCCTTCGTCTTCCAACTCATGCAGCACACGCGAGAAATATTCGGGCGTCAGCGACAGGCGCGACGCAATGGTGGCCTTGCTGACCGGCAAGGAGATGGTGATGGCTTGGTTGGCCACTTGGCCTTCCATCATGTGATCGCGCAGCAAATAGCCGACCACCCGCTGTAGGCCGCTGTGCAGGCAGTAAGACTCCAGGTCGCTGATCATGCCGTGCAGGCGCTTGGATACACCGGCCAGCATGCGCAACGAGAAACGCGGGTCACGCTGGATCTCATCCATGACAGTCTCCTTGGCGATGGACAACAAAAATGTCTCGCTCAATGCTTGTGCGTTGACGCTATGGGCCTTGCCCGAGAACATCGGCGCTTCGCCGAAGCTGATGCCCGGGCCGACCAACTCGATCACCTTCTCGGCACCGCTGCTGGCCAACGCAAACAACTTGACCTGGCCGGTCACCACCACGTGGAACTCGTCGCAGCAATCGCCGACGCGGAAAACCGCCTCACCCCGGCCCAAACGTTGCATGCGACAGCCACTGCCGGCCAAACGGCGCAATTCATCGGGCTGCATGTCGGCAAACAAGGGCAGCACCGACAAGTAGCGCGGTAGGTCGAAAGTAGCGGATGACATGGCTTGGGCTCCAAGAGAGGCCCGGGCCGGGCCTGTCGGAGCGCGATTCTGCGCAGCGCCATCGCCTGGAACTTGCGTTAGATCAAGGCAGACCTGCGCCTAGTTCTTCAGAACGATGGTCGGACCTGAACCTCCGTTGTGGGCTAGTTCTAAAGCATGAGGGCCGAACGGCCGGCACCGCTGTTCGCACACAGAGAAACAAAGCCCGGAGGCAGCTTGCGCCCGCCGCTTGACTGACCTCAAGGGAAAGCCTTGTGAGAGGACAAAGCGGCGCCTGGACGGCGAATCTAGACTTCAGCCCGCACCTTGAGGCTCTTCCTCGGTGGCGCTGCCTCTCCGTCTCAGACCTATGTCCACCATCACTATTCCCGATCTAGTTGCACCGGCCGGCTCCCTGCGGGCCCTGACCCTGGCCATAGACGCCGGCGCTGACGCTGTCTACTTGGGCCTCAAAAACGCCACCAACGCACGCAACTTTGCGGGCCTGAATTTTGACGACGCCCAGGTGCGCGACGGTGTGGCCTATGCCCATTCGCGCGGGCGCCAAGTGCTGATGGCGCTGAACACTTTTGCCGATGCCCGCGACGATCGCCCTTGGCGCGCCGCCGTGGACGCGGCAGCCGCGCTGGGCGCCGACGCGCTGATCGTTGCCGACACCGCCGTGCTCGCCTATGCACGCGATCACCACCCCGGCTTGCGTCTGCATCTGTCGGTGCAGGCCTCGGCCACCACTCACACCGCCATCGAGTACTACCGCCAACGCTTCGGCATCCAGCGTGCGGTTTTGCCGCGGGTGCTGACCTTGCAGCAGATTCAGCAGGTGATACGCAATACAGGGGTTGAGATCGAAGTCTTTGGTTTCGGCAGCTTGTGCGTGATGGTCGAAGGCCGTTGCGCCTTGTCCTCCTACGCCACCGGCCAATCACCCAACACAGCGGGCGTTTGTTCGCCACCGGCAGCGGTGCAATGGATCGAAGGACCGACGGGCGTTGAAGCGCGCCTGGCTGGCGTGCTGATCGACCGCTATGGGCCGCAGGAGCCGCGCGGCTACCCCACCTTGTGCAAGGGCCGCTTCAAGGTCGGCGACGCTGCGGCGCCGGACTACGCACTGGAGGAGCCGACCAGCCTCAACACCCTCGCTTTGCTGCCTCAGCTGATCGCCAGCGGGGTGAGCGCCATCAAGATCGAAGGCCGTCAGCGCAGCCCCAGCTATGTGGCCGGCGTCACCCGTGTCTGGCGCGAGGCTCTAGACAGCCTGCGAAACGGCGAGCGCTACAGCGTGCAGCCGGCCTGGCAGCACGAGCTAGGTCGTTGGGCCGAAGGCCAGCAAAGCACGCTGGGGGCCTTCGACCGCCCTTGGCGCTGAATCAATGAAACATATGAACGACATGTCGCCTGCAAAACCTCACCTGCCCCGCCTGCACTTGACCGTGGGGCCACTTCAATACTGGTGGCCACGCCAGCAGATGATGGAGTTTTACGCCGAGCTGGCCGAGGGGCCGGCCGACTGCCTGGTGCTGGGCGAAGTGTGCTGCTCGCGGCGCAACGAATTCAGCCACGCCGATTGGCTTGATCTGGCGCGCGATCTGCAATCAAGTGGCAAAAATGTTCGCCTGGCCACCTTGCCCTTGGTGATGAGTGAGGCCGAATTGCGCAGCGTGCGCCGCATCACCGAGCAAGCCGAATTCAGCATCGAAGCCGGTGACACCAGCGCGGTGCAGGCCTGGAGCGAGCAAGCACCGGACCGGCGCCGACCGCTGGTGTTGGGCCCGCATCTCAACATCTACAGCGCCGCTGCGCTGCGTGAAACCCTGCGCGATACCCCGCATGAAACTCTGCATGCAGGCGCCGACATCAGCACCTGGGTGGCACCGCTGGAACTCGCTCTCGACGCCGTGGCGCTGATCAATCCCGTCGGCAGCACGCCGCGCGTCTGCACCGAAGTGTTCGGCTTTGGCCGCATGCCGCTGGCCTTATCGGCGCGCTGCTTCACGGCGCGGCACCACCGGCTCAGCAAGGACCAATGCGAGTTCCGTTGCCGCGACGATGCGGACGGGCTACTGCTGCGCAGCAGCGAAGGCCAAGCGTTTTTAGCGCTCAACGGCATCAGCACCCAATCGGCCGATCTGCAATGCCTGATCGGCCAGACACCGGCCCTGCGCGCCGCCGGGGTTGACCGGCTGCGCCTCTCGCCCTGCAGCCAAGGTTTTGCCGAAGTCGTGCGGCAGTTTGACGCGGTGCTCAACCTGGGCGCAGCCGCCGATGCGGCCTTGCAGCAGTTGCGGCGTCTGCCGCTGCCGGGGGCGTTGGTGGATGGTTACGCGCGGCGACAGCCGGGGATGCAGGAGCTGGAACATGTCTGACTTCGACAGCAAGAATCCGCCGCCCTCACTGCCCGCATGGTTAGGCCATGCCCGCAAGCTGGTGCGACGCCTGCCGACCGAGCCGCCCTCTTGGTGCGCTGCGCGGGCGCTGGACCGGCTGCTTTGGCCCAAGCTGGATGCCGGCCAGCGCGCGGCGCTGCAAGGTCGCGTCGTTGAGCTGGAATTGATCGAATGCGGCCTGCGTTTGCGCCTGCGGCTGGGGCCAAAGGGCTTTCAAGCGGTGCTCGGCCACACCGGCGCAGCGGCCGTGACCATACGCGCCCGCAACGACGCGCTTTGGCGCTTGTTGCGCGGCCAAGACGACGCTGATCGCCTGTTCTTTGACCGCGCCTTGGTGATGGAAGGCGACACCGAGTACGGCCTGGTGCTGAAGAACACCCTGGACGCCATCGGGCCGCTATTGCCAGAACTGAGCGGGCCAGTGCCCTGGGGCGCCCGCCGATAAACCGCGTGCAGCAAGCGCACTTGCTGTCGTGGCCGCCGCCGGAACTCAGCCATAAACCTGATCCGCCAACTGCTGCTGGCGCTGAAAAAGCCTTAGCTGCCGGGCTCAGCTTGCCTGCTACTTGAGCAAGCTGGTACTCGTCGTCACCTCGGTCTGCGCTGTCAGCTCGTTGGCCAAGTCGGCAAACAAACGGTCAGCCTGCTCGGCATCGAAGGCCAGGTGGTAGCGCTTGCGCACGCCCAGCTGATGCAGAAGCACGTGGCGACTGGGCTCCAGATGCTGCTGACTCAAACAGGCGCGGCAGCATGCCAGCACACAGCCGTCCAAGGCAATGATGGGTCGCCCCGTGGCTGCGGCTTCACGAGCCTTGCGCACCAGATTTGCTACGCCGCCGCCGACGCCGGCAATGCAAGACATCTCCGCCAAGCCGGCGCGGTCCAAACGAACGGCCAGATGATTGGCGAGCTGCGCAGCATCTGAACATCCAGAGCAGCTGTAGACCAGGGGCAGTGTATTTGAGGCGTTAGCGGCCGGGTCAAAGCTGGCGTGATCTGTAGTCATGCCCACCATCTTGCCCAGCGTCGGCAAGGCGGGCTTTGAGCGACATCAAGGTCCGCTGCCCTGGCAAAAAACTCACTTGACCAAGCTCATTGCGCTGGCTCAAGCTTTACTCAGCCCTGTCCTGCTTGCGCTTGCAAACACTAGCGCTAGTGAATATTCTCATTCACAACACTAAATATGGAGTTTTCACCTCATGCAAATCAGCAAGCGCTGCGGCCGCCTGGTGGCTTTCGATGCAAGCAAGATCGCCCAGGCCCTGGCCAGCGCCGGGGCCGCCAGCGGCGAGTTAGACCGGCTGGCTGCCCTGCACCTGTGCGAGCAGGCCGTGCTGCCCAAGTTGTGGGCTTTTTGCAGCGCCTTGGCCGCCCAGCCGACCCGGCCAACGCGGCCGACCGAGGAGGGTCAGGCCTTGCTGACGGTCGAACAGATCCAGGACGCCGTCGAAGCGGCGCTGTTCGAGGCCGGCCTGCGCCAGACCTTGCGCGCCTATGTGGTCTACCGCGAGCAACACGCCAAGCTGCGCGGCGCTCGCCAGACCCTGGTCGCTGTGCAAGACACCATGGACGAGTACCTGCAGCAGCGCGACTGGCGCATCAAGGCCAATGCCAACCAGGGTTGGAGCCTGGGCGGGCTGATCCTCAATGTGTCGGGCAAGGTGGTGGCCAATTACTGGCTGGACCAGGTCTACCCACCGGCCATCGGCCAAGCCCACCGCGAGGCCGACCTGCACATCCATGACCTTGACATGCTGAGCGGCTATTGCGCCGGTTGGTCGCTGCGCACCCTGCTCAACGAAGGGCTGAACGGCGTCGCCGGTAAGGTCGAGTCGGGGCCGCCGCAGCACCTGTCCAGCGCGGTCGGCCAGATCGTCAACTTCCTCGGCACGCTGCAAAACGAATGGGCCGGCGCCCAGGCCTTCAGCAGCTTCGACACCTATCTGGCGCCCTATGTGCGCAAGGACGCCCTGACTTACGCCGAGGTGCGCCAATGCATGCAGGAGCTGGTCTACAACCTCAACGTGCCGTCGCGCTGGGGCACACAGACGCCATTCACCAACCTGACCTTCGACTGGACCTGCCCGGAGGACCTGCGCGAGCAAGCGCCTCAGATCGGCGGGCGCGAGATGGGCTTTTGCTACGGCGAGCTGCAGGCCGAGATGGACCTGATCAACCGCGCCTATATCGACGTGATGATGGCCGGCGACGCCAAGGGCCGGGCCTTCACCTTCCCGATCCCGACCTACAACATCACCAAAGATTTCGACTGGCACAGCGACAACGCCGAGGCCTTGTTCGAGATGACGGCGCGCTACGGCCTGCCCTACTTTCAGAACTTCCTCAACTCCGAGCTGACCCCGAATATGGTGCGCTCGATGTGCTGCCGCCTGCAGCTGGATCTGCGCGAGCTGCTCAAGCGCGGCAACGGCCTGTTCGGCTCGGCCGAGCAGACCGGCTCGCTGGGCGTGGTCACCATCAACTGCGCCCGCCTGGGCCATCTGCACGCCGGTGATGAGGCCGGCCTGCTGGCCCGGCTGGATCAACTGCTGGAACTGGGCCGCGACAGCCTGGAGATCAAGCGCAAGCTGATCCAGCGCCTGATCGACGAGGGCCTGTTCCCCTATACCCGCCGTTATCTGGGCACGCTGCGCAACCATTTCTCGACGCTGGGCGTGAACGGCATCAACGAGATGATCCGCAACTTCAGCGCTGACCGCGACGACATCACCACACCGGCCGGCCATGCGCTGGCACTGCGCTTGCTCGACCATGTGCGCGCCCGCATGGTCGAATTCCAAGAGCAGACCGGCCACCTCTACAACCTGGAGGCCACGCCGGCCGAGGGTACGACTTACCGCTTCGCCAAGGAAGACAAAAAGCGCTTCCCCACCATCCTGCAGGCCGGCACGCCGGAGCAGCCCTACTACACCAACAGCTCGCAGCTGCCGGTCGGCTTCACCGACGACCCTTTTGAGGCGCTGGAGCGGCAGGACGAGCTACAGCGCAAATACACCGGCGGCACGGTGCTGCACCTGTATATGAACGAGGCGCTGAGCAGCGCAGCGGCCTGCCGTGAACTGGTGCGGCGCTCGCTCACGCGTTTCAAGCTGCCCTACATCACCGTGACGCCGACCTTCTCGATCTGCCCGACGCATGGCTATCTGAGCGGCAAACATGAGTTTTGCCCGCGCTGCGACGCCGAGGCGCTGGCGCGCAAGCGTCAGCTGTCCGACGCGGCTTCCACTTCCCCTGTCCTTGCTTGACATTCACTCACTGAACGAAAGACACCCACCATGAACAAGCGCCAATTCAGCCCCATCGACGGCCAAGCCCTGCTGCGTGAAGACGAACGCCAGCGCTGCGAAATCTGGACCCGCGTGATGGGCTACCACCGGCCCGTCGCCTCCTTCAACACCGGCAAACAGGGCGAGTTCCAGCAGCGCCTGCATTTCCAGGAAGGCCAGCTGGGTCAACCGGGCCAGCAACGAGCGCCGCTGACGCTTTGCCGATGAAGCAAGCAGCGCTGGCTGTGGCCGGCCTGACGCCTTTCAGCAGCGTGGACTACCCCGGCCATTTGGCGGCCGTGGTCTTCATTGCCGGCTGCCCCTGGCGCTGCGGCTACTGCCATAACCCCGCTATGCAGCGGCGCAGCTCGAAGAGCATGCACTGGCCGGCCTTGCTGGCTTGGCTTGAACGACGTGTGGGCCTGCTGGACGCGGTGGTCTTCAGCGGCGGCGAGGCGACGCTGGACCCGGCCCTGCCGCAGGCGATGCAAGAGGCGCGTGCGCTCGGCTTCAAGATCGGTCTGCACACGGCCGGCATGTTGCCGCAGCGCCTGACGCCGCTGCTGCCCTGGCTGGACTGGGTCGGCCTGGACATCAAGACCCCGCTTGACGATGCGAAGCTGCTTGCCAAGCTCGCTGGTTTGGGCGCGGCCGCAGCCAAGCGCGCGGCCGCTGCCGTGCGGGATAGCTTGAAGATTTTGGCGGCCTCGGGCGTCGCCTTCGAGTGCCGCAGCACCGTGCATCCCCTGCTGCACGATGACGATGCTCTGCGCGCCATCGGCGATCAGCTGCGCGATGCCGGCGTTCAACAATGGGTGTTGCAGATGGCAAGACCCGTCGCTTGTTCGCAGCCGCTGCCGCCCGTGGGGGACGATTACCCGGCACCAGCGCTGTTGGCCGACCTGAAGCTGTCCAGCCCCAAGCTGCAACTGCGGCGCTGCTGAGCTAACCATCTACCTCGCGGGCGTTTCTTGACGGGCGTCAAGGTAACCCAAGCCTGTCTCTTGACGAGCTCTCAATGGCCAAGGTTGTGATGGCAAATGCCTCTTTCTTGCACCAGTTCAAGGCCGACCCAGGGCCTTCAGTGGTCGACTAGGCGCTTGCAAAAAACGGGGCGAAGCCCCCGGTGCGCCGGTCCGCAAGGGCGTTCTGGCGAGGCCTTGATCAGTTTCCAGGAGACATCCAGCATGACCCCCAGCATCCACCCGCAGCACGCTTTAGCTCCAGCGTCTGGGCCCCCGCGACCCCTGCTTTTGAAACTCAAGCTGGATCAAGAGCCCGCGTCAGCGCCGTGCAGGTCAGCCGCTTCGGCGCCGCTGCTGCAGGCCCTGCAGCAGGCTTGGCCGAGCCTGGCCAAGGATGAAGACGCGTTGCTCGCGCTGGCCGCGCTGGGACACAGCCACCGCATCCGGCAGCGTGGCCTTCTATTGCGGGACGGCGCCTTCAACACGCAAGGCAGCTTGTGGCTGTTGGTGCGCGGCAAGCTGAGCATGGGCCGACGCGACACCAAGAACGTGTGGCGGCAGGGGCGCGCGCTGCGGGGCGGACAGTGGATAGATGTGGCCAGTGCTTGGCCACAGGCCCCCTACCCCGAAACCGCGCTGGCGATGACGCCGGTGCTGGCGCATGAACTCCCGGCGCACGCCGTGCTGGCCCTGTGCACGGCTCATCCGCTGCTGTTGAAAGCGCTGATGGACAGCCTGGGCAGCACCGCCTGCGAGGCGATGGCAGCGCGCCAGGCCATGAGTACGCAGGACTTCCCCACCCGTTTGGCGGAATGGCTGCTCAATGAGCTCAAGCTCAATGGCCAGGGTGAGTGCCTGAACCTGGGCCTGCTCAAGCGTGATTTGGCGGCCCAGCTGGGGGTGACTCCCGAGACGCTGTCGCGGACCTTGCGCTTGTTCCAGCAGCAGGGCCTGATCGTCATGCAACATCGCGAGCTGCGCATTCTTGCGCCCACCCGGCTGGCTGCGCTGCGCTAGCACCGGCTTGTGGGTCCGCGGCATTCAATCGCTTGAGTACACCGATTCTGCCGTCACCTCGTTCTGAGCAACCCAGCCCAGCTCAGACCAAGATCGGCGATCAGCCACACCGGCCAGCCGCGTTGAATCGTCGGCTATCGAGATTTGCTGCTGGTTCGCATCATCATCATCATCAATCACGCGCGCGCCCACGCAACAGCCACGGGCCGTAGCGCAGCGACCAGGCCAGGGCCAGCAGGGCAAAGCCCAACGACGCGGCCTGCACAAAGGGCGCCAAGCCGGCCAGCCCGGCGGCAACAGACAGCGCCGCCGCCAAACGCCCCAACACCGCCAACTGCAGCAAGCCTTGCATCAGCCACAGGCCGGCGTCGACGGCCACACTGCGCCCATGCTGTACGGCACTGACCCGGCTGACCATGGCCAGCAGCGTCGTGCCCATAAACCCGAGACTCAGCGCATGCAGCGCGGCCATGCCGAGCAGGCCGGGTCGGCCGGCCCAGGCCGCTATTTGAGCCACCGCCTCCAGCAACAAGCTCAGGCCCAGCCAGAGATAGCCCACATAGAGCTGGGCGACCAAAGGCGTGCGCCGGGCAGCGGCCAGCTCAGGCCTGCGGGCATCACGAAAAACCAAAACGGCCAGCAGCGTGAGCGCGACGGCAGACATCAAACGCATCAACGGTGGCACCGGCCAGGCCCACAGCGCAGCCAGATCAAGGCCGCAACGCAGCGCCAAGCTCAGCAGCATGCCGATCAACAAACCGGGCGCCCGGCGACCTTGCTCGTGCAGAAAAGGCGTCAGCCGCTGCAGAGCCAGCATGAAGACGGGGCCAACACCTAGCCACAGACCGAGGCGCTGCGCCAGCTGTAACCGGCCTGCTTGATCTGCCAGCAAGGCCAACGCCGCACCGAGCTGGCACAGGCCCACCCAAAACAAGGCGGCGGCGATGCCCCAAGCATGGCCCGAGAAGCGCGCACCGGACCGGCCACAACGGCGCAGCAAGGCCAAGGCCAAGCCCAGCAATAAAAGACCCGGCAGCGCCGCAGCCAAGCCGGCCAGGTGGCGCCAGCCCCGCGCGTCGGCCAGCAGCAAGCCCAACCAAGCCACCACGGCCGCGGCGGCCGGCAGGCACAGTGGCCGACCGTTGATGGGCTGTTGGTCCAACCAGCGCGGCAAACTGGTGCAAGCAAAGCCAGCAATGAACAGCGGCATAAAGCCCAGGCTCATCAGCAAACCGTGCAAGGTTGACGCCGGCAGCAGGCCATGTAAGGTCGCCGCCGGCAGCAGGCCGGCGGGCAGCGGCATCAGCAGCTGAGCCGACCACCACAGCGCGCTCGCCAGCCAGAGCGCTGCGGCGGCTGCAAACAACGGGCGATGCGGGCTCAACATCAGCGCGGCAGGTAGAACACCGCTTTGCTGCGGAACACCGAGCCGGGGCGATCCAGATCCTCGGCCAAAAAGTACACGGTGTGCGTTCCCGGCTGCGGGCCGCCTTGAAGTTGGACCTGCGGCGGCAATCGCAGCTGCACCGGCAGCGCGCCGATGGCGGCCGGCGCCAGCCGCAGCTCGGTGCCGCCATTGGCCTGCAGCGCTAGGCCGGGCAGTCCCTCGGCATGCAGACGCAGGCGCAGCGGCCGTTCGGTGCGGTTGATCAACTGCAGGCGGTAGACGTTCTCGATCATGCCGTCCTCGACCTGGCGGGCCATGGTGTTGCGGTCTTTGACCACATCGATCAGCAGCTCGCTGCGCTGCTGCAGGCTGAAGGCGAAGCCGGCGCTCAGCAGCAGCAGCGCAAGCCCGTACAGCAATACGCGTGGACGCAGCACCCGGGCCAGCATCTGCGAACGCGTCCAGTGATGGGTGATGCCGTTCTCGGTGGCATAGCGGATCAACCCGCGCGGCGCACCGACCTTGTCCATCACCTGATCGCAAACATCGATGCAGGCAGCGCAGCCTATGCACTCGTTTTGCAGCCCCTCACGAATGTCGATCCCGGTCGGGCAGACCTGCACGCAAAGCGTGCAGTCCACACAGTCAGCGGTCTGGCCGGCCAGCAGCTCGGCGCTCTTGCGCGAACGCGCACCGCGGGGCTCGCCACGGGTGGCGTCGTAGCTGATGATCAGCGAATCGGCATCGATCAGCGCGCTCTGGAAGCGCGCGTAGGGGCACATGTACTTGCACATCTGCTCACGCAGGAAGCCCGCATTGCCATAGGTGGCGCCGGCATAAAACAGCACCCAGAAGCTGGGCCATGCTGCCAATTGAAGGTCGATCAACTGTTGGCTCAACTCGCGTATCGGCATGAAGTAGCCGACGAAGCTGAATCCCGTCAGCAGGGACAGGGCCAGCCAGCCACCATGCTTGGCCGACTTGCGCGCCAGTTTGGGCCAAGCCCAAGGCGCGCGGTCAAGGCTGATGCGGGCCTGGCGGTCGCCCTCGGTATGGCGCTCTATCCAGAGAAACATCTCGGTGTAGACGGTCTGTGGGCAGCTATAGCCGCACCACAGGCGCCCGGCCACAGCGGTGAAAAAGAACAGGGCCAGGGCGCTGAGCACCAACAGTGCTGCCAGGTAGATGAAGTCCTGCGGGTAGAGCAGCAGGCCCAGCACATAAAAGCGCCCGGCTTCAAGATCGAACAACAGCGCTTGGCGGCCGTTCCACTGCAGCCAGGGCATGCCATAAAAAAACAGCTGAGTCAGCGCCACCATCAGCCAGCGCCAACTGGCAAAGCGACCGCTGACCGAACGCGGATAGACCTTGGCCTCGGCAATATAGAGCGGAATCACGCGGCGCGTTGCGGCGCTAACAATTGGTGTGGGTAGTACGGGTAGTTCAGACGGATTCATGGGGCTTTCTGGCTTGCCGGCAGGGCGACGCATTCGGCGCTGGTCCAAAAGCTCCAATAAGCTGCATTCAATATGAATCTTATTATCGACTCTTCCCGAGTCAAAAGCAATATTCAAAATACATATTCAATGATGATCCAGGGCGAATGACTCAGCGCTGCCTTCATCGCACTGGGAATGGCTGTCCGCCTACCGGAACCTCCTTGGTTCAACCACACCACCTACAAATTTCACCAAGGCACCGGGTGCAGCTATCGACTGTGGCGAAGCGGCATCCGCGACTTGACAGGTTGTGCCCGTGCAGACTTAGCGAAGCCATCGATGAGTTCATCGATCGCCGCGGGGGCGTCGCAACGCCTCGTTTGGCGCCTGAATGGTCAAAACCCTGCACCACACGCCACCCGGCACAGCTCGGGCGCCGGGGGCTGTGCCCCCTCGTTCATATCAACGAAAGACGAGCAGCGTGCCTTCACAGCGCACCTGAACATGTTCTCGATCGAACCCGGCATCTAAGCCCTGTCTACAGCGGCACGTCCGGCTTGCCCGCGGCTGTGTTCAAGTTACGCGCCGAAAGGCCGACAACCAAGGCAATGCGGTCGTACCAGCCCGCGTCCCCCAACCATGATCGAGGCCAATCAATGAAACTATTCTCCATCTTCAAGAGCATGCTGAACGCCGCGTTATTGAGCCTTCTGGTGGCCGGCGGTGCACAAGCAGCCAACCAGGGTACGGGCCCAGAGGCCGAAGCGATGGTGAAAAAGGCGGTCGCGTACATCAAGGCCCAGGGGCCGGAAAAAGCTTACGACGAATTCACCAACGGCAAGTCATTCAAGGATCGCGATCTCTACATTGTTGTGTATGACCTGAACGGCAAAAACCTAGCCCAAGGTGCCAACCCAAAGCTGGTCGGCAAAGATCTGATCGGGCTTAAGGACCCGGACGGCAAACCACTGATTCAAATGTTCGTCGATCTTGCCAAGGGCAAGGGCAAAGGTTGGGTAGAGGGCTACAAATTCCTCAACCCGGTTTCGCAAAAGATCGAAGGCAAGGCCATGTATCTTGAGCGCGTCGGAGATACGCTGGTCGGCTGCGGCATCTACAAGAACTGAAGCAGCTAGCGACACCAGCTGGCTTTGTGCTGGCCATCGGCCAGGACGCAAAAGCAAGACCCGGGTGTAAAAGATACTCTCCTTCACCCTGGCAAATGGCTTTTGGGCATCGAGTACGCACTCTTCAACGGCTAACCCCAAGTGGGTAAGAAGCTGCCCCAAGTGGCCAATGCGAGCATGCACGGCAAGGACTTGACCGGCTTGCCGAGCTCGAAATCTCGCTGCGACGCGGTCGCTCCCTTTGAACGAATCGGTGACTCGCGGATGGTCAGCCACATTTGCAAGCACGACCACCCCGATCTTCCCAGCTGGAGTTTGCACATATGAATTTGCGAGACATGAAAATCGGTCCACGCCTCGGACTGGGGTTTGGCGCCATTCTCTTGGCAGCCACGGTCATGTTGGTCGGGGCCATGGTCAGCAATGGCGCCGGCCGTGCCGCTTTGTTGGAGACCTTGCACAAGGCGGACGCCCAACAGGATGTGGCGGCAGAGATGCGCAATGCCCTGCTGAGCAGCGCCGTAGCGGTGCGCAATATGGGCCTGCAAACCAAGGTTGAAGGCGTACAAAAAGACGAGGCCGAAGCCAAGAAGCAACGGGCAGCCTATCTTGCAGCCAAGGCCAAACTGCAAGCCACGGCGCTGAGCGCGGAGGAGCAAGCATTGTTCGCCCGCCTGGCCGAGATCGACCTGCAGATGGATGCGCAATTTAAGGAAGCAGTCGACCTGGCGGCACAGTTCAACGCTGAGCAGGCGGCCGTCGTGATTACCGACAAGATCGACCCTCTATTGAACAAAGCCGTGGCGGAGCTGGTGACTTTCATTGGCCTGCAAAAGCAGCACAGCGGCAAGGCCACCGAACTGGCGAATGCCCGCAATAGCGCAACCGTTGGCGTCATCAGCGTGGCCGGTGTCCTGGTGCTGTTTGTCGTGGCGTTGATGTCTTGGCGTCTGACCATCAGCATTACCCGGCCTTTGCAGATCGCACTGGAGGCGACAGTTCGCGTCGCCGAGGGTGACTTGGTCACACGCATCGAGGTCAGTGGCAAAGACGAAGCCGCGCAGTTGCTGACGGGCTTGCTGGACATGCGCAACAAGCTCTCGAGTATGGTCAAGGAGGTGCGCGACGGGGCCGAGAACATTTCCAACGGTGCCAGAGAAATTGCGTCCGGCAATGCCGACCTGTCGCAACGTACCGAAAGTCAAGCCAGCAATCTTGAACAGACCGCGGCTTCGGTCGAGCAGCTCAGCGCCACGGTGAAGAACAATGCCGAGACCGCGCGCCAAGCCAATCAAATGGCCGGCTCGGCCAGCACGGCTGCGGTCAAGGGCGGCGAAGTGGTCGGTCAGGTGGTGGCCACCATGGAAGAAATCAGCGCGTCCTCCCGCAAGATTTCCGACATCATTGCCGTCATCGACGGCATCGCGTTCCAAACCAATATCCTGGCCTTGAATGCAGCCGTCGAAGCCGCTCGCGCCGGCGAACAAGGGCGCGGCTTTGCGGTGGTGGCCAGCGAAGTGCGCTCGCTGGCAGGACGCTCGGCCGAAGCGGCTCGCGAAATCAAGACACTGATAGGCGCCAGCGTCGAGCGGGTGGAAGTTGGCAGTCGCTTGGTCAGCACGGCAGGAGCCTCAATGGGCGATATCGTCAGTCAAGTCAAACATGTCGCAACCCTGATCAACGAAATCAGCGGCTCGGCGCATGAGCAGACCAGCGGCATCAGTCAAATTAACCAGGCAATCACCCAGCTCGATACCGTCACGCAACAGAACGCAGCGCTGGTGGAAGAAGCTGCGGCGGCCGCCGAAAGCCTCAACCAGCAGGCCGGCCGCATGGTCGAGGTCGTCAGCGCCTTCAAGTTGAGGGATTTGAACTCGGACTGAGTGCGTCTCGCTACAAGCTCAATATCAAACTCGTCAACAGACATGCAGTTTGAAACATCCGGGTGGGGCAGCTTCACCTGAACTGACGTCACCTCCTTGGGCTTGTCGCCCTTGCCAGGTTCAGGCTGTTCGATGCGGGATACTTGATCCAACAAGCCTTCAACTTGAAGAGTTGGCTTGTTCAACATTGACGATGAGCATTCCCACCACGTACGTCCTGATATCTGATGCGGCCTGACTCACGGTTTCCTTCCATTGACGGCCTGCTCGCCTTCGAGGCCAGCGCCCGGCTAGGCGGTTTCGAGCCAGCGGCCGCCGCGCTGAACATCAGCGCCAGCGCTGTTGGCAAGCGCATCAACGCGCTCGAAGACCTGCTCGGCGTAAGCCTGCTGATCCGCGGCGGCAACAAGCCCTTCGCCTTGAGCGCCGCCGGCAAGGAGTACCTGGGCCAGGTCAGCGAAGCACTGGCGCTGTTGGCCGCGATGCCGCTACACAGCCGCAGCGCCCAGCGGCGCCGCCGGCTGAGCATCACCGCGCCGCCTACCTTTGCGCGCCAGATCCTGGTGCCGGCGCTGCCGGCCTTCACCCAAGCCCAGCCGCAGCTGGAGCTGGAGCTGCTGCTGAGCACGCCGTTTCTGGACGAATTCACGCCGCCGGCCGACGTCGAGATCCGCATGGGCGCCGACGCCGACGCGCAGATCCTGATGCGCGACCGCATCACGCCGATGGCCGCACCGAGCTTGCTGTTCGGATTGCCAACACCGCCGCTGCGCCCCGCCGATCTGGCCGGCCTGGCACTTCTACGCAGCCCGCTGGAGCCCTGGCAGCCCTGGTTTCAGGCCGCCGGGCTGGACTGGCCCGAGCCCGAACAAGGCACGCGTTATGTCGATCTGGGCCTGACACTAGCAGCCGCCGCCTGCGGCCAGGGCGTGGTGCTGGGCCGGCTCAGCCTGGCCGCGCCCCTGCTGGCCAGCGGCAGCCTGCAGCGAATGTTTGAGCTCAGCGTGCCGGCCACCCGCAACTACGGCCTGCTTTGCCATACCGAGTCGGACGCGGCGCAGGCCTTTTGCGCCTGGCTAAAGGGGTATTGCGAGGGGCTGGGAGAACACCTGGTTTGAGCATACGGGGGGGCGGCTTGACCGTGGCCTCAAACCAAGCGGAACATTTTTCCGTCCCCAGCCGAGAAGTTTTCCGGCCACGCCGCGGCCAAGCTCGCTAGCATCGCCACACCTTTTGCCCAACCGCTCCCCACCATGCCCACCATCACCTGCATCGAAGACCTCCGCCTCCTGGCCAAAAAACGTGTGCCGCGGATGTTCTATGACTACGCGGACTCGGGCTCCTGGACCGAGAGCACCTACCGCGCCAATAGCGCCGATTTCCAGTCCATCAAGCTGCGCCAGCGCGTCGCGCAAAACATGGAGGGCCGCAGCACCGCTGTGCAGATGCTGGGTGAGGATGTGGCGATGCCGGTGGCGATCGCGCCGACCGGGCTGACCGGCATGCAGCATGCCGACGGCGAGATCCTGGCGGCGCGGGCGGCCGAGAAGTTCGGCATCCCGTTCACGCTCTCGACCATGAGCATCTGCTCGATCGAGGCGGTGCGGGCGGCGACCACGCGGCCATTCTGGTTCCAGCTTTATGTGATGCGGGACCGGGATTTCATCGAGCGACTGATCGAGCGGGCCCGCGCCGCCCAGTGCAGCGCCCTGGTGCTGACGCTGGACCTGCAAATCCTCGGCCAGCGCCAAAAGGATTTGAAGAACGGACTGTCCGCGCCCCCGAAGCCGACGCTGGCCAACATCATCAATCTGATGACCAAGCCGCGCTGGTGCATGGGCATGTTGGGCACGCCGAACCGGGGCTTTGGCAATATCGTCGGCCATGTCAAGGGCGTGGCCGATATGGGCTCGCTGTCCGAATGGACGGCCCAGCAGTTCGACCCGCAGCTGAGCTGGGCCGATGTTGAGTGGATCAAAAAACGCTGGGGCGGCAAGCTGATCCTGAAGGGCATTCAGGATGTTGAGGACGCGCGCCTGGCCGTCGCCTCGGGCGCCGACGCGCTGATCGTCAGCAACCATGGCGGCCGCCAGCTGGACGGCGCCGAGAGCAGCATCCGCGCGCTGCCGGCCATCGTGCAGGCGGTAGGCTCGCAGATCGAGGTGCATATGGACGGCGGCATCCGCTCCGGCCAGGACGTGCTGAAGGCCTGGGCGCTGGGCGCTCGCGGCTGCTATATCGGCCGGGCATTTTTGTATGGCCTGGGCGCGATGGGCGAGGCCGGCGTGAGCAAGGCGCTGCAAATCATCCACAAGGAACTCGACCTCAGCATGGCCTTCGGCGGCAACCGCAAGCTCAGCGAGGTGAGCCGCGACATTTTGCTTCCGGGCACTTACCCTAGCGTCGACTAACCGAAAGGCAGTTTGGCCGGCTTGGTCAAAAATGAAACCGAATCCCTTGCGCAGCGCGCTGACTATGGCGCAGGTGCCCTCAAGGCCTCAAAGCGCGCGTTGAACTCCTGGCGCAATTGCCTGCGCACCTTGGCCGCCGCGTGGCGCCGTTGTTGGTCGGGGGTCTCGACCAACAACGCGTGCACCGGCACCGGCTTGCGCTCGTCGTCAACCGCCACCATGGTGAAGAAGCAGCTATTGGCGTGCCGCGTCACTTGGGTGCGGATGTTCTCGGCCAGCACCTTGATGCCGACCTCCATCGACGAGGTGCCGGTGTGGTTGACCGAGGCCAGAAAGGTCACCAGCTCGCCGACATGAATCGGCTGGCGGAACATCACCTGATCGACCGACAGCGTCACCACATAGCAGCCCGCATAGCGGCTGGCACAGGCGTAGGCCACCTGGTCCAAGAATTTCAGCACCGTGCCACCATGCACATTGCCGGAAAAATTGGCCATATCGGGGGTCATCAACACCGTCATCGACAGTTCATGCACGGGCACGGTCATGGTGAATCCCTCGTTATGGCAGGTTCTGCGCGGAGAAGCGATGCTCGGTACGGCTGCGATAGACCTCGCCCGGCCGCAGCACGGTGGAGGGCCAGTCCGGGTCGGCAGGCGAGTGATTCGGGGAGTCGGGGCTGTGCTGGGTCTCCAGGCACAAACCGTCGCCCTGCCTATAGGCCTCACCGCCCGAACCCAGCAAACTGGCGTCGAGAAAATTGCCGGAGTAGAACTGGATGGCCGGCTCGGTGGTGAGCACCTCCATCTTGCGCCCCGACAACGGGTCTTCCAGGCTGGCCGCCAGATGCAGAGCACCGTCAAACGGGTGATCGAGCAGCCAGTTGTGATCAAAACCGCGGGCGGCGATCAGCTGCGGGTGCGGCTGGCGCAGCCGCGGTGCGATCACGCCGGGCCGCCTGAAATCAAAAGGCGTGCCCTCGACCGGCGCATTGCCGGTCGGAATGCGGGCGCCGTCCACCTCGGTGTAACGGCTGGCCGCGATCATCAGCCGCTGGTCCATCGCCGTGCCCTGGCCGGCCAGATTGAAATAGTCATGGTGGGTCAGGTTGACGACGGTGGGGCGGTCACAGCGGGCTTCGTAGGCTATGCACCAGGTCTGCTCGCCCTTCAGGCTGTAACCCAGGCTGTAGCGCACGCTGACCGTCATCTGGCCGGGGAAGCCGCCCTCGCCGTCCGGGCTGGTGTAGCGCAACAGCAGGTCCGGGCACAGGCCGGCCTCGGCAGCGGGCACGATGTCGGCCTCCCAAAGCCGGGTGCCAAAACCGCTCGCCCCGCCATGCAGGCAGTTGGCGCCGTCATTCAGGTTCAACTGATGGCTCTGGCCGTCCAGCATGAAGCGGCCCTGGGCAATGCGGTTGCCATAGCGGCCAACAGTCACGCCGAAGAACGGATTGCGTTCCAAATAGTCGCGCAGATTGTCGAAGCCCAGCACCACATTGGCGGGCCGCCCGGCACGGTCCGGCACCCACAGGGCCGTGACAATGCCGCCGTAAGTGATGGCGCTCAAACACAGGCCGCGCCCGTTGTCCAGCGTGTATTCGTGCACCACACGACCGTCCGGCAGCAGGCCGTAATCCCGCCTGCTGATGCCCGGCTTGCTGTTGACTTGAGCGGCCATCATGCCCAGCCTCCGTCAACGATGAAGTCTTGCGCCGTGCACATGGCGCTGTCATCGGCCGCTAGGAACAAGGCCATATGGGCAATATGCGCGGCCTCCAAGGGCTTGTTGATGCACTGGCCTTTGGCGATATCGGCCCGTGCTGCGTCGTCCACCCAGAGGCTGATTTGCTTTTCCGTCATCACCCAGCCGGGCACCAGCGTGTTGACGCGGATGCCATGCACCCCCAGATCACGCGCCAATGAGCGGGTCAGGCCCTGGATGGCGGCCTTGGCCGTCGTGTAGGCCGGCATGCCACCTTGCTTGAGCATCCAGCTGATGGAGCCCAGATTGACGATGCTGCCGCCACCGGCCGCCTGCATATCGGCCATCACCGCCTGCGCGGCGAAGAACTGGCTGCGCAGATTGACCGCCATGCTGGCGTCCCAGGCCGCCGGCGTGGTGTCCGCAATGCCTTGCCGCTTGTCATTGGCGGCATTGTTCAACAGCACGGCAATCGGGCCGATCGCGGCGCGCAGCTGCTCAACGGCGCCGCGCAAGGCGGCAATGTCGGTCAGGTCGGCGGCCCGGAAATGTGGAGCGCATTGATCCGCTGGCAAACCAGCGGCCAGGCTGGCGGCCAGGGCCTCGCCGCTGGCGGCGTCCAGATCGATAAAGCCGACACGGGCGCCTTGGCGCACGAACTGCGCCACCAAGGTGGCGCCTATGCCGGTCGCGCCGCCGGTGATCAACACCGAGCGGCCTTGCAAGCTGGGATAGCGAGCGAAAGATGTCATCGAGAACTCCACAAGTACAGTCGAACGGCGTCAAGCTCGCTACAAGCTCACCACCAAATTAGTAATACTATTTCAAAGAATCACCGGCAATATTCGGGTTAACACGCATTCTCTCAATTATAAAGTCATACTTTAATTCGGTCAGCCTTACAAAAACCGGCGCCCAAAGAGCGCCAAGAACATGACACCTGCAACCACACCACGCTTCAAGGGCGTCTTTCCGGTCGTGCCGACCACCTTCAACGAGGCCGGCGAGCTGGATCTGCCCAGCCAGCTGCGTTGCATAGATTTCATGATCGATGCGGGTTCGTCCGGGCTGTGCATTCTGGCCAATTTCTCCGAGCAGTTCGTGCTCTCGGACGACGAGCGCCAGACCCTGACCCGCGCCATTCTTGAGCATGTCGCCGGCCGCGTGCCGGTGATTGTGACCACCACCCACTTCAGCACCCAAATCTGCGCCGAGCGCAGCCGCCAGGCCCAGGACATGGGCGCGGCCATGGTGATGGTGATGCCGCCCTATCACGGCGCCACCTTCCGCGTCGCCGAGCCGCAGATCGAGAGTTTCTACGCACGCCTGTCAGACGCGATCAAGATCCCCATCATGATCCAGGACGCGCCGGTGGCCGGCACGCCGCTGTCGGTCGCGCTGCTGGCGCGGATGGCCAACGAGATCGAGAACGTCTGCTACTTCAAGATCGAAACCGCCGGTGCTGCGTCCAAGCTGCGCGAGCTGATCCGCGTCGGCGGCGCCGCCATCGAGGGACCTTGGGACGGCGAGGAGGCGATCACCTTGCTGGCCGATCTGGACGCCGGCGCTACGGGTGCTATGACCGGCGGTGCCTACCCCGACGGCATCCGCAAGATCGTTGACGCCTATGCCGCCGGCCGCCGCGACGAGGCCGTGGCCTACTACGCGCGCTGGCTGCCGCTGATCAATTACGAGAACCGCCAGGCCGGCATCCTCACCGCCAAGGCCTTGATGCTGGCCGGCGGCGTCATCAAGTGTGACGCACCGCGCCACCCCTTCCCCAGCATGAGTGCCGAGACCCGCGCCGGCCTGCTCGACGCCGCCCGCCGGCTTGATCCGATGGTGCTGCGTTGGGGCAAGTGAAAGTAAAGCAGCTCGCGGCAGTCGGGCTGGCTGCTCTATTGGCTTGCGCGCCATTGCAGGCCCTTGAGTTACAGGGCGACACGCGCGCCCATGATCCGACCCTGCTGGTCGAACAAGGCAGGCACCACATCTTCACCACCGGCGCCGGTATCCAGCGCCTCAGCTCGGCCGACGGCAAGACCTGGCTGCGCCAGGCCCCCGTCTTCAGCGAAGCCAACAAGCCCGCCTGGTGGGCCACGGTTGTGCCCGAGCACAAGGGCCTGGACGTCTGGGCGCCCAAGCTGTTCAAGCATGCGGGCCGCTTCTGGGTGATGTATTCGATCTCGACCTTCGGCAAGAACGTCTCGGCCATCGGTCTGGCCAGCGCCGAGTCTCCCGAAGCCCGCGACTGGCGCGACGACGGCTTGGTCGTCGCCAGCGGGTTTGAGGACAACTTCAATGCCATCGACCCCGATGTGCTGATAGACAACAAGGACGGCCGGCTCTGGTTCAGCTACGGCTCCTTCTGGGGTGGCATACGCCTGAGCGAGCTGGACAGGAAGACACTCAAGCCGATAGGCGAAACCCGCTTCATCGCCCGGCGCAAAGGCGGCATCGAGGCGCCGACGCTGATGCAACGCGGCGGCTGGTACTACCAGTTCGTCTCGCATGACTTCTGCTGCCGGGGCGTAGAAAGCAGCTACAACATCCGCGTCGGCCGCGCCAAGAATGTCTGGGGCCCCTATCTGGACAAGGACGGCGTAGCCATGACGGAGGGCGGCGGCAGTCTGATCGAAGCCGGCGGGCCGCGCTGGAAAGGCCCCGGCCATCAGGACGTGGTCGGCAACACCTTGGTGCGCCATGCCTATGACGCCGAGGACGGCGGCAAACCGCATTTACGGATAGACCCACTGAGATGGAGCGCCGACGGCTGGCCCTCGCTCTGAACAAGACAATAAGTAGAAATTGGAGACAGCAACGTGGCAGCTTTGAAGCTAGAGCAGGTCAGCAAGCGCTATGGCGCGGTGCAGGTGATAGATAAGCTGTCGCTGGACGTCGCTGAAGGCGAGTTCATCGTCTTCCTCGGCCCCTCGGGCTGCGGCAAGACCAGCTTGTTGCGCATGGTTGCCGGGCTGGAGGAGGTCAGCGGCGGCCGCATCCTGATAGGCGGCAAGGACGTGACGACCGCCGCGCCGGGGCAGCGCAATCTCGCCATGGTGTTCCAGCATTACGCGCTCTACCCGCATATGACGGTGCGCGACAACCTCGCCTTCGGCCTGCGCAATATCGGCTTGCCGCCGTCGGAGATCGATGACCGCATCACCGAGTCGGCCCGCATGCTGGAGCTGACGCCGCTGCTGGCGCGCAAGCCGGGGCAGCTCAGCGGCGGCCAACGCCAGCGGGTGGCGATCGGCCGCGCGGTGGTCAAAGAGCCCGGCCTGTTTTTGTTCGACGAACCACTCTCCAATCTCGATGCAGCGCTGCGTGGCCGCACCCGGCTGGAGCTGGCCCAGCTGCACCAGCGCCTGGGCGCCACGATGATCTTCGTCACCCATGACCAGCTGGAAGCGATGACGCTGGCGACCCGCATCGTGGTGATGAACGGCGGCGCGATCGAGCAGGTCGGCACGCCGGCCGAGGTCTACCGCCGGCCGGCCACCCGTTTTGTCGCCGGCTTCATTGGCACGCCGGGCATGAACTTCATCCCGGTGCAGGCACTGCCGGCGGAAGGCGACTACTGCCGCGTGCAACTGCCCGGCGGTGGCGTGCTGACGACCCGCGTGTCGCTGCAAGGCTTGCCTGCTGACGCTGGCTTCAGCCTGGGCGTACGGCCCGAGAACCTGACGCCGGCCGCCGACGGCGCGCTGCGTGGCCGGGTCGAGATGGTCGAGTTCCTGGGCGAGCGCTCGCTGGCCCATTTGAAGTTGGATGATGGCAGCGCGCTGACCATCACCTTGAACGGTGCTCACCCAGCGCCCGGCGAGCAGATCGGCGTCGCCGTCGACCTGGCCGAGGCCCATCTGTTTGACAGCCAGGGCCGCGCGCATCATGCGCGGCATGAATTGCCATGAGCGCCGGCCTGCGTCGCTCAAAGCTGTCCAACGGCTTGTTCGTCCTGCCCTTTGTGGCCATCTATGCGCTGCTGGTGCTGTGGCCGCTGGCCAAGGGCATGAACATCAGCCTGCATGACCATGACCTCTTGTCCGACGACAGTTTTTACGTCGGCTTCGAGAACTATGTGCAGCTGGCCGGCGACGAGGTCTTCCACCAGGTGCTGTGGAACACGCTGCGCTTCGTCGGCATCAGCACGCCGATCTTCGTCATCGTCTCGCTGGCGCTGGCCTTGGCGCTGAACCGGCCCGGCAAGCTCGGTGCGTTGCTGCGCGGCACTTTTTTCTGCGCCTCGGTGTTCTCGGTCACCATCGTCACCCTGGTCTGGAAGTTATCGCTGATGCCCGAGCGCGGCCTCGTGTCGCAGTTTCTGGCCTGGCTCGGTATAGGCGATGTGGCGCTGTTGAGCAGTGATGCGCTGGCCCTGCCGACCATTGCGCTGGTGACGGTGTGGTGGATCATCGGCCTGCCGATGATTCTGTTCCTGTCGGCGCTGCAGCAGATCCCAAGCGATATCTACGAGGCCGCCGCACTCGACACCACCAGCCGCTGGCGCACGCTGACCCGCATCACCCTGCCTTCGCTGAAGCGCACCATCATGCTGGTCGCGGTGATCGAGGTGATACGCCAGTTCCAGGTCTTTCCGCAAATCATGCTGATGACCAATGGCGGGCCCAACAACACCACCCGACCCATCGTCCAGTTCATTTACGAGCAGGCCTTTATGCAGCTGTCGCTGGGCTATGCCACCGCCGCTTCGCAGGTGCTGTTCGCGGTGATGCTGATCGGCGTGTCCTTGCAGCTGTGGCTGGAGCGTGACAACAAAGGAGGTCAACGATGAATGCCATCCTGCGTCGCGGTTGGTTTGATCGATTCTTGATGTTGGGCCTGTGCCTGCTGGCCCTGGCCTGGATGATGCCGCTGCTGTGGGTGCTGGGCCTGTCCTTCAAACCGAATGAGCTGCTGCAGTCCCGCACCGATGTGCTGTTCGCGCCGCCCTATACGCTGGGCAATTACCTGGACATCTTGCAGACCTCGCAGGTGTTCCGCTGGCTGGGCAATAGTGCCTGGGTAGCGCTGTGCCAGACGGCGGGTGTGCTGGTGCTGTCCTCGCTGGCCGGCTACGGGTTCGCGCGTACCGAGTTCCCGGGCCGCAAGCTGATCTTCGCGATCGTGATGTTCGGTCTGGCCGTGCCGGCGCAGTCGACCTTCATCCCCTTGCACCGCTTGTTCTCGGACTGGAATCTGCAGAACACTTTCGCCGGTCTGATCCTGCCCGGCCTGGCCGCACCGTTCGGCGTTTATCTGATGACGCAGTATTTCAAGGCCATCCCGATGGATCTGGAAGAAGCGGCGATGCTGGACAACGCCTCGCGGCTGAAGACCTTTCTGACCGTGATCCTGCCGCTGACGCTGCCAGCCCAAGCGACTTTAGGCATCTTCACCTTCCTGGGCTGCTGGAACGACTATCTGTGGCCGCTGGTGATCGCCACCAACCCGGATATGTACACGCTGACCCGGGGCCTGGCGTCCACGCAGACCAACTTCGCGCAGTCCGAGGGCCTGGGCTTCCTGATGTCGCAGGCGGTGTTCGCTGGCCTGCCGGTCTTGATCATCTACTTCTTCTTCCAGAAATACCTGGTCACGGCCGTGGCCGGCACGGGGCGCTGATGATGAGTTTGTTTAAAAAAACCCTCGCCCTGCTAGCGGTCAGCTTGCTCGCAGCCTGCGGCGCCAAGACCGAACCAACTCCTGCCAAGACCGAGATCACGCTGATGCGTTTCTTCGGCAGCTGTGACGCCAAGTACGGCGCGGTCAATGAAGCCGCCCAGGGCCTGGGCGAGTGCGGCATTGTGACCACCCTGGTCAACCAGTTCAACGCCAGCAACACCGACGGCATCCATGTGCGCACGCAAGTGGCCGAATGGGGGCCGTATTACGACCAGCTGACCGCCCGCCTGGTCGCTAAGGACGTGCCGACGGTGGCGGTGATGCATGAGTCGGCCTTGGGCGACTATGTACGGCGCGGCCTATTAATGCCGCTGAACGCCGAGTTCCAGGCCGCCGGCATTGATACGGCCGACTTCACCGACCACGCGCGCCGTGGCGTCAGCTTTGATGGCCCCGCGGGCAGCGACAGCTATGCCCTGCCCTTCGACACCTGGGCCTGGCTTTGGCACATCAACACAGCGCTGATGACGCAGGCTGGCTTGATGGGCGCCGACGGCCAGCCGCTGTTGCCGCGCTCACCCGAAGAGCTGCTGACCCACGCGCGCCAGTTCCGCGCCAAGACCGGCAAGCCTTATTTCGCCTGGGCCGTGGTCAACGAAACCGCCGCCAACAACCGCACTTTTCTGACCCTGTTGGCGCAACAAAACGCGCAGCTGTTCGCCGCCAATGGCAAGTCCATCGATATGCAGCAGCCGGCCGTCACCAAGGCGCTGACGCTCATGCAGCAGCTCTATGCCGAAGGCCATGTCAAACCAAATCTGGACTATGCCGGCGCCAACCAGGCCTTTTTGAACGGCGAGGCCGGCGTCAGCGTGGTCGGCACCTGGACGATTGACCAATATCTGCGCGAGGCCAAGGCTGCCAGTTCGCCGTTCAAGGGCGGCTACGCGGTCGTACCCTTCCCGCAGCTGTTCGAGCGCAAGGCAGTGTTCGCAGACGGCCATGCCTGGGCGATGTTCAAGGGCGGTTCGCCCGACGAAAAAACCCGCGCCGCCGGCGTCAAGCTATTGAAGTTCATCTGGGAACACAGCGCCGAATGGTCGCGCACCGGCCATCTACCGGTGCGCCAGTCGGTGGCGCAGAGTGAGGCCTTTCGCGCCTTGCCGCTGCGCGCCAACCTGGCCGAGATCACCGAGACCGGCGTCGGCATGCCCGGCAATGTGCCGACCCAGCGCGCCATCGAGTTGCTGATCGGCGAGGACATCGCCAATCTGATGGTCTCGGGCAAGCCGATTGCCGAGGTGCAGGCCAGTATCGAAAAAAGCGTCAACAAGGCGCTGCAAAAGGCTCGTCGATAGATGATCGAAGCTCAACTCACCGTCGACCGCGATTTCGAGATCGCCGCGCTGGACCGGCGCCTGTTCGGCGTCTTCGTCGAACACCTGGGCCGCTGCGTTTACACCGGCATCTATGAGCCGGATCACCCCACGGCCGACGCCGACGGCTTTCGCCAAGATGTGACCGAGCTAACGCGTGAACTGGGCGCCACCCTGGTGCGCTATCCGGGCGGCAACTTCATGTCCGGCTATGACTGGGAAGACGGCGTCGGCCCCAAGGACCAGCGCCCCACCCGACTCGACCTGGCCTGGTTCTCAACCGAGACGAACCAGGTTGGCACGAATGAGTTCATGGCCTGGTGCGAGCGCGTCGGCATGACGCCTATGTTCGGCGTCAACCTCGGCACGCGCGGCGCCGACGAGGCGCGCCAGTATCTGGAATATTGCAACCACCCTGGCGGCACGACGCGCTCCGAGCTACGCCGCAGCCACGGCGTGGACGCGCCACACGCGATCAAGCTCTGGTGCCTGGGCAACGAGATGGACGGCCCCTGGCAGATCTGCCGCAAGACGCCGGACGAGTACGGCCGCCTGGCGCTGGAAACGGGCAAGCTGATGCGCATGGTCGACCCGACGATTGAGTTGGCCGCCTGTGGCTCATCGGCCTACGACATGCCGAGCTACGGCGTCTGGGAAGACCGGGTGCTGGAGCATTGCTTCGATGTGGTCGACTATCTGTCGCTTCACAGCTATTTCGTCAAGCCGACTAGCGACACCAGCACCGAGAGCTTCTTGGCCCAGATCGAAAGCAATGCCCGCTATATCGAGGCCACGGTCGCCGTGGCCGACGCGGTGGCGGCGCGCCGGCATTCGGCCAAGCGCATCATGCTGAGCTTCGACGAATGGAACGTCTGGTACCGCGCGCGCCCCGGCGAGCATATGAAGCAGGAAGGCTGGCCACAAGCGCCGCGGCTGCTGGAGGAGGTCTATAACGTCGAAGATGCGCTGCTGATAGGCGGCATGCTGACGATGATGATCAACCATGCGGACCGCGTCAAAGTCGCCTGCCTGGCACAGCTGGTCAATGTGATCGGCCCCATCATGACCACGCCCGGCGGGCCGGCCTGGCGCCAAACCATCTTTCATCCCTTTGCGCTGACCGCGCGCCATGCCCATGGCACGGTGCTGCGGCCGGTGATTCGCTCGCCCGGTTGGATCGACCCCAAACAAGGCGAACTGCCCTACCTCTGCGCCAGCGTCGTCCATGACGCAGCCAGTGGCAGAACAGCGATCTTTGCGCTGAACCGCCATCTGAGCGAAGAGATGGACCTAACCGTCACGCTGCGCGGTCTGGGCCTCACGCAAGAGCTGGTCGAAGCGCAGCAGCTGCAACACGCCGACCTGCAGGCCTGCAATAGCGAGGCCGAGCCGGACAAGGTCACGCCCGTACCGCTGAGCGGCATCGTGATCGACGGCGATCAATTGCGCGTCCGTCTGCACCCGGCCTCCTGGAATGTGATCGTCATGAAAGCCACCTCGCCATGAACTGGACCAATCCGCTCATCCTGCAGCGCGCCGACCCGCAGCTGTCACTGCATGAGGGCCGTTACTTCTTCGCCGCATCGGTGCCCAGCTTCGATGCAATCGAGCTGCGCGCGGCTGCCGAGATTGGCGAGCTGGCCGCAGCCGAGCCCGTGATCGTCTGGCACAAGCATGCGACCGGCCCCATGAGCTGGCATGTCTGGGCGCCCGAGCTGCACCGCATTGACGGCCGCTGGACCATCTACTTCGCCGCCAGCGAAATAGACGACATCTGGAAGCTGCGCATGTATGTGCTGGAGTGCCAGGGCGACGACCCGCTGCAGGAGGATGCCTGGGTCGAGCGTGGCCAGATCCACACGCCCATCGAGGGCTTCTCGCTCGACGCGACGCCGTTTGAGCACGCGGGCAAGCACTATCTGTGCTGGGCGCAAAAAGACCCCGCCACCGAGAGCAATCTCTATCTGGCCGAGCTGGCCAATCCCTGGACGCTGGCCACCGCGCCGCTGCTGATCAGCCGCCCCGAGCTGGCCTGGGAGCGCATCGGCTTTCTCGTCAACGAGGGGCCGTCGGTCTTGAAACGCAACGGCCGCGTCTTCATCAGCTACTCGGCCAGCGCTACCGACGCTAACTACTGCATGGGCCTGTTGTGGGCCGATGAGAACGCCGATCTGCTGGACCCAGCCAGCTGGCACAAGGCCGCGCAACCGGTGTTCGCCTCAGCCAACGGCCAGTACGGCCCCGGCCACAACAGCTTCACCACCAGCAAGGATGGCAAAACCGACCTGCTGGTCTATCACGCGCGCAACTATCGCGATATCGACGGCGATCCGCTGCACGACCCCAACCGCCATGCACGCGTACAGCCTTTTGGCTGGTGCGCGGATGGCTTGCCGAACTTCGGCACACCGCTGGCAGACGGACCCTGCCTGACCCCGGACTGATCACCTAAAAGATCAGCCGAAACGGGCGTCAAAAAGACTTTGGCGCCCGCCTTGGAGACATTCAGATGATAGGAAATTTGCTACGCGCAAGCGTCGTGGCGGGCTGCTGTATTGCCGCTTGTTTAATGGCCCATAACGCCGCACTCGCGCAGGCCGGCTTCAGGCCGCCGGTGTTCCAGAACGTCGCCGTCCATGACCCTTCGGTGGTGCGCGCCGCTGACAAGTTCTATGTCTTCGGCTCGCATCTCGCCGCCGCCAAGAGCAGCGATCTGATGAGCTGGCAGATGGTGGCGGCCGGCGTCAACCCGGCCAATCCGCTCTTCAATGACGTGACCAAGGAGCTGGCCGAGGCGCTGGCCTGGGCGCAGACCGACACGCTGTGGGCGGCCGACGTGATCAAGCTGGCCGACGGCAAGTTCTATATGTATTACAACGCCTGCAAGGGCGACTCGCCGCGCTCCGCCATGGGCGTGGCGGTGGCCGACAAGATCGAGGGGCCCTACGTCAACAAGGGCATCTTCCTGAAGTCCGGCCAATGGGGCCTGCCCAGCGAAGACGGCACGATTTACGACGCGAACAAGCATCCCAACACCGTCGACCCGCACACCTTCTTCGACGCCAAGGGCAAGCTCTGGATGGTTTACGGCTCCTACTCGGGCGGCATCTTCATCATGGCGATGAACCCCAGCACCGGCATGCCGCTGCCCGGCCAGGGCTATGGCAAACGCCTGGTCGGCGGCAACCACGCCCGCATCGAGGGCGCCTATGTGCTGTACAGCCCGGCCACGTCCTACTACTACCTGTTCACCTCCTTCGGCGGCTTCGACGCGGCCGGCGGCTACAACATCCGCGTCGCCCGCGCCACCACGCCGGACGGCCCATTTCTGGACGCCGCCGGCAAGGACATGAGCACGGTGATGGCCAACCCGGCCCTGCCGCTGTTCGACGACGCCTCGATCGCGCCGCATGGCGTCAAGCTGATGGGCAACTTCCGCTTCGACGCCAAGCTCGGCGAGGTCGCTCTTGCCCCCGGCCAGACCAGCCCCGGCTATGTGTCACCGGGCCATAACTCGGCCTATTACGAGGCCGCCACCGGCAAGCATTTCATCGTCTTTCACGCGCGCTTCCCCGGTCGCGGCGAGGAACATGAGGTGCGCGTCCACCAGCTGCTGATGAACGCCGACGCCTGGCCACTGGTCGCGCCCTACCGCTATGCCAAAGAGACGCTGGCCAGCGTGCGGCCCGAATTCGTCAGCGGCGACTATCTGCTGGTCAACCATGGCAAGGACATCTCGGCCACCATCAAGCCCGCGCAATCGATCAGCCTGCAAGCGAATGGCATGATCAGCGGCGCGCTCAGCGGTCAGTGGGCCTTGGTCGGTAGCAACCAGTTTGTGCTGACGCCCAATAGCGGCAAGCCCTTCAAGGGCCAGTTCCTGAACCAATGGAGCGAGGCCACGCAGAGCTGGACCATGAGCTTCACGGCGCTGTCGGCCGACGGCGTCGCCGTCTTCGGCAGCCGCCTTCTTAAGCGCAGCGAGGCGCAGGTCACGACTGCCGTGGCGGCCGCCATCAACCTCGGCGACACCAGCGCCGTTACTGCGAACTTGAGCCTGCCGACCGAGGCGATGCGTGGAGCGACCATCACATGGGCGTCCTCCAACCCGGCAGTGCTCAGCAACACCGGCCAGGTGACCCGCCCCACGGCCGCCCAGGGCGACGCCGTGGTGACGCTGACCGCCACCATCCGTTTCGGATCAAGCGTGCTGACGCGGGTCTTCACCGTCGTCGTGCGCGCCCAGGTGGCCGGCGGCCTGCTGGCGCATTACGCCTTCAACAACAATCTGGCGGAAACCAGCGGCCTGACCGCGGCCGGCCTGGTCACCGGCAACCGCCTCGACGCGGCCGGCGGCAGCATCAGCTTTGCGCCCGGCCTGTTCGGCCAGGCGGCGGTGTTCGACGGCAATAGCGGCATCCGCCTGCCGAATGGCTTGCTGAGCAACGCGCCCAGCTACACCGTTTCGCTTTGGTTGAAGCCCGATCAGCTGACCGAGTTCAGCTCGGCCTTCTTCGGCGCCCGCGACGGCAATGCCTGGGTCAGCCTCTTGCCCAGGGGCCATGGTTTCGTCGGCGGCGCCACCATGCTGTGGTCGGGCACGGCCTGGTATGACGCCGGCACCGGCAGCAATATCGGCGTCGGCGTTTGGTCGCATCTGGCCTTCACGGTCAATAGCGGCGCGGTCAAGGTCTATATCAACGGCAGCTCACGCTTCAGCGGCACCGGCTTCCCGCATATCTTCAACAACAACGTGGCGGTGTTTGCGCTGGGCGTGAACTGGTGGGATACGCCCTACAAGGGCGCAGTGGACGAGCTGCGCGTCTATCAGCGCGCGCTCAGCGACGCCGAGATCGCCGCACTGGCCCAGCCGCCGCAGGCGCTGAAGGCACAGCGCGCGTCACGCTGAACCCACCCAAACATCAAGGAACCTTCATGAAGAACATTTTCATTGGCGCCAGCTTGGCCCTCATCGCGACGGCCAACGCCTCGGCCACCACTACCCTCAACTTCGACGACCTCAGCGGCGACCCGACTCAGGCCATAACTGCAGGCTACGGCGGCTTCGACTGGCAGACGCTGGCCACCATCACCGCCGCCGAGCTGCCGGCCTCCGGCTACGCCAACGCCGTCGTGTCCGGCCTCAACGCCGCCTACAACTGGGACGGCGGCGCGGTCAGCATCCGCTGGGCCGGCGCCGGCACGGTGGACTTCGCCGGCGCCTTCTTCACCTCGGCCTGGCAGGAGCAGGAGCTGGTGTTCGAGGGCTGGCAGGGCGGCGTGCTGAAACACAGCACGCCCGAGAGCATAGGTGTCACGACGGACGCGCCGCTGTGGATAGCGCTGAACTGGGCCGGCATCGACGAGCTGCGCATCTACAACAGCGCCAACCACTGGGCCATGGACAACTTCAGCTTCAGCCCCACGGCCGCCGTGCCTGAACCGGCGACGGCTTGGCTGACGCTTGCGGGTCTGGCAGGCTTGGCGCTGCGAGCGCGTCGGCGAAACAAGCCCGCATGACGAAGACACACCGGGCTTCATTGTGAAGGCACTGCAACTGAAGGGCAGCCCGGACTTGAGCGTCCTGCACACCGGCGGTTTTGTTGCCAACTCTTCATACAAAGGCTGAGCCTGTGTTAGCGTGCCGCCGATGATGAAATCCCGCGCCGACCATTCCACCTACAGCCTCAAACCCGAAGGCAAGAGCATGCACGGCCGCATCGTCGGCGAGTTGGGCCTGAGCATCGTCAGCGGTGAGCTGCAGCCCGGCGACCGTCTGCCGGCCGAGGCCGCTTTGCTGGAGCGTTATGAGGTCAGCCGACCGGTGCTGCGCGAGGCGATCCGGGTGCTGGTGGCCAAGGGCTTGGTGGTGTCCAAGCAACGCGCCGGCGCCATCGTGCGGCCGCGCAATGAATGGCATTTACTGGACCCCGACGTGCTGTATTGGCTGATACAGGCCAAGCCCCAGGCCGAGTTCGTCAACACCTTGCTGGAGGTACGGCGCATCTTCGAGCCGGCCGCCGCCGCGCTGGCCGCCAAGGCCGCCACCGAGGCCCAGCTCGATGGCATTGGCGCGGCCTACGCCGGCATGGAGGCGGCCGCCACGACCGATGAGTTATTGGAGCCCGACCTGGCCTTCCACCGCCGCATCGCCGAGGCCACCGGCAACGATCTGCTCGCCTATATCGGCAATATGCTGTCGCTGGCCCTGCGCGAATCCATCATCTTGAGCAGCCAGATGCCCAACACCCATGCGCTCTCGCTGCCGCGCCACAAAGCCATCTTGACCGCCCTACGCAACCGCGACCCGCTGGGCGCGCGCCAGGCCACCGTCGTGCAGCTGGAGGAAACCGGCGACGATTTGTCGACGATTCTGTCGAATGGCGGCGTGAACTTAGCCTAACGCCAGACTCGCATGGACAACAGCCCCAACCCGAACTGGTTCCTGCGCGCGCGCCTGAAGACGCGCCAGTTGCTGCTCTTGATCGCGCTGGACGAGCAGCGCAATATCCACCGCGCCGCCGAAGAGCTGTGCATGACCCAGCCGGCCGCCTCCAAACAGCTGAAGGACCTGGAGGACAT
>JADMJQ010000126.1:3713-34154 GCA_018780415.1 Roseateles sp. | reverse complement strand
CCATCCCTATGTGGTGCCCGAGCCTGCCACCATCGAGCCGACCGAGTCTTACTCGCGTGCCGATCTGGATGAGTTTGCGCAGATCATGAGCCGGGTGGCTGACGAGGCCCGGGCCGATCCCGAGCTGCTGCGCAGCGCCCCGCATAACTGCCCAACGCGGCGCATTGACGAGTCTTGCCTGGATGACCCCAAGCGCTGGGCCATCACCTGGCGCGGTTGGCAGCGCAAGCTGGCCGAGCATGGCGTGGCCACGCCCACCGCGATGGACCGGGCGCTTTGAGATGCGGCCACGCGTGGGCCTGATCATCAACCCGCTGGCGGGCGCCGGCGGCAAGCTGGGCTTGCACGGCAGCGACGGGCTGGTCGGCATGGCTTCGACCTGGTCGAACGAGCGGGCGGCGTTGGCGCTGAGCAGCTTCGGCGCGGGCTCAGAGATTGAGTGGCTCAGCGGGCCGGGGTCTATGGGGGCGGACCTGTTGCGCGTAGTGGGCGCCGAGCCGCAAGTGCTGACGCTCGGCCATGCCGGCTCTAGCGGCGCGGCGGACACGCAGGCGCTGGCAAGCCAGATGCAGCAGGTCGGCCTTGACTTGCTGCTGTTTGCCGGCGGCGACGGCACGGCGCGTGATGTGATGGCGGGCTTTCTTGCTCAAGCTGATGCTGCCGTCCCGGTGCTGGGGATTCCCGCCGGGGTGAAGATGCAGTCGGCCTGTTTTGCCGTCAGTCCGGCCGCTGGCGGGCGGTTGGCGGTGGCATTTCTTGCCACGAGCCGGCGCTGCACAGAAGCGCGCGAGGTCATGGACCTGGATGAGGCGGCGCTACGCCGGGGTCAGGTCTTGCCTAGCCTGCATGGCTATCTGGCCACGCCGACCGACCCGCGCCTATTGCAAGGCCGCAAGACGCGCAGCGCGCCAGCTGACGGCGAGGCTGCGGCGGCGCTGGCGGCCAGCCTGCTGCCCGAGTTGCGAACCGGTGTGCATCTGATCGGACCGGGCTCAACCACTTGGGCCATGAAGGCGGCATTGGGCGTCAAGGGCAGCCTGATTGGGGTCGACGTCGTTGTCGACGGACGCTTAGGGCTGCGTGATGCCAATGAGGCGCAGCTGTTGGCTTTGCTGGCCGGCATGGCGGGGCGGGCGCGGCTGTGGTTGACGGCCATCGGCGGCCAGGGCCATGTGATCGGGCGCGGCAATGCGCCGCTCAGTGCCCGGGTGTTGCGCCGCCTCGGGTCGGCCGCATTGACGGTGGTGATGACGCCGGCCAAGCTGCAAGCGCTGGCGGGCCAATACGGCGGGGTGCTGCGCGTGGACAGTGCCTGCGCCGAGGTGGATGCGCTCTTCAGTGGCCCGGTGCGGGTGCTGACCGGGCCGCGTGATCGGGCGATGCTGAGATTGGTGGCAGAGTAGCCGCCGGGAAAAATATCAAACAGGAGCTGAAGGCAATGCAACAAGCAACAACAAAAGCGGGCCACAGGGCCGAGGGCGAGCTGCGCGGCAAGGTGGCCTTGATTACCGGCGCCGGCTCCGGCATCGGCCGCGCCACGGCCTTGCTGTTTGCTGAAGAAGGCGCCCGCGTGGTGGTCTGTGACCTGAACGCCGAGGGTGCGGCCGCCACCGTGCGCGAAATCGAGGCGGCCGGCGGCATTGGGCTGGCGGTGCAGGCGAATGTGGCCTTCGCGGCCGACTGCCAGCGCAGCGTGCAGGCGGCGCTGGAAGCTTACGGCCGGCTCGATGCGCTGTTCAATAACGCCGGTATCACACGGCGTGCCAATGTGGTGGACACCAGCGAGGCCGACTGGGACGCGGTGATGGCCGTCAACGTCAAGTCGATCTTTTTGATGAGCAAGTACGCGGTGCCGGTGATGGCCGAGCAGGGCGGCGGCAGCATCATCAATTCGGGCTCCGGCTGGGGGCTGGTCGGTGGCAAGGACGCGGTTTCTTATTGCGCCTCCAAGGGCGCGGTGGTGAATATGACGCGGGCGATGGCGGTTGACCATGGGCCGCAGCAGATCCGCGTCAACAGCGTCTGCCCCGGCGACACCGATACCGCGATGCTGCGCAACGAGGCGCAGCAACTCGGCCTGGCCGATACGGCCTTGGTCGAGGCCGGCAATGCGCGGCCGCTGATGCGGGTCGGGCAGGCGCGCGAGATCGCGCAGGTGGTGCTGTTCTTGGCCAGTGATCGCTCGTCTTTTGTTACTGGATCGGCCTATGTGGTCGACGGCGGCGGGTTGGCGGGCTCGGCTTGAGCTCCGGGCACAGCGGGTTTCCCCCTCTTTTTTGAGTTGTATCGCGCAAATATATTTGCATTGTTCAAAAATCATAACGTTTCAATTTACTCATCATGATCAATTGGGGAATCATCGGCGCCGGCAACATCTCGGGCGCATTTGCAAGAGGTCTGCAGCAGACCGACAGTGGCGCCTTGGTGGCGGTGGCAAGCCGTGAGGCCGCCAAAGCGCAGGCCTTTGCCGACCAGTATGGTCAGGCCGCTTGTCCGCCCACGGCCCATGGTTCTTACGCGGCCCTGCTGGCCGACCCGGCCGTGCAGGCGGTCTATATCGGCCTGCCGCATACCGAGCATCTGCTCTGGACCGTGCGGGCCTTGCGGGCCGGCAAACATGTGCTGTGCGAGAAGCCGCTGGGCCTGAATCATGCCGAGGCGATGATCGCGTTTGACGAGGCCGAGCGGGCCGGGCGGGTGTTGATGGAGGCGTTCATGTACCGCTGCCTGCCGCAGACCGCCAAGCTGATCGAGCTGCTGCGGGCCGGCGTCATTGGTGAAGTGCGCCACATCCAGGCCTCGTTTTGCTACAGCTCGACGCCGCGCGCCGGCTCGCGTACCTGGGAGGCCTCGCTGGCCGGCGGCGCCATTTTGGATGTCGGCTGCTACCCGGTCTCGATGGCGCGCTTGATCGCCGGCGTGGCCCAGGGCCAGCCCTTTGCCGAGCCGCTCAAGCTGGAGGCCATGGGCCGGCTGCACGAGGGCGCCAGCGGCCCGGTCGATGCATGGGCCATGACCACCCTGCTGTTCCCGGGTGATATCGTCGCGCAGCTCAGCACGGCGGTGGGCTTCGAGCAAGAAGAGTCGCTGCGCATCGGCGGCACGCGAGGCGCGTTGGTCGTGCCCAAGCCCTGGTACGGTGCCGGCACGCAAGCGGGCGAAAGCCGCGTCGAGCTCTATGTGGACGAGGCCTTGGCGCAAAGCTGGACCGTCCCCACCGATCGCGGACTCTATGCCTATGAGGCCGATGTTTTTGCCCAAGCCGTGCAGACGGGCTCGGTCGCACACCCGGCCATGAGTGCCGCCGATTCGCTCGGTAATCTGGCCGTCATGGACCGCTGGCGCCAAGCCATCGGCCTGAGCTATCCCAAGGAAGCCGAGTCCGCCATGCGCGGCCGCAACACGCTGGCCGGTCTGCCTATCGTCCGGCGAACCGATGCGAATATGAGCTATGGCCAGGTGCCAGGTCTTGAGGGCAAGCCGGTGTCGCGCCTGATCATGGGCGTCGACAACCAGGAAGCCCTGCCACATGCGGCGGCCCTGTTCGACGACTACATCGAGCGCGGCGGCAATGCCTTCGACACCGCCTGGGTCTATGACTTCGAGGGTGGCCACAGCGAGGCGATCCTGGGCCAGTGGTTGCGGGCTCGCGGCATCCGCGACGAGATCGTCTTGATCGCCAAGGGCGGCCACACGCCTCACTGCACGCCCGAGGGCATGCGGCGCGAATTGGCCGAGAGCCTGGAGCGCCTGCAGACCGATCATGCCGATCTCTACATCTTGCACCGCGATAATCCCGAGGTGCCGGTGGGCGAGTTTGTCGAGGCACTGAATGAGCAGCGTAGCCTGGGCCGCTTCAAGGCTTTCGGCGGCTCTAACTGGTCATTGGCGCGGGTGCTGGAGGCCAACGCCTACGCCAAGGCCAAGGGCCTGCAGGGCTTTTCGCTGCTCAACAATCAGCTCAGCCTGGCCCGCATGCAGGCGCCGATCTGGCGCGGTTGCGTGTCGGCCGGAGACCCGGCCTCGCGCCAGATCTTGGCCGAGCAGGGGCTGGCGCTGTTCGCCTGGTCCTCGCAAGCGCGTGGCTTCTTCACCGACCGAGCCGGCCCGGAGCTGCGCGAGGACGAGGAACTGGTGCGTTGCTGGTACAGCGCCGCCAACTTCGAGCGACGCGCGCGCGCGAAACAGTTGGCCGCCGACAAAGGCGTGCAAGCGATCAATATCGCCCTCGCCTGGGTGCTGGCGCAGGCTTTCCCCGCCTTCAGCCTGATCGGCCCACGCTCGATTGCCGAGACCGCCAGCTCGATGCGCGCCTTGAGCGTGCAGCTGACGGCCGAAGAAATAGCCTGGCTGGATCTGGCCGAACAGGGGGCACCGGCATGACGAACCAGTCCACAGCTGTCGCCATCATCGGCGCCGGCGACATCTTCCCGGCCTATGCCAAGGGCTTGGCTCAGTTCGGCAATCTGCGCCTGATCGGTGTGGCCGATGCGCGGCCCGACGCCGCTCAAGGCCGCGCCGCCGAATTTGCTCTGCCTTGTATGAGCCTGGATCATCTGCTGGGCAGCGAGGCCGAAATCATCATCAACCTGACCCCGCCGCAAGCCCACCGCGCCGTCGGCGAGGCGGTGCTGAAGGCCGGCAAGCATCTGTATACCGAAAAGCCGCTGGCCGGCAGTTACGCCGACGGCGCGGCGCTGCTGGCGCTGGCCGGCGCATGCGGTCTGCGCATAGGCTGCGCGCCCGACACGTTTTTGGGTGGAGCGGCCCAAGCGGCCCGGGCCTTGGTGGACGCCGACCGGATTGGCCGCATCGTCGCCGGCCAGGCCTGCATGATGGAGCGCGGCCCGGACGACTGGCATCCGAACCCCGAGGTTTTCTATCGCCCCGGTGCCGGCCCGCTGATGGACATGGGCGTCTACTACCTGACCCAGCTGGTGCAGTTGTTGGGCCCGATCGCGCGCGTCAGCGGCATGGCTCACACCAGCTGGCCGGTGCGGCAGATCCCGCGTGGACCGCGCCGGGGTGAAAGCATCAAGGTCGAGACCCCCACCCATCTGGTCGCCGGCTTGGCCTTCGAGCAGGGCGCCTTCATCACCTTGAGCACCAGCTTCGATGTCTGGAAGCATAAGAGCAGTCATATCGAGCTTTACGGTGAGGGCGGCAGCCTGGTGCTGCCGGACCCGAACCAGTTCGGCGGCGCGATCGAGGTTTGCGAGGACGATGGCGACTGGCTGGCCCAAGCACCGACGGCCTTCACGGGCCGCCACCGTGGTCTGGGCGTGGCCGATATGGCCGACGCGCTGCGCGCTAGCCGCCCGCACCGTGCGAGCGGCGAGATGGCCTTGCATGTGCTGGAGGCGATGGACGCCATTCTGAGGGCGGCCGAGCAACACAGGCCGCTGTCGCTACAGACCCGCTGCGCAAGACCCGAGCCCGTGCCGGCCGGTTTTGCCGACAGCCTTCAATATCGGGAGCAAGGCGCATGAACGCAGGTCTAAAGATCGCCCTGCAGCTCTACACCGTGCGCAGTGCCGGCGATCTGGCGGCGCGCCTGGGCGTGGCGAAGCAGGCCGGCTATGCCTGGGTCGAGACCGAGGCCTTGCACGGCTTGAGCCGCGCAGAATTTGTGAATAACTTGCACGCCGCCGGCCTGGGCCTGGCCTCCATGCATGTGGAGATGAGCGATCTCGCCGAGCGGATGGCTGAGATCGTCGCCACCGTCCAGGCCTGCTCCTGCACGCAGCTGGTGATGCCATGGCTGGACGAGGCCGAGCGGCCGCAAACGCGGGCCGGCTGGCTGAATCTGGCCGCCACTCTGCAAACCTATGCGCAGAGTTTGGCGGAGCGCGGCATCACGCTGGCCTATCACAACCATGCCTTCGAGTTTGAGCGGCTTGTTGAGGACGGCCGCACGGTCTTGGAGACCCTGCTGGAGGCCGCCCCCGCATTGCGCTGGCAGGCCGATGTGGCTTGGGTGGACAGAGCCGGCGAGGCGCCGATGGTCTGGCTGCAGCGTTATGCCGAGCGCCTGCAGTCGGTGCATGTGAAGGATCTCGCTAAGGCAGGTGCGGTGCTGGCCGAGGCCGAACAAGGCTGGGCCACGCTGGGCGAAGGGCGTCTCGATTGGTCGGCAATGTTGGCCTGGCTGAGCCCGCGCCTGAACACCTTCATCGTCGAGCATGACCAACCCAGCCAGCCGGCGCGCACGGCGGCGGCGGGCCTGGTCTATCTGTCCGGCCTGTTGACTTGAACCCTGCAAGGAGCATCTCCCCACATGGCTGATCTATCGCTGCGCGGTCTGCGCAAGAGTTACGGCTCGGTCGATGTCTTGAAAGGCATCGACCTGGAGATTGCCGACCGCGAGTTTGTCTGTTTCCTCGGCCCCTCGGGCTGCGGCAAATCGACGCTATTGCGCTGCATTGCCGGCCTGGAGGCGGTGCAGGGCGGTGAGCTGCTGATCGGCGGCGAGCGCATGAACGAAGTCGCGCCGGCCGAGCGCGACCTGGCCATGGTGTTCCAGAACTATGCGCTTTACCCGCATATGACGGTGCGCAAGAACCTGTCTTTTGGCCTTTCGCTGCGGCGTTTTTCCAAGGCCGAGATTGCCGGCCGCATTGATGAAGCGGCGCGCATGCTGCAGCTCGATGCGTTGCTGGAGCGCAAGCCCAAGCAGTTGTCGGGCGGCCAGCGTCAGCGGGTGGCCATCGGCCGTGCCATCGTGCGCAACCCGCGCGTTTTTCTGTTTGACGAGCCGATGTCGAACCTGGACGCTGCGCTGCGCGAGAACACCCGCATGGAGCTGGCGCGCCTGCATCAGCAATTGCAGGCGACGATGATTTACGTCACCCACGATCAGGTCGAGGCGATGACCCTGGCCGACAAGGTGGTGGTCCTGAACCAGGGCCGCGTGGCCCAGGTCGGGCGGCCGCTGGAGCTCTACCACCGGCCCGCCGATCTGTTTGTGGCCGGCTTCATCGGCACGCCGCGGATGAATTTCTTGCCGGCCGAGGCGCTGGCGGGGTTGCCGCTATTGGCGGCCGATTTGGCTCCGCTGGTCGCGGCCGTGACCTTAGGGTTAAGGCCCGAACATATTCGCCTGCTGGGCGCCGAAGACCGCGCCGCTCATCTACGGGCGCAGGTGCGGGCAGTGGAGCGGCTGGGTGCGCAGAGCATCGTGCATGTGAGTTTGCAACAGGGTCAAAATCTAACGGTCTGTGTGGACGGATCCCAGCGGGTGCAATGTGGCGACGCCGTCGGCCTGCGCTTCGAGCTGGACCATCTGCATGGCTTTGACGCCGACGGCCGCGCCCTCACTAGGCGCTTGAGCGCGGCGCTGCAACAGGCGCTGGCGCAATGAAGTGGCTGCTCATGATCGTGCTGGCCGGCTTGACCTGCATAGCGGCCGCTGCCGACGAGCCGCGGGTCTTGCGTTTTGCCACCTGGGACGGCAGCGAAAGCCTCATCATTCAGCAGCGCATTGCCGCCGCCTTTGAGGCCAGGCATGCGGGCGTGAAGGTGCAGGTGGAGGCCTATGGTGGCGGTTACAACCAAAAGCTCTCGGCCGCCTTCGGGGCCAAGAATCCGCCCGACGTGATGTATATGTGGAATTTTCCGCTCTACCACCGGGTGTTGGAGCCGCTGGACGACTACCTCGCCCGCGATGCGCGCATAGACGCCGCCGACTTCGTGCCCGGCCTGTTCCGTTTCGCTACGGTCGCCGATGCTGGCGCCAAGCGGGAGCGTCTGTACGGTCTGCCGGCCGGCTTCACAGCCCAAGTCATTTATTACAACAAGGACATGTTTGACCGCGCCGGCTTGCCCTATCCGCAAGCCGGCTGGAGCTGGGATGATTTGCGCCGCTTGGCGCTGCGATTGCGCAATCCGGCCGCCAAGGCCTTCGGTTTTGGCCTCGATGTGAACCCCGACCCCTATGACTTCCAGAGTTATCTGTGGAGCGCCGGCGGCCGTATGCTGGGACCGGATGGTGTGAGCGTGCAAGGTCATTTGAACGGCACGCCGTCCAAGGCCATGTTCGCCTTCCTGCTCGACCTGCTGAAGCGTGATGTCGCCGCCACCTTAGGCGTCGGCGACGGGCGCAACCAGCGGCAGATGTTTGTCTCCGACAAGATAGCCATGCTGCTCGACGGAGCGGCCTTTCGGGTCGAGCTGAAGCAGGACGGCAAGCGTTTTGGCGTGGTCGGCTTGCCCAGATTTGAGGGCCGGCCGGCGCAGAGCGTGGTCAGCGTGTCGGCGCTGGCGATGGCACGCGACAGCAGGCAAAAATCGCTGGCCTGGGACTTCATACAGTTCTTCAGCAGCGCCGAAGCGGTGCGCCTGCGCAGCAATGATCTGCCGGTGTTGCTGAGCGTGGCGGCGCAGCAGGGCTTGAAAGATGACCCCTTGGTGCGGCCTTTTTACGCCATGGCCGAAAGCATGCAGGAAACCCCCGCCCATCTGCTGAACCCGCGTTGGACGCGTGCGCAAGACGTGGTGCGCGACGCCATTCAAGAGGTCTTTCTCAGCGGCGGCGATAGCGGCGAGATTCTGGACCGCGCCGCCATCAAGGCCGAGCGCAAGCTGCGCTGAGGACGCCAGACCATGCAGAAATCTCAAATGATGGACGCTCAAAGCGAGATGTTGATGCCAATCTCCGCGCCGACTGCAGGCAAGGCTCAAGCAGATGGCAAGTTGCGCGCCCGAGCTGGGTCGAGTTGGCTGCCCTATCTCTTCATCGCCCCTTGGCTGATCGGCTTTCTCGCCTTCACCGTCGGCCCCTTGCTGTACTCGCTCTACATGAGCTTTTTCGATTGGCCCTTGATGGGCGGCGAGCGTTTTGTAGGTTTGCAGAACTACCAACGTGTGCTGACGCAGGATGACGACTTCTGGGCGGCGCTGGGCGTGACCGGCCGCTTTGCGCTGCTCTATGTGCCGACCCATCTGGCCGCTGCCTTGGGGCTGGCGCTGTTGTTGAACCGGCGCAGCCTCGGCGAGGGTCTGTTCCGCACCGTGTTTTACCTGCCCTCGATGTTGTCCGGCGTGGCCTTGGTCAGCATCTGGTCCTGGATCTATAGCCGCGAGTACGGGCTCTTGAATTACGCCTTGTCTTGGCTGGGTTTGCCAGCGATTGACTGGTTGGGCAGCCCGGACTGGGCCATGAGTGCGGTGGTGATTGCCAGTCTGTGGAGTCTGGGCGGCACGATGCTGATTTTTCTGGCCGGGCTGAAGGGCATCTCGGTCGAACTCTACGAGGCGGCCGAGATGAGCGGCGTTTCCAAGCTCAAGCAGTTCACCCATATCACCTTGCCCTTGCTCTCGCCGGTGCTGCTGTTCAATCTGGTCACCACCCTGATCGCGGCCTTTCAGCAACTGACCATGGCCCTGCTGCTGACCGGCGGCGGCCCGATGAAATCGACCTATATGTTGGCCATGTATATCTACGACAGCGCGTTCAAGTATTTCGATATGGGCTATGCGGCGGCGATGTCTTGGCTGATGTTTGCGCTGATCTTGCTGCTGTCGGCCTCGGTGATGCGCTTCTCCAGCTTGTGGGTGTTTTACGAGAACGAGGTCAAGACGGAAATTCAAGAGGCCAAATCATGATGACGCTCGCCGCCCGCAGCCGCCGCCTGGTTTTTTACAGCCTGATGTTGGTCTTGGCGCTGGCCTTCGCCGCGCCGCTCTACTGGACCTTGCTGACTGCGTTAAAGGCCAAGAGCGAGCTCTATGCCTGGCCGCCGATCTGGTGGCCGGCCGAACCGCGCTGGAGCAACTTTATCGAGGCTTGGGAGGCCCAGCCTTTCGCCGTCTTCTTGTGTAATTCGCTCTGGGTGGCCGTGCTGTCCACCGTGGGTCAGATTTTTTCTTCCAGCCTGGTCGCCTATGGTTTCGCGCGCTTCGAGTTCAAGGGCCGCAATCTGCTGTTCATGATTGTCTTGGGCTCGATGATGATCCCCTGGGACGTGACCATGATCCCGCTCTATATGGAGTTCAACGCGCTGGGCTGGATCAACACACTCAAGCCGCTGATCGTGCCGTCCTTTTTCGCCGCACCGTTCTTCATCTTCTTGCTGCGCCAATTCATCATGAGCATTCCGCGCGAGCTGGACGAGGCGGCGCGCATGGACGGCGCCAATGCCTGGCAAATCTACTGGCGCATCCATCTGCCGCTGATGGCGCCGGCGCTGGTGCTGGTGGGCACCTTTCAGTTTCTGGGCAGTTGGAACGACTACTTGGGCCCGCTGATCTTCTTGAACGATCAAAGCCAATACACCTTGCCGCTGGGCCTGGCCCAATTCAAAGGCCTGCATGCAAACAATGTGACGGCGATCGCCGCAATGACAGTGCTTTTGTGCCTGCCGCCGCTGCTGCTGTTCTTCCTGGCCCAGCGCCACATCATGGACGGCGCCACCAGCGCGGCCGTCAAGGGTTGAAACCGATGACCGAGTTGATGAACCCCCAGCTTGTGCCGTTCTCGCGCCGCGAGAGTTGGTTCTGCGTTTCCTGGCTGCCCGAGGATCAGGCCTTCTGGCTGCGCCATCTGCGCGGCGGTGACGAGCACACCGATCTGGGCCGGCTGTTTCGGCTGACGCCGATTGACGCTGCCGGCCAGCCCCTGCAGGGCCAGTGGGCGCTGCGGCCCGAGGCCTTGAGCTTTCGCTGCGAGCAGGGCTGCCTCGAGCTGGCTTTTGCCGACGCCGACACGCTCGCGCTGACGGCCTCGGGGCTGGGCTTGCGCCTATCCCTGCAAAGCAAGCGTTATGACTACGCGCAGCGGCTGCCGGGTGCCGTGCACATCAGCTGCGCAGCCCAAGACCTGTCGGCACGCCTGACGCTGGGCGAGGGCGAGCTGCAGCTCGACGCACCCTGGCAGGGCCAGCGCGCCGAGCGCATCCACTGCGAGCTGAGGCCTAGCGAGCAGGGGCATATGACAGCCGCCCTGCATTTGTACCGGGTACGTCCGCTGCGCCTGGACCGGGCCGAGTTCGAGGCAGCCCGTTCCGCCGCCGCCGCCGACTTTGCCGCCTGGTTGGCGCTGACCTTGGGGCTCACGCCAGAGCTGGAGCCGGCGCGCGAGTTGGCCGCCTACATCACCTGGTCTTGCCTGGTGCCGGCCGAGGGGCAACTGGCCTATCCGGCCATGTATATGTCCAAGAACTGGATGACCAATATCTGGAGCTGGGACCATTGCTTCAACGCGCTGGCCTTGGGGGCGGCCCAGCCCGAGCTGGCCTGGCAGCAACTGGCCCTGCTGTTCGTGCACCAGCACAGCAGTGGCCGCCTGCCCGATTTTGTCAACGACCGCTACGCCTACTGGCGCTTCACCAAGCCGCCGGTGCATGGGTGGACCGTCGCGCAGCTGCGCCGCATGGCGCCGGCTGCCTGGCCGCGCAAGCGCTGTGCGCAGGCCTATGACTGGCTGGCCGCGCAGGCCGACAGTTGGTTGGACGAATTGGGCGAGGGCCTGCCCGCCTACGACCACGGCAACGACGCCGGCTGGGACAACGCCACTACCTTCTTGCCCGGCACGCCGCTGCAAAGCCCCGACCTCAGTAGTTTTTTGGTGCTGCAGATGGAGGAGTTGGCGGCACTGGCCGAATTGCTTGATAGGCAGGACGAGGCGCAAAGCTGGCGTCAGCGCGCCGATGCGCTGTGCGAGCGCCTGCTGGCGAGGCTCTGGGACGGCGAACGTTTCATTGCCATTTGCGACGGCGGGCTTGAGCCCGCGCCCGGCGCCGACAGCTTGATCGCCTTCCTGCCCCTGCTCTTGGGCCAGCGCCTGAGTGAGCAGCAGCGCCAAATCTTGCTGCAGGGCTTGCTTGAGCCGGGCCGTTTTCTCACGCCACATGGCCTGGCAACCGAATCGCAGCGCAGCCCCTTCTACCAGGCCGATGGCTATTGGCGTGGCCCGATCTGGGCGCCGACCACGCTGCTCTTCGTCGACGCGCTGGACCGCTGCGGCCGCGCCGATCTGGGCGACGAGCTGGCGCGGCGCTTCACCGCCATGGCGGCGCGCTCGGGGCTGGCCGAAAACTACGATGCGCAGAGCGGCGCCGGCCTGCGCGACCCCGCCTTCACCTGGACCTCGAGCGTGTTTTTACTGCTTGGCCAGCGGCTGCTGCAACAGAGCGAGAAAAGCAATGTCGAATGACACCACGCTAACGCCAAATACCAACGTCACACTAAAGACGCTGGTGCGCCATACCGGCCTGTCTTTGGGCACGGTTTCAAAGGCGCTCAAAGATGCGCCCGAGGTCAAGCCGGAAACCCGCGAACGGGTCAAGCGCGCCGCCGCCGAGCTGGGCTATAGCGTCAATTTGGCCGGCGTCAAGTTGCGCACCGGCAAGACCTATACCTTGTGCATCGTCTTGCCGGTCGAGGACGCCGAGCAGGACTTCAGTGACAGCGGCTATATGGCCCTGGTGTCGGGCCTGTATGCCGCGCTGGCCGGCAGCTACTACAGCCTGGTCGTGCATCCGCAGCTGCCGGGTGAGAGCCCTCTGGAGGGCCTGCGCCAATTGGTCGAGTCGCGCCGTGTGGACGGTTTGATCCTGACCCAGACCCGGCCGCAGGACGAGCGCATCCGGTACCTGCTGGCGCAGGAAGTGCCTTTTGTCAGTTATGGCCGTAGTGCCTTGGCACAGGCCCATCCCTGGTATGACACCGATCACGAGGACATGGCTTACCGCGCCACCCAACGCCTGATCGAGTGCGGCCACCGCTGCATTGCCATGCTCAACCCCAGTGCCGAGCTGATGTATGCGCAGCACCGGGAGCAGGGCTATAGACGTGCGCTGGCCGAGGCCCATATTGGCTTTGAGGCCGATCTGCTGCGCAGCTCGGGTCTGTCCGCCGGTGATGGGCGGCGCATTGTGCTGGCGTTGAGCGCACGCCCGCACAAGCCCACGGCGTATGTCTGCGCGAATGAGTTTGCCGCGCTGGGCGCCTTGTCGGCATTCGCCGAGCTGGGCTGGAAAGCCGGGCGCGAAGCGGTCGTGGTGGCCACCGATGACAGCAATATCAGCGCCTTCTTTGTGCCGCCCATCAGTACCTATTTCGCCTCGCTGCACCATGCCGGCCGCCAACTCGGCAGCCTCTTGCTGCGGCGCTTGGCCGGCGAGGCGCCCGAGCGTCTGCAAGTGCTGGAATGCGCCGAGCTGATTGCACGCCAGGCCGACCTGGCGCCTGTTATCGGAGCGTCCCAATGAGGATGAAAACGCTGCAAGGCCCCGGCCTCTTCTTGGCCCAGTTTGCCGCCGACGTGGCGCCGTTCAACAGCCTGGACGGCATCGCGGCCTGGGCCGCCGGCCTGGGCTTCAAGGCGCTGCAGATCCCCAGCTGGGATGCGCGCTTCATCGACTTGGCGCTGGCGGCCGATAGCCAAGGCTATTGCGACGATCTGCGCGGCGGCCTTGCCGAGCAGGGCCTGCAGATCAGCGAGCTGTCCAGCCATTTGCAGGGCCAGTTGCTGGCCGTGCATCCGGCTTATGACCGACCGTTTGATGGCTTCGCCGCGCCGGCAGTGGCGGGAAATCCCGCCGCTCGCCAGGCCTGGGCGGCGGATCAGCTGCACCTGGCGGCCAAGGCCTCGGCGCGGCTGGGGCTGAAGGCGCACGCGACCTTCTCCGGCGCGCTCGCCTGGCCATTTCTTTACCCCTGGCCGCCGCGCCCGGCCGGTCTGGTTGCCGAGGCCTTTGCCGAGTTGGCGCGGCGCTGGACACCCATCTTGAATGCTTTTGATGAGGCCGGCGTCGATGTCTGCTACGAGCTGCATCCGGGCGAAGACCTGTTCGACGGGCTCACATTCGAGCGCTTCTTGGACGCGGTGGGCCAGCATCCGCGCGCCTGCATCCTCTACGACCCCAGCCACTTTCTCTTGCAGCAGCTCGATTACTTGGCCTTTATCGATATCTATCATCCGCGCATCCGCGCCTTTCACGTCAAGGACGCCGAGTTCAGGCCCAACGGCCGCCAAGGTGTGTACGGTGGCTATTCCGACTGGGTCGACCGAGCGGGGCGCTTTCGCTCGCTCGGCGATGGGCAGATCGATTTCGGCGCCATCTTCGCCAAGCTGACCCGCTATGGCTACCCCGGCTGGGCGGTGCTGGAATGGGAATGCTGCCTGAAGCACCCGCAGGACGGTGCCCGCGAGGGCGCGGCCTTCATTCAACAACAGCTGATCCGCGTGGCCGAGCAGTCTTTTGATGATTTTGCTAACGCCCGCGTTGATCGGTCCGAGCTGCGCGCGATGCTGGGCTTGGCCAATGATGGGGCAGGGCAGCTATGAGCGCGCATCAGCCCAGTTTTCAAAGGCCGTTGCGGCTCGGCATGGTCGGCGGCGGCGAGGGCGCCTTCATCGGCGCCGTGCACCGCATCGCGGCGCGGCTGGACGGTGAGTTCGAGCTGGTGGCCGCTGCCCTGTCCAGCCAGGCCGAGCGGGCCGCCGCCAGCGGCGCGGCTTTGGGTCTGGATGCCGGGCGGTGTTATGCCGACTGGCGCGAGATGGCGCGGCGCGAGGCCGAGCGGGCGGACGGCATCGAGCTGGTGGCCATCGTCACGCCGAATCACCTGCATGCGCCGGTGGCGCGGGCCTTTTTGGAGGCCGGCATTGATGTGATCTGCGACAAGCCACTGGCCATCTCGGTGCAAGAAGGGCGCGAGTTGGCCGCCTTGGTGCAGGCTCGCAAGCGGCTGCTGGCGGTCAGCTACAACTACAGCGCCTACCCGCTGCTGCGCCATGCGCGTGAGTTGGTGCGTGCCGGCGAGCTGGGCCCGCTGCGTTTGATCCAGATCGAGTACGCGCAGGACTGGTTGGCCGAGCCGCTGGAGACACAGGGCCACAAGCAAGCCAGCTGGCGCTGCGACCCAGCTCTGGCGGGGCCGGCCGGCGCGCTTGGTGATATTGGCACGCATGCCTATCAGCTGGCGTGTTTTGTCAGCGGGCTGCGGGCCACCGCTGTTGCCGCTGAACTGAGCAGTTTGCTGCCGGGCCGACAGCTCGATGACAACGTCCAGCTGATGCTGCGCTTTGACGGCGGTGTGCGCGGCGCGCTCTGGGCCAGCCAGGTCGCCAGCGGCTGCGAGAACGGCCTGCGTCTGCGCATTTTTGGCGCCAAGGCCGGCTTGGAATTCAATCAAGAACAGCCCAATCAGCTGCGCTTGAGCCGGCTCGGCGGCAGCAGCGAATTACTCAGCCGCGGCCGAGTCGACAGCGCCGCCGCAAGGGCCGCCACGCGCCTGCCGCCCGGCCACCCCGAGGGTTATCTGGAGGCCTTCGCGCAGATTTACCGCGACGCGGCCGAGCACATTCGGGCGCGCCAACAAGGCCGGGCGCCCAGCACGGAGAGCCTGGCCTTGCCGCAAGTCAGCGAGGGCTTGGCGGGCCTGCTCTTCGTCGACGCGGCGCTGCGCAGCCAGTTGGCGGGCGGCGCTTGGACCGCCGTGGACGACTTATCAGCAGAAGCAGCGGGCCAGCAGTCCGCGCATGAGGAGACAGCGAAATGATAGAAATTGGTAGCAAACGTCAAAACCAGTCCGGCCCCAGCCTGTTGGGCGATGTGGGCGGCAGCAATGTGCGCCTGGGCTGGCAGCGCCAGACCGGCACGGCGATTGAGCGCGTGCAAGTCATGGCCTGCGCCGATTTCCCTGATCTGACCGCTTGCATACAGCATTACCTGAGCGGTGCCAGAGAAGAGGGCTTACCGGCGCCTTTGCGGGCGGCCTTGGGGGTTGCCACACCGGTCTTGCAGGATCAAATCAGCCTGACCAACCGCGACTGGGCTTTTTCGGCCCGACAGTTGTGCAGCGAATTGGGCCTGCAGCGCCTGGTGGTGATGAATGACTTCACCGCCTTGGCGCTGGCAATTCCGGCCCTGCCGCAAGCTGACTTCTGGCATTGCGGTGGGCCGCAGCCCGGCCTTGCGGCCGCCGCTGACCAGCCTATCGCGGTGCTGGGGCCCGGCACCGGTCTGGGTGTCTCGGGTTTGATTGCGACCGGTGACCGCCAATGGACGGCGCTGCAGACCGAGGGTGGGCATGTCAGCCTGGCGGCCCACGGCGCGCGCGAGAGCCGCTTGATCGCCCAATTGGCGAGCCGCTTTGGTCATGTGTCGGCGGAGCGGGTGCTGTCGGGGCCGGGCCTGGTCAATTTGACCCTGGCCCTGTGTGATTTGGACGGTGTCGCCCCGTGTGAGGACGCGCTGACGCCGGCGGCGGTGATCGCGGTGGCGCTGACGGGGACCGGCCATCCGGCGCAGGCCCAGGCGCAGTGCGCCGAAGCCCTGGATTTGTTCGGGGCCTTTCTCGGCGATGTGGCCGGCGATCTGGTGCTCTCACTGGGTGCGCGCGGAGGTGTCTATATCGGCGGTGGCATCGTGCCGCGACTGGGCGCGGCGTGGCTGCGGGCCTCGCGCTTTCGAGCGCGCTTCGAGGCCAAGGGTCGCATGGCAGGCTATTTGGCCGAGGTCAGCAGCTATGTGATTGCCAGCCAGGAGCCACCCGCTCTGCTGGGGGCGAGCCGCGCGCTATGAAAACCGTTCACACCGGTCAGGCGACGGGCATGCCCAAGTGCTTTTTGCCGCCTCCGCAGGGCGGCTGATCCAGCCCGTCCGGCCACTTTCCAAAGAAGCCAGGTAACCAAGCACGCAGCTGTTTCACAGCGCGTGGTGGGTGACTTTTTTCGTCCATTTTTCTTCCTCCCTCTCAAAAGCAAAACCACTGGAGATCATGATGAACAAGAGAAGCAAGACAGCTCCGTCCACCCTCAACGCGCTGCCGCAAGCTCTGCGCCTCAAGCCCGTCTGGATGGCCTGTGCGCTGCTGACGCTGGGCGCCTCCCTGCCGGCGCTGGCCCAGCAAAGCGCCGCCACGGCCGACGAGGCCTCGGCCGAGAAGAAAGACGCCGCCACCTCCACCAGCGCCAGCCAACTCGACCGTGTGGTGGTCACCGGCAATACCGGCCTGAACCGCACGGTGCGCAACAGCTCGGTGGCCATCACCGTGGCCGACCGGGATGATCTGGACCGCAAGGCGCCGCGCTCTACCGCCGAGGCGATGGAGCTGATTCCGGGCATGTATGTGGAGGCCTCGGGCGGCGAGATGTCGAACAACTATTCGGTGCGCGGCATGTCTGGTGGCAATCAGCGCTGGGTGCAGCTGCAAGAAGACGGCCTGCCGGTGTTTTACTACCCGAGTTGGACCGCAGACGGCCTGGTCAAGCAAGAGATCGGCATCGATCGCCTGGAGGCCGTGCGTGGCGGCACCTCGGCCATCCTGACCACCAATGGCGCCGGGGCCACGGTCAATTTTCTGACCTACCGCAACAAGGGTGCACCCGAGGGCGCGGTGCGCCTGACGACCTCGGACTACGGCACCCGACGCATCGATCTGCGCTATGCCGGAGGCTTGGGCGACGGTTGGTTCGCCGGTGCCTCGGGTTTTTACCGGCGCGATGATGGCATCCGCAACCCCGAATTCACCGCCAACTTTGGCGGCACGCTGCGCGCCCATCTGGGCAAGAAGATCGAGGGCGGCGAGTGGAGCATCAATGCCAAGCTGGTCGATGACCACAACACTTTTTATCTGCCCATCCCCGTGCAGGGCAAGGACAATCCGCGCAGCCTGCCCGGTATCGATGCCAATTACGGCACCATGATCGGGCTGGATTCGGGCGTGCAAACGGTGCGCACGTCGCTGGTGCCGGGCACCTTCAGCCAGCTGAACGATTCGCGCGACGGCTACCACGTCAAGGCCAGCGCGATCGGCTACAGCTTCGAGAAAGCGCTCAGCAAGGAGCTGACACTGCGCTCCAAGGGCCGCTACACCGACAGCGATGTGACGGCCAGCGTGGTGTTCTCCTCCAGCAACAGCAGTCTGCGCCCGGCTGTCAACCGGCTCGACCCGGCCAGCTTCGGCTATGTGAAGGACATGCTGGATCGCTTCGCCGGCGCCTGCGGCGGCCAATGCACGCCGGCGCTGCGCGTGGTGTCCACCGGCGAAATTTTGTCCACCGCGGCCCAGTTGAACGCCCTGAACGGCAACGGCCTTTTGTCCGACAACGTATTGCAAGCGGATAAGCAGGCCCAGCGCGAGGCTGTCAATGATTTGTCCCTGACCTGGAATACGGCCAGCAACAGCCTGACCGCCGGTTTGCTGGCCTTTGATACCCGCATCGGCCCCAGCGGCAGCCCGGCCACCGCGCGCTTTGTGACCGATGTGCGCACCCATGCCCGCCGCATGGACATCGTGGCGCTGGATGCGGCCGGCAAGGTGGTGGGAGCACATACCGAAAACGGCGTGCGTGAATACTCGACCTGGGGGGACGGCAACTCCGAGCTGCACAACCGCTCGACCTCGGTCTATTTGAACAACGAGTACAAGGCGAGTGAGCGCCTGCGCCTGGATGCTGGCCTGCGTATCGAGCAGTACAAATACCGCGAACAGCGTGCCGGCTACCTGGAGTACACGGCCATCCCCGGTGCCTTCAAACCCGGCTGCGATGTCGAAACGCTGGGTGACGCGGCCTGTGATGTGGACAATATCGTCGCCAACAATCGCTGGGCCTTCCCGACCAATGGGCAGTACGAGGCGATCCGCAATGACTGGCGCGAGCCTTCGTGGACCTTGGGGGGCAATTACCTGCTCAATGACAATATGGCGGTCTACGGGCGCTTTGCCAAGAGCTATCAGGCCAGTGGCGACTTGCCCGTGACCAAGATTCAATTCGCCGAGGCCGGCCTGCGCTACCAGGGCCGCGGTATTACCGGCACCTTTACCTTCTACAAGGCCGACTTCAAGGGCGACCCCAATAGCGCCGAGGTCGGCGATTCGCAGGTCGAGATGCTGCAAGGCGTGAAGTCCCATGGTCTGGAGTTCGAGCTGAACTGGCGGCCGGTCAAGTGGGCGCAGCTGAACGCGGTCGGCGTGGTGCAGCGTTCGGAGTTCAGCGTCAATGATCTGCGTGTGCTGCGTGGCTCGGGCGCCGAGTTGGAGGAGCTGCGCAAGGAGGCGACCAGCTGGAACGGCAACCGCCCCGAACGCACGCCCGAGCTCAACTACACAATCGCTCCCAGCGTGTTCTTCAATGACAACAAGGGCGAGTTGACGCTGAGCTACCGCTATACCGGCATGCGCTTTGCCGATGTGTCCAACTCGGTCAAGCTACCCGCCTACAACACCTGGGACCTGAGCCTGCGCTATGACTTGACACCCAAACTAACGCTCAACGCCAGCGTGCAAAACATCGCCAACACCATCGGCCTGACCGAGGGCAATCCGCGTTCCGGCTTTGTGCAGTCACCGGGCGGCAGCGACTATTACTATGCCCGCCCGATTCTGGGGCGTAATGCGCAGTTGTCACTGACCATGAACTTCTGAAAGGCGCGCCTCATCATGCAAAGCAAACATCAAAGCACGCTCTGGGATCACCATCACGCGGTGGCCGGCACGCCGGCCGGCTTCACCATGCGCGGCTGCGTGCCGGCCCATCCGGACGGGGTCGAGGTGATGCTGGAGCGCTGGCAGGCGGGCAGTAGCGAGCCGCCACACAGCCATCCCGGCAACGATATGACGCTGGCGGTCGAGGGGCTGATGCGTATCCAGTTCTTCAGCCGCGGTCCCAGCGGCGAGTTGCATCCGGACGGCGCGCCGCTGACCCTTGCCGCCGGCGAGACCGGCTATGTTGACGCAGGGCGCATCCACGACGCCCAGTATTTGCAGGACTGCAAGCTGGTCTATGTGCATGAGCGAGCCTTCGGCTTCCAGGCCGAGGGCTCAGTTGAACTCAGGCCCGGCCTGGGCCTTGGCTTGTGACTGCAAAAAGGCCGCCAGCGCCTTGAAACGCGGCTGCTCGGCGATGGCGCTGGACGCGATCAGCCAATAGGCGCCCTCGGCTTCTATGCTCTGGGCGAAGGGCCGGATCAGGCGGCCATTGCGCAAATCGTCCTCGACCAGCACCAAGCGGCCCAGCGCCACGCCGCGTCCGCTCATCGCCGCCATCAACAAGGCATTGCTGTCGTCGATGACCGGGCCGCTCTGCACTTGCGCCGCCTCGACCTGGGCCGCCTGCATCCAGCGCTGCCAGTCATCGACGCTGTCTTCATGCAGCAAGGGGTAATGTGCCAGCGCGGCGGGCTCGCTGAGCGGATATTCGGGGCGCGCCAGCCCCGGCGCGCAGACCGGGCTCAGCTGGGTGCCGAACAGGCGCTGCGCCCAAACGCGTTCCGGTTTGATAGGGGTCCAGATGATGGCTGCATCGACCGCCCCGCTCGCCAAGGCATCGCCTTGTGCCGTGTGATGCAGATGCAACTCGATCTCGGGGTGAGCGTCCCAGAAATGTGGCAAGCGCGGCATCAACCAGCGGCTCGAGAAAGACGGCGTTACCGCCAATTGCAGGCTGCTGCTGCTTTGTTGTTTGAGCTCGGCCAAGACCTGCTCGATGCGGTCAAAGCTGTTCGAGAGCACATTCAATAAACGGACCCCGGCGGCCGTCAAGTTGACCTGGCGCGGGCGCCGCTCGAACAGTTGCAGGCCCAGGGCCGTCTCAAGTGCGCGCACCTGGTGGCTGACCGCGGCCTGCGTCACGCATAACTCCAGCGCCGCACGGGTGAAGGACAAATGACGCGCCGCCGCCTCAAAGAAGCGCAGGCCGCTCAGATGGTGTTGAAGGTTGCGGCGCAAGGCGCTCAGACGGCCAGCAATTCCACCTCAAACAGCAGTGTTGCGTTAGGCGGAATCACGCCGCCGGCGCCGCGCGCACCGTAACCCATATCGGCCGGGATCACCAACATGCGGGTGCCACCGACCTTCATGCCTTGCACGCCTTCGTCCCAGCCGCGGATCACTTCGCCGCCACCCAGAGCGAAGCGGAACGGGTCGCCGCGGTCTTTGCTGGAGTCGAACTTCTTGCCCTTGTTGCCGTTCTTGAACAACCAGCCGGTGTAGTGCACGGTGACGCGCTGACCGGCCTTGGCCTCCAGGCCGGTGCCGACTGCGGTGTCTTCGTATTGCAAACCGCTTGGATTGGCCGTCAGGTTCAGCTCGACGGCGGTTTCGCCGCCGGCCAGGCCCAGCAACTCGACTTCAAAGATCAGCGTCGCATTGGGCGGAATCGCGCCGCCGGCGCCGCGTGCGCCATAGCCCAGCTCGGGAGGAATGACCAAGGTGCGGCTGCCGCCGATCTTCATGCCCTGCACGCCTTCGTCCCAGCCGCGGATGACCATGCCGCCGTCGAGTTCGAACTTGAAGGGCTGGCCGCGGTCTTTGCTGGAGTCGAACTTGACGCCTTTGACACCGTCGTTGAACAACCAGCCGGTGTAGTGCACCGACACATCATGGCCGGACTTGGCGACCGCGCCTGTACCTTCAACGGTGTCGTCGATCTGCAGGCCGCTTGGGGTGGTGATCATGAAATTTCCTTCAAATGTTTAGACAGTCCGGGCGATTGTCGCCTCCGCCGTGGCCGGCATCATGCCACCAAATGTGGCGCGCCAGCCCTCAACGGCCCGCGCCAATACATCGGCCACCGTGCCGCCTGTGACTTGCAGGCCCAGCACGCTTGCGGCTTGGCTAAGGGCCAGCGCCGCGTCGCTGAGCTCCAGCGCGGCCGCACCATTTTGTTTGGACAGCTTTTCACCGTCCGCGCCCAGCACCAGGGGCGTGTGCAGATAGCGGGGGGTCGGCAAGCCGAGCAGCTGCTGCAGCCGGATTTGGCGCGGTGTGTTGTCGGCCAGGTCGGCGCCGCGCACGATGTCGGTGATGCCCTGCGCCCCATCGTCGACGACGACGGCGAGCTGATAGGCCCACAGGCCGTCGGCACGCTTGAGCACAAAGTCGCCCACCTCTTTGCTCAGGTTCTGTGCCTGGCCGCCCAAGCGCCGGTCCTGCCAGCTGAGGGTCAGGTCTTGCGTGCAAGCCAGATCTGCCGTGCTGCGCAGGCGCCAGGCCCGCGCCGCCCGGCCTTGCAGGCCAGTGCGGCAGGTGCCGGGGTAGACCAGCTCGCCATGGCGCTCGCTGTGCAGGCCTTGCGCCTGCAGCGCCTGCGCAATTTGCTTGCGTGAGCAGGCGCAGCCATAGGCCCAGCCGTCGGCCTGCAGGGTGGCCAGCGCATGTTCATACAGCGCCGTGCGGGCCGACTGCCAAAGCGGCGGCTCGTCCGGGTGCAAGCCGCATTGCGCCAGTTGGTCGAGGATCAGGCGGTCAACACCCTCCGGGCAGCGCGGCCCGTCCAGGTCCTCAACCCGGATCAACCAGCGCCCGCCGTGCGCGCGTGCGTCGAGCCAACTGGCCAGTGCGGCCACCAAGGAGCCGGCATGCAGCGGGCCGGTGGGCGAGGGGGCAAAGCGGCCGATATAGCTCACAAAACTCACAAGGTCAGGCCGGCATGCTGCTCCAGCAAGGCGCGCCGGGTGGTCGGGCTTTGCAATTGCTGCAACCACCAGGCCAGCGCTCGGCCGGGCGCTTGCCCGCCGGCATTGGCGGTATTGCGCCAGGAGTAATGCAGCGGGAACAGGCGCCGGCCTTGGGCGGTCTCCTTGATGACCAGGCGGCCGGCCTCGACATGGCGCCGCACCATGGGCAGGGGCAGGCTGCCGCAGCCAATGCCGCGCAGCAGCGCTTCCAGCTTGGCCGCCATCGAGGGCATGGTCAGCACTTCTTGACCGGGCAAGACACCGATGGTCATCGGCGCCAGGCTGCGCGCGGTGTCGGCCACGGTGATGATGCGGTGGGCCGCCATCGTGGTGGCGGCCAGCGGCTCAGGGGTGGCGGCCAGCGGGTGGTGCGGTGCCACGCAAAAGACCATTTCCATCTCGCCCATCAACTCGCAATGCACGGCGGCGCCGGGCGCCTGGGCCGAGGTGCCGATGGCCAAATCGGCCTGGCCCGACATCAAGGCCTCCCAGGTGCCGGACAAAACCTCCACCCGCAGCTTCAGCCGGGTCGGCGGGCCGGCCCATGCGGCGCTGCCGTCTTGGTCCGCCGGCAGTTGGTAGAAGGTCTCCATCAGATCGAACAGCGCGCGGCGGGCGATTGCATCGTCGATGACGATGGTCAGCTCGCTCTCCCAGCCGGTGGCGATGCGGCGCACCCGGTTGGCCACCGCGTCGATTTCCAGCAGCAGGCGCCGGCCCTCCAGCAGCAGCTCCTTGCCGGCGGCGGTCAGCTCGGCCTGGCGCGAGCGACGGTCAAACAGCAAGACATCGAGCGCCTCCTCCAGCTGGCGCACGCTATAGGTCAGCGCCGAGGGCACCTTGCCCATCTCGCGCGCGGCTGCCGCGAAGCTGCCGCTGCGGGCGATGGTGTCCATCATGATCAGCGCCTCGGGCGTCAGCGCACGGCGTTTTTCAGAAGTTGGCATGCAGGGCGTCTGTTCAAGGTTTGAAGAGGAGCTTCATCTTATTTGAATGGTGACATCAAGCCCACGCGACGCTCGCAAGTCAGCTCGCTTTTACAGTCACTATCAGGGCGCCAAGACCGGCGACCGAGCACAAGGAGTCGAACGAAAATGCTTGAACTGATCAAATCATCGGAGCGTGGCTATGCCGATCACGGCTGGCTGAAGTCTTTCCACAGCTTCTCGTTCGCCGACTATATGAACGCCAAACGCATGGGCTTTGGCGCGCTGCGCGTCATCAACGAGGACCGCATTGCGGCCGGCACCGGCTTCGGCACCCATGGCCACCGCGATATGGAAATCATCAGCTATGTGCTGGAAGGTGAGCTGGCGCACAAGGACAGCATTGGCACCGGCGACGGTGCTGGTGGGGGCCCCGGTGTCATCAAGCCCGGCGATGTGCAGCGCATGAGCGCGGGCAGCGGCGTACGGCATAGCGAGTTCAACCATGCCCAGGGGCAGACCACGCATTTTCTGCAAATCTGGATTCAGCCCGATAAGCTGGGTGTGGCGCCGAGCTATCAGCAAGAGCATTTCGCGACCAGCGAAAAGCGCGGCCGGCTGCGCTTGATCGCCTCCAACAATGGCGCCGACGGGTCGGTGACGCTGAATGCCGATGCCAGGCTGTATGCCGGGCTGTTCGATGGCGCGGAGCGCGCGCAAGCGAAGCTGGCGGCGGGGCGCATCGCCTATGTGCATCTGGTGCGTGGCAGCTTGACCGTCAACGGCCAAGTTCTGCAGGCGGGTGACGCCTTGCAAGTTGTCGCCGAGCCTCAGCTATTGATCGAGGGTGGGCAGGACGCAGAAGTGCTGGTGTTTGATTTGGCGGCTTAATATGCAGGCTTGTTGAGCCAGTGACTACGCCCCACCCATGAAAGATATGCTGAAAGCGCTCGCCTTCCTGCCCTTGGCCGACTGGCTGGCCCTGCTGGGGTTTTTTACCGGCTGGCTAGGCTATGCCGGCTTCGCCAGGCGGCGTTCGCAGTTTGACGGCTCGCTGCTGGCCGCCACCAACCGCGAACGCTGGCGCTGGATGTACCAGGCCACGTTTCGCGAGGTGCGGGTGGTGGACGGGGTGGTGGTGCAGAACCTGTCCACCAGCCCGTCATTTTTTGCCTCGACCACCATCCTGATCATCGGCGGGCTCTTGGCCATGCTGGGGGCGGGCGACAAGGCCTCCGCCATGGTGGCCGACCTGCCGTTTGCCGCGCGCACCTCGGAGCTGGTGTTCGAGTTCAAGCTGGTGCTGCTGACGGCGATCTTTGTCTACGCTTTTTTTCGCTTCACCTGGAGCATGCGGCAATACACTTTTGGCGCCTTACTGGTCGGCTCGGCACCGGATCACACCCGGTTCGACAGCGGTGAGGTGTCGCGCGAGGCCTTTGCCGACCGTGCCGGGCGGGTCATGGGCCTGGCCGCCGAAACCTTCAATGATGGCCTGCGCGCCTACTACTTGTCGTTCGCCGTGGTGGCCTGGTTTTTCTCACCCTGGGCACTGATGCTGGCCACCGGCGGCGTGATCTTCATCCTCTACCAACGCGAGTTTCGCTCCGAGGTCTTGGCGGTTTTGCGTTCGGGATCGAGCGATGTGCCTTGACGCGGCTCAGTTGCTGGCTGGATTGCGCGACAAGTCTTGCTGGCGGATCGACTCGCGTACATCGTTCTTGTCCAGATTCTTGATCGGCTGCGCACCCTTATAGGGGATGCGGGTGCCGGTCACATAGGTCCGGTCGTCATCCAGATCCTGGTCCTTGCCGTCGCCGGTGCTGCTGCAGGCGCTTGCCAGAGCGCTGAGCAGCAGGGCCGTCAGCAGCGTGAGGGCCTTGGGTTGTTTGTGCATCTAAATCTCCCGTTTCAGTGTCGATTGGGTCATCGGCCCGCAGGGCAAGCCGTGCGGCGATTTTGGGCCAGATTCGTCGAGCGCACCAGTGCGGGGAAACCTGCATCCGCAAGGCCACGCGGCGGCGCCGGCGCCCAGCCAAAGTCCTACTTCAGCCCGCCACTCAAGAACTGCTGCAGGCGCGGGCTTTGCGGCTTGAGCAAAACCTCGCGCGGATTGCCTTCTTCCTCGACCCGGCCCTGGTGCAAGAACATCGTGTAGTTCGACACCTCGCGCGCAAAACCCATTTCATGCGTGACCACAATCATCGTGCGGCCCTCGGCCGCCAGGTCGCGCATCACCTTGAGCACCTCGCCGACCAATTCCGGGTCGAGTGCCGAGGTCGGCTCATCAAACAGCATCACCTCGGGCTCAACCGCCAGCGCACGTGCGATCGCCACGCGTTGCTGCTCGCCGCCCGATAGCTGGGCCGGGTAAGCGTCTTTGCGGTGCGACACGCCGACGCGGGCCAGCAAGGCCTCGGCCTTCTCGATCGCCTCGGCCTTGGGCACACCCAGCACATAGACCGGCGCCTCGATGATGTTCTCCAGCACGGTGCGGTGACCCCAGAGGTTGAAGTTCTGGAACACCATCGCCAAGCGCGAGCGCCAGCGCTGCAATTGCTTGGCATCGGCGGCCTTGAGGCTGCCGTCGCGGTCAGGCACCAGCTTCAACTCTTCGCCGGCCAGCGAGAGCCTGCCCTCAAACGGTTGTTCCAGCAGGTTCAGGCAGCGCAGGAAGGTGCTTTTTCCCGAGCCGCTGGAGCCGATCAAGGTGATCACATCGCCGGTCTTGGCGGACAAGGAGACGCCCTTCAGCACCACCCGCTCGCCATAGCGTTTGTGCAGGTTTTCGACAATCAGACTGGCTTCGGACATCTCATGCACCCAATAGTTTGCCGGTCCGCCGGGCTTCAAGCCCTGCGACCTTGCCGACCTTCATGCCGGCCGTCGCGAAACGCACGAAGTCGCGCGCGAAGAACAGGCCGTCCACCGGGCTCTTCAACTCCGCCACCGTTGCCGTCAACGGGCAGATCACATGGGCCAGCACATCGCCGGCCGCCACCGTCTCGCCGGCCTGGCGCAGAAAGGTCAGCACGCCGGCGCTCTCGGCCTTGATCGGCATGCAGCCGGCCAGCGGGCGCGCATCGCCGACAGCGGCCGGCATCACCGGCACCGCACCGCTGATCAAGCCGCGGTGGCAAAGGAAATCGATGATGTTTTGCGCATCCGCTTCGGCCAAGCCATGCTCGACATCGGCGGCGCCGCGCAACTCGACCGTCACCGCCAGGCAGGCCTGGGGGATGGGGAAGCGGCCCTCGAAGCGCTGGGCCCATTTCCACCAGACCTGCGAGCAGGCCTCGTCAAACGGGCTGTCGCCCGAGTCCTGCGCCAACAGGGTCACGCGTGCGCCGAGGTAACGCGCCAGCGCCTCGCACTCGGGCCAGCAAGGCGTCTCGGTGTAAAGATGCATGACGGCTTGCGCGTCGCAATGCAGGTCCAGCACGATGTCGGCGTCGCAGGACAGCGCCATCAGCGTGCGGCGCAGCGACTTCAGTTCGGTCTCGGCCTCGGCCGTAGTCACGGCCTTTTTCAGCTCGCGCCGCAAAATCTGCACATTGCGGGCCGCGTCGCCGCTCAGCTCGGGCTCGGCGGCCCGCGCCGCGGCGTCCACTTGCTCAGGGTAATGGCGGTTGAAGTTCTCACCGCTGGTGGCCTCGAACCGACCCTGGTGCAGATGCAGCGCGTACTGCGACAGGCCGATCGGATTGGCCATCGGCACCAGCACGATTTCGCCCACGATCCGGCCGGCGGCCTGCAGGGCGTTCAGCTTCAAGCGCAGATGATGAGCGACCAGCATGCCGGGCAGCTCATCCGCATGCAGCGAGGCCTGGATATAGGCCTTCTTGTGACCGTTCAGACCGCCGACTTGGCCGTAATGCAGCGAGATCAGCTCGCGTTGGGTGCCGGGCGCGGGCGACAGCAGCAGATGTTTTTGAGTTTGCATCGGGATCAAAAAAATGAAGAGGGACGGCCATCAATGTGGCATTTAGCGCGGCATCAAGGGCTTGAGCCAGCGCGCCTCGGCCTTGTGGAACAGGCCAACCAATGTCAAGGTCATCAGGAAGTAGAAAACCGCCGCGGTGATGAAGGCCGAGAACGGGATGTAGTGGGTCGAGTTGACGATGCGGGCCGCACCGGTCAGGTCAAGAATGGTGACGATGCTGGCCAGCGAGGTGCCGTGCAGCATGAAGATGGCTTCATTGCTATAGGCCGGCAAGGAGCGGCGCAGCGCCGAGGGCAAGATGATGCGGCGAAACATCACCCAGCGGCTCATGCCGATGGATTTGGCCGCCTCGATCTCGCCGATCGGCAAGGCCTTGATAGCCCCGGCGATGATTTCGGTCGTGTAGGCACAGGTGTTGAGCACGAAGGTCAGGCAGGCGCAGAACCAGGCGGAACTCAGATAGGGCCAAAGCGCGCTTTGCTGCACCAGCTCGAACTGGGCCAAGCCGTAGTAAATCAGGAACAGCTGCACCAGCATCGGCGTGCCGCGAAACACATAGGTGTAGACCCAGACCGCGCGTGAGACCAAGCTGCCCCGAAAGCTGCGCAACACAGCCAGCGGCACGGCCAGGGCCAAGCCCAGCACCAAGGACACCAGCAGCAATTGCAGGGTCGTCCAGGCACCGCTCAAATAAAGCGGCAGGTTCTCAATGATGACGGCGAAATTCATATGGCGCTCTTTCGAACGCCGATCGAAAAACGCCGCTCCAGCCAGCTGAACAAGAACTCGGAGGCGGTTGTGAAAAGCAGGTAAATCAAAGCCACCGCCAGATAAAACAAGAACGGCTCGCGGGTCGAGCCGGCCGCTTGTTGGCCGCGCGTCATCAGGTCCGACAGGCCAATCACCGACACGATGGCCGTGCTCTTGATCAGCACCAGCCAGTTATTCGACAAGCCCGGCAGTGCATGGCGGAACATTTGCGGCAAGGTGATGCGGTAGGCAATCTGCCAGTTCGACAGGCCAAAGGCCAGGCCGGCCTCGCGCTGGCCCGGCGGCACGGCCAAGAAGGCACCGCGGAAGGCCTCGGTCAGATAGGCGCCGAAGATAAAGCCAATCGTCAGCACCCCGGCCACATAGGGGTTGATGTCGACATACTCCTCATGGCCGAGCGCCAGCAAACCTTCATTCAGCGCGATCTGCCCGCCATAGAAGATCAGCAGCATCAAGACCAGATCCGGTACGCCGCGAATCAAGGTGGTGTAGAGATAGGCCAGGCCACGCGCCCAGCGCCATTTTGATAATTTAGCCAAGGCGCCCAGCAGCCCCAAGCTCATCGCCATCGTCATCGAGGCCAGGGCCACGCTGAGCGTGACCCCGGCCCCTTCGAGCAGGCTGGGCAGGAAGTCAATCAACAAACCGTGCAAAGCCATCGGCGCTATCTCAATCTCTATCTATCTATCAGTCAGTCAAACAAGCTCAACGATTACTTCTTCGGCGCGAGGTCGTAGGGGAAGTATTTGTCATTGAGCTTTTTGAAGGTGCCATTGGCCGCCACTGCCGCGATTGCGTCATTGAACTTCTTGCCCAGCACCTTCTCGTCCGCCTTGCGCATGCCGGAGCCGGTGCCGAAGTACTTGACGTCGTCATAGACCGGGCCGACCAGGGCGAAACCCTTGCCGTCGGGCTTGGCCAGAAAGCCCTGATCAATCGCCACCAGATCGGCCAGGGTCAGGTCAATGCGGCCCGACTTGAGGTCCAAAAAGGCCTGATCCTGGGTCGCGTAGCGAACGATTTCGCTGTCCTTGAACATCGCGGCCGCATAGGTCTCGTGGATGGTGGCGCGCTGCACACCGATCTTCTTGCCCTTCAGGCCGGCGGGCGAGAAGTCCATTTTGGCGCCCGCTTTGCCGGCAAACCGGGCCGGCGTGTTGTAGTAGGGGTTGGAGAAAGCGATCGCTTTCTTGCGGTCATCGGTGATCGACAGCGAAGCGATGATGGCGTCGATCTTGCGCGCTTGCAGGGCTGGGATCAGGCCGTCGAAGTCCACCTGCACCATCTCGCAGGGGACCTTCATCTCGGCGCAATAGGCGTTGGCCAGGTCGATTTCGAAGCCCATGACCTTGCCGTCCTTGCCCACCTCGGAGAACGGCGGGTAGGCGCCCTCGACGCCGATGCGGATTTTCTTCATGTCGGCGGTTTGCGCTTGGGCGCTGAATCCACTCAGTCCGGCCATGGCGATGGCGGCGATGGCGATCAGGTGACGTCTTTGCATGCTTGCTCCAAAAGTTTGAACGATGAGTGAAAAGTTAAGCCGCTAGTCTGCAATGGATATGGGACCGGCGGACCTAGGGTTTGAGCGTAGACAAAAATTTTTGTACCGGCACCAGCGTGGCGAGCGGGTCTTCTTCTTGCGGCACATGTCCTAAATCGGCAAACCTGACCAACTGGCTGCCGGCAATGTCACGGGCGAAATGCTCGCCGTTGATGGGCGGAATCAAGCGGTCTTTGTCACCCCACAAAATCAAGCTTGGCTGCTGCAAGGTTTTGATCGTGGCGGCCTGCTCGCCCAAGTTCATTTGCGCAAAGCGTTGGCGCAGCGCGGCGCGGTTGCCCGCGCGCAAATTCAGCTCGTAATAGCGCTCGACCAGCTGCGCGCTCACCCGGGACGGGTCACCGTAAACATCCTTGATGCTGCGCTCCAGCAGGCTGCGCGGCAGCACATGCTCGCTCAAGGCGCCCAAGCCGGGCAGGCGGGCCATTTGAAAGCCCAGCGGTACCGACTCGGGCTCGAAGGCATAGCCGCCGGCGTCAACCAAGATCAGCGCGGCCACCCGCTCCGGTGCGGCGGCTGCCACCATCCAGGCAATTTCACCGCCGAGTGAATTGCCGCCCAGCACCACCCGGTCAAGCTGCAGATGGTCGAGCAGGGCCCGCGTGAACTTGACGTAAGCATCAGCGCTGTAGTCACCCGTCGCGGCCGGTCCGGTCAGGCCGAAGCCGGGCAAATCAAAGCTGATCACCCGGCGCGTCTTTGAGAGTTCTTTGACCCAGCCCTCCCAGGTATGCAGGCTGGCCGAGGTGCCATGGATCAAGACAATGGGCAGGCGGTCGCTGCGCGGCCCTTGGTCGCGCAAATGCAGCAGCTGGCCGTTCAGATCAATGAATT
>JADMJQ010000126.1:1307-3703 GCA_018780415.1 Roseateles sp. | reverse complement strand
GGGCTGTCGAGCGAGCGCAGGAACCGGTCTCGGCCGAGGGCGGCGGGGCCCAGCGCTGGACCAGACTTTCCAGCGGGCGGTCGGGCGCTTTGGTGGCCGCAATGCCTAAGGCCCCCACCAGCAAGAGCAAACCCAGTAGGCGCAGCAGGTTCTCGCTCAGGCGACTGCTCATTCCGCCGCGGGGGCTCGGTGGGCCTCGCTGGCCGGGCGGCAGATTTCGGTAGCGGGATGCAGGCCGGCGTCGAGTGCCTCGCGCTGGTCAAACACAAAGCAGGCGCCCTGGTAATGCGCGCCGCCGGCCTCCTCGAAGTACTTCAGGATGCCGCCCTCCAATTGGTAGACCGGGCCGTCCAGGCCCTGTTGTTCGAGGTAGATCGCGGCCTTCTCGCAGCGGATGCCGCCGGTGCAGAAGCTGACGATGGTCTTGCCCATCAGCTCGGCGCGGTGGTCCTGTACAGCTTGTGGGAACTCGCTGAACTTGTGGATGCGCCAGTCGATCGCGCCCTCGAACGTGCCGTAGTCGATCTCGAAGGCATTGCGGGTGTCCAGCGTCACGACCGGCCGGCCCGCGTCGTCATGGCCCTGGCTCAGCCAACGCCGGCGCACGTGGCAAGGCGTCGGGGCGGATCGACGGATGGTTCATGCGGATGATTTCGGGCTTGACCTTGACCAGCAGCTTTTTGAACGGGACGGCCTCGCTCCAACTTTCTTTCGGCGCCAGATCGGCAAAACGGCCGTCTTCTTTCAAGCTGGCCACCCAGGCGCGCACGCTAGCGGCCGGGCCGGCCAGGAACAGATTGATGCCTTCCTCGGCGAGCAGCACGGTGCCCTTCAGGTCCAACGCGGCGGCGCGCTCGAACAGCCGCTCGCGCAGCGCATGGCAGTCGGGCAGGCCGACAAACTTGTAGGAGGAGATATTGAGGACGGCGTTGTTTGGCATGATCGGGCGCAATTGTAGGCAGGTGCTTAGCAGCTGCTGCGCGGCGCCTATCCGAACAGTTCGCCTTGAGCGGCCGGTGCTGCGCTGTCTACCGGCTTGCCGGCGGCCTTGCGCCGCTGCGCCGGGGCCGGCAAACCGCTTTTGCGCGAGCCGTGGCGCGCCTGCACATGGTCGGCTTGCTTGCGGGCGTCGTCGGTCTTGCGCAAGCCATACATGCGGTCCTTGGCGGCCCGCATCGCCAGTTTGGCGTCGACGATGGGGGCCGGGTAGTCGGCACCGATGACGCAGCCGACCATGCGCTGCACGGCCGGGTCCATGTTCCAGGGCTCGGCCAGGTAGGGCAGGGGCACGCGGGCCAGCTCGGGCAACCAGCGGCGAATGAAAAGACCCTGCGGGTCCTGGTCCAGCGCCTGCTTGGTGGGGGAATAGATGCGCAGCGTGTTGATGCCGGTGGTGCCGCTTTGCATCTGCATCTGGCTCCAGTGGATGCCGGGCTCAAAGTCCAGAAACTGCCGCGCCAAGAAAAGGCCGGTGGGCCGCCAATGCAGCCATAACTGGTAGCTGGCAAAGCTGACCAGCATCGCCCGCATGCGAAAGTTCAGCCAGCCGGTGGCCAGCAGCGAACGCATGCAGGCGTCCACCATTGGGAAGCCGGTGCGGCCGTCGCACCAAGCGGCAAAGTGGTCCTCGTTGAAGTCGTTTTCCCGCAGGCCGTCATAGGCGCGAGCAAAGTTGTGGAACTCGATCGCGGGCTCGTCCTCGAGCTTTTGCATGAAGTGGCAATGCCAGCGCAGCCGCCCGGCAAAGCCGCGCAGGGCGTAGGCCATCGCGGGGTCGGGCGATCGGCGAATCGCCGTCTCGGTCGCCTGGTGGGCGTTGCGCAGGGAGAGGGTGCCGAAGGCCAGGTGAGGGCTCAGGCGACTGCAGGCCTGTTCGGCGCTCAAGGGGCTGGAGATGGCCTTGCGGTAGTCATGGCCGCGCAACTGCAAAAAGCTTTTCAGCATGCTGTGCGCGGCGGTTTCGCCTGCCGCTTGCAAGCGCTTGCCATGCGGGGCCAGCCCCAGGCTGGCCAGCGTCGGGAGCTCGGCCTGATCCAGCGACACCGCCGCTGTGAACCTGCCTTCCAGCCGCTGCAGCGGCGCGTCCATACGGATCTGCCAGCGCTGGGCCCAGCCGGCGCGGCTGCGCAGGCGGCGCACCACGCCGGTCTGGGTAAATTCTTGCCAGGTCACGGCGGCCGATTTGCACCAGGCCGCCACGGCCAGGTCGCGCCGGTAGGACCAACCGGGGCCGGTCTCCTCATGACTGAAGAGCTGGGTGAAGCCAAGTTCGCCGTGCAGCTGCGCCAGCACCGGCACCACCGGGCCCACGCGCACCAGCAACGGCAGGCCGCGCTCGGCCAAGGCCGCCCGCAGCTCGGTCAAGCAAGCCAGGCAGAAGTCGACCTGGCTGGCGT
>JADMJQ010000126.1:0-1297 GCA_018780415.1 Roseateles sp. | reverse complement strand
CGTCGCATTCGGCGCTGTTCAGCCATTCGTCCTCGATGACAAACAGGGCCAGCGCGTCCTCGCAGGCCAGCGCGGCCACCAGCGCCGCGTGGTCCTGCACCCGCAGATCGCGCTTGAACCAGACCAGGGCACGCTGCGTTGACTCGGCGTTATGCATCCTCGCTGTCGGCGCTTCAAGAGCGGGCATGGTTTGGGCTGGGTTGAAACACGGGCGCGATCTTCGCCGTTTCAGCAAGCCGCAGCGCGGCGCCGGGGTATTGCTGTACAAAATAACGTCCAATAGCGCCATGGACAACAACACTACCGAAGCCCGCCTGACCGAGCTGGAAATCAAGGCCAGCTTTAGCGAAGACCTCTTGGATCAGCTGAATCTGATCATCACGCGCCAGCAGGATCAGATCGATTTGATCAGCCGAGAGCTGGCCGCCTTGCGCCAGCAGGCGCCCGACGCGGGCGCGCCGGTGTTTCGCAGCCTGATGGATGACTTGCCGCCGCACTACTGACGGAGCGCTCGCTTCAAGCGCTCAACATTTTGTGAATCAGCTCCGGCGTCGACCCGGCTGCGTATTTTTTCATCAGCCGGGCGCGGTAGACATCCACTGTGCGCGGGCTGATCTCCAGCCGTTTACCTATCATCTTGCTGGTCAGGCCCTCGATCAGTAGCGCGGCAATCTCGCGCTCGCGGGCGGTCAGCTCGGCCTTCAACTGGCGGTGCGCCGACAAATCCTCAAAACTCCAGATGCCTTCCGCATGCGGGTCGTCCGGGTTCAAGGCGCGGCCCGAGACATGGCACCAAAACAGCTCGCCGCTGCCGACCCGCTTCATCACCCGGTCATCGGCGTAAAACCCTCGTTTGTCCAGCGCCGCGACGATGCGCGCGCCGGTGCGTTCGAACTCGACCAGGCTGGGGTAGAGCACCTCAAAGCTGCGGCCTAGCAACTGGTCTTGCTCGGCGCCAAACATGGTCAACAGCTGACGATTGCAGTCGACGATCAAGCGCTTGGCCGACAGCACCAGGCCGATCGGCGCCATCTCAAAGGCGGTGCGGTAATCGAGGGTCATGGAGGTGGTCGCTGAGGGCGAACAGGGCGAACAGGGTGAAAGGGGGCGTAACGCTCAATCCTGGCGTATTGACTTAGGCGATTCTACGTATGCGCCAGCGGCAGCCTGGCGTAGTACGCTCTGCGGCTTCCGAAGCTCGAACGGAGTAGCAGCAATGAACAAGATTTTCCCCAGCGCCGCCGAGGCGCTCAAGGGTGTTGTCAAAGACGGCCAATTGCTGGCGGTCGGCGGTTTC
>JADMJQ010000298.1 GCA_018780415.1 Roseateles sp. | reverse complement strand
ATGATTGGTCGAGCCACCGGTGGCCAAGAGCGCGACCATCGCGTTGACGATCACGCGCTCGTCGACCAGGCGGCCGATCGGCGTGTAGCGCATCTTGTGGGTGATGGCCAAGGCATTGCGCACCGCCTCACGGGTCAGCGCCTCGCGCAGCGGGTCATGCGGGTGCACAAAAGCGGCACCGGGCACATGCAAGCCCATCGCCTCCAACAGCATCTGGTTGCTATTGGCGGTGCCGTAAAAAGTGCAGGTGCCGGCGCCGTGATAGGCGGCGGACTCGGCCTTCAAGAGTTCGTCGCGGCCAACCAGGCCCTGCGCGAACTTCTCGCGCACCTTGGCTTTTTCATTGTTCGGCAGGCCGCTGCTCATGGGACCGGCGGGCACGAAGATGCAGGGCAGATGGCCGAAATGCAGGGCACCGATCAAGAGACCGGGCACGATCTTGTCGCAAATGCCCAGCAGCAGGGCCGCGTCGAAGACATCATGGCTGAGGCCGATCGCCGTGCTCATCGCGATATTGTCACGCGAGAACAGGCTCAGCTCCATACCAGGCAGGCCTTGCGTGACACCGTCGCACATGGCGGGCACGCCGCCGGCGACTTGCACAGTCGCTCCGCGCCGGTGCGCTTCGTCGCGGATCAACGCCGGGTAGGCTTCATAGGGCTGGTGCGCCGACAACATATCGTTGTAAGCGGTGATGATGGCCAGGTGCGGCGCCTTCTCGGCCACGATGCGCAGCTTGTCATTGGCCGGCATTGCCGCCACCGCATGCGCCACATTGGCGCAGCCCATGCGCTCGATGCCGCGCTTGCGGCCGGCCATGCGCTCGATACCGGCCAGGTAAGCGTCCCGGCTAGGGGCGCTGCGCTGGCGAATCCGCTCGGTGACGGAAAGAAGTGTCTTGTTCATATGCATTACCGATCTAGCTCGACGACGTAACCCGGCGATGTAACTCGACGATGTGAAAATTAGTAACCATATTACAAGATTCAAGGCCTTAACGGGTTACATCAAGGGTACGAAGGCGGCCGCATCATGAGACGATCGCATCCCTGATCCTGCGCAACCGGCCCATTTGGCCGGTCCGCCTACGCCACATCACCCCATGCCTCGCCTCAAACCCAGCCTACTCTTCGGTCAAGCCGTGCTCGTCATCGGCCTGGGTCTGGCCGCGCAGCCTGGCCTTGGGCTCGAACTGCCCAAGAGCGTTGTGCCCGAAGCCCTGCGCGCGCAGCTGCAGTCAGCGTCCGCGAACGCCGGCGCGGGTGCCGACAAGGCGTCAAGCCCGGCAGCGGACTGGCCCGAGCGCTTGCGGAGCGCACAGGCATATCAGCAGCGCCTGCAATTGCTGGCCGCCGGCAGCGAGCCCTTGCTGGACGAGCGCAAGCTCGCCTCGGAGCGCCGCGTGATGCTGCTATCGGTCCAGGTGCAAGCCGCCAATGAACAAGGCGCTGCGGCCAAAAATGATTCGCTGCCTTTGATCAGCGTGCCGACGCTGGCGGGCAAGCCGCCGTTCAGGCTGCTCGACGTCGACCAGTTGCGCGACCAGCTCGACGGACTGCTGGTGCGCCAAGCCGCATTGAAGATGCTGACCAAATCACTGGACACCGAGGTCGAGGCGGCCGCCGAGGTGCGCGCGGACGCCGAGGCCACGCTGCGCCGCCGGCAGGACCAAGCAGGTCAGAAGCTGCTCAGTGGCGCGCAGCAATCGGCCGCACGCCCACAGCTGGATTTGAGTCAAGTGCTGTCTGAGGTGGCTGATCTGGAGCTGCTGCAGGCCGACCAGGCACGCAGCCGCGCGCGCGCAGGCCTGGCCAGCCTGAGCCTACCCATAGAACAGCTGCAAAGCGAGATCGCCCGCGTTGGCCCCCAGCAACAACTCAGTGACGCCGACCTGGCCAGCTTGCTGAAGGAGTTCGAGCAAGAAAAAGATGGGATCGCGACCGAACGCAAACGGCTTGAGGCTCAGTTGGGGCGGCGCGAAAGTGCTCGGGAGGCCGGCCCGGCACAAGCCGCCGCCAATCACGCCTTCGAGCTAGAGACCTTGCGCCTGACCCTCACCGGCTTGCGCGAGCTGGAGTCACTGGCGGGCGGTAAGGCCGATTTGTGGCGGGCCCGTCAGGCGGCTGCGGCCGCACTTTTTGGCGGCATGTCGGGCGGCAAGGACAGCGGAAAAATCGCTGCCGCGTCTGACACGCTGGAGCGAATGTTCGAGCAGGTGCAGAGCCGACTGCAGATCAGCAGCAAGTACGGCGACTTCCTGCGCGCCGAATTGCGCACCCAAGAAGCGCGGGTGCAAGACCTGCTGCCGGACGAGCCCCAACGCGTTCAGCAACAGCGTCTGCTGAGCGCGCTGCAAACCCAGCTCAATGTGCAGGAGCGCCTGTCCGGCTCACTCAGCCGGGCCGTCTTGCTGCTGACCCGCAGCCGCAGTGATTTGGGGCTGAAGCAAGGACCGGACAACGCCACCGACCTGCTGACCGACGCCGGCGAGCTGGGCAGCCGCTGGGCGGCGGCCGCCTGGAACTACGAGCTCTTCAGCGCGACCGAGAACACCTCGATAGACGGCCGCATCGTGACGCTGGACTACGGCGTTACGGTGGGTAAAAGCGTAGGCATCTTGATCATGCTGGTCGCCGGCTACTGGCTCGCCCGCTGGCTATCGCGGCTGTTGATCAAACACTTGGCCCAGCGCCTGAGTCTGTCCGCCGCCTTCGCGCGGGTGCTGCACCGCTGGCTGAAGACGATTTTGCTGCTGGTCGTGCTGATGATCGTGTTGAAGCTGGCGCGCATCCCGATCACCGCCTTTGCTTTTCTCGGCGGCGCGCTGGCGATCGGGGTCGGTTTTGGCGCTCAAAACGTCATCAAGAACCTGATCAGCGGCATCATCATCTTGTTCGAACGCAAGATCCGGGTCGGCGACATTGTTTCGGTCGGCGGCGTCTCGGGCACCGTGCTCACGGTCGACTTACGCGCCACCACGGTACGCGGCTTTGACGGCATCGACGCGATCGTGCCGAACTCCAATCTGCTCGAAAACCAGGTCAGCAACTGGAGCGGCGGCAGCCCCGATATGCGCCGCGTGATCACGGTCGGCGTGGCCTATGGCGCCGACGTGCGGCGGGCCGCAAACTTGGTCCGCGACTGCGCCAGCGCCCATGCCGGTGTGCTGCCCGAGCCCCCACCCGAGGTCTTGTTCGAGGACTTTGCCAGCGACGCGCTGACGCTGCGACTGTTGTTTTGGTTTCGCTTGGGCGGGCCGAGCAGCGGCCCGACGGTCGACAGCGATCTGCGCTTCGCCATCAATGACGCCTTGGCTGCGGCCGGCATCGCGATTGCTTTCCCACAGCGCGATGTGCATCTGGACATGGCCGGGCCACTGCGGGTGGAGCTGCTGCGCAAACCGGCCTGAGCGTCAACCCAGTCAGTAGAAAAGCGGCCAGTGGCCGCCTTTTTTTCATCTGGCCAAACCCTCATTCACCCAAGTAAGCCGCCCTC
>JADMJQ010000169.1:16865-34542 GCA_018780415.1 Roseateles sp. | reverse complement strand
GTAGCTCACCAGCACCACGCCGTTGAGCACAGCAATGCCCAGCAGCGCGATGAAACCCACCGATGCGGGCACCGACAGTTATTCGCCCTAAGCAGCAAGCGCAAGCACGCCGCCGATCAGGGCCAGCGGCACGTTGGCCAGCACCAGCAAGGCCTGGCGCACGGAGCCAAAGGTGGAGAACAGGATGAAGAAGATCAGGGCCAATGCGACCGGGATCACCGTGGCCAAGCGCCTTGCAGCACGCTGCTGGTTTTCGAACTGACCACCCCAAGTGATGCTGTAGCCTGGCGGGAGCTTGATCTGCTGTGCAACGGCACGTTGCGCCTCCTCGACAAAGCCGACCAAATCCCGGCCGCGCACATTGCTCTGCACCACCACATAGCGCAGGGCTTGTTCACGGTCCACCTTGACCGGCCCGTCCACCCGTCGCAGGCTTGCAACCGCCTGCAATGGCACAGACTGCCCGTCGGCCGCGGTCAAGCGCAAGGCCTGGAAGTCTGCGGGGGAGGCCCGCAAGCTGGCTGCGCCGCGGATAACCAGTGGCGTGCGCCGACCCGCCTCCTGCACGATGCTGACCGGCTGCCCCTCGACCCAGCGCCGCAGGTCAGCCTGTATTTGTTCGGCGTTCAGACCGAAGCGGCCGGCCGCCAGCCGGTCGATGTCGATCTGCAGGTACTGCACGCCGTCATTGCGCAGCGTGAGGGTATCGCTGGCCCCCGCCAGTTTGGCCACCAGAGCTTCCGTTCGCAGGGCAAGCTCATTGAGCTGGGCCAAGTCGGTGCCATAGATCTTGATGGCGAGGTCGCCCCGCACACCCGTCAGCATCTCTGACACCCGCATGTCGATGGGCTGGGTGAAGCTGGGGCTGATGCCAGGAAAGTCCTGCATCACCGCCCGTAGCTGGTCGGTCAGCCATTCTTTGTCGGGATTCCGCCATTGATCGCGCGGTTTGAGCACCAGAAAGCTGTCGGTTTGGTTCAGGCCCATTGGGTCGAGCCCCAACTCGTCCGCGCCGCTGCGGGCGACCACGCCAATGACTTCGGGCACGCGCCCGAGCAGGGCTTTTTGCACCTGCAGGTCCAAGGCCAAGGTCTGCTCCAGGCCGATGGACGGCAGCTTCTCGAGCTGCATGATCATGTCGCCCTCATCCAGCGTTGGCATGAATGACTTGCCCACCACAGTGAACAGCGCGCCGGCTGCCACCAGGCCAACAAGAGCGCCGCCCAGCATGGCTCTTTCATGCTGCATCGCCCAAGCCAGCAAGCGTGCGTAGAGCCGGTTCAGATGCCGCACCAACCAAGGTTCATGGGCTGGCCCGACATGCAACAACCATGATGCAAGCACAGGCACAACCGTCAGAGACAACAGCAAGGACACCAGCAGCGCGAACACGATCGTCAGCGCCACCGGCGCAAAAAGCTTGCCTTCCAGTCCTTCCAGGCTCAGCAGCGGCAGGAAGACGATCACGATGATGGCAATGCCTGAAGTGACCGGCACGGCGACCTCGCGGCTGGCCCTGAAGACAAGATGCAACGGTGACTGGCGCGCGGCCTGCGGACCGGTCAACGCTGTTTCGATGTTCTCCACCACGACGACCGCGCCGTCGACCAACATGCCAATGGCGATCGCCAAACCTCCCAAACTCATCAGGTTGGCGGACAGGCCAAACTGGCGCATCAGCAAGAAGGTGCCCAGCGCAGACAGTGGCAACATCACAGCGACCACAAGGGCGGCACGCAGATTGCCGAGGAAGGCGAGCAGCAACAAAACGACCAAGATGACCGCCTCAAGCAAGGCCTTTCCGACCGTGTGAATAGCCCGGTCCACCAGATTGCTTCGGTCGTAAAAGGGCACTATGGTCATGCCCTCAGGCAAACTGGGCGCCAGGGTGACCAGTCTTTGCTTGACGGCAGCAACCACATCACGGGCATTGGCGCCGCGCAGCCCGAGCACCAAGCCTTCCACGGTTTCACCTTGGCCGTTGCGCGTCACCGCGCCGTAACGGGTGAGTTCGCCGAAGCGCACTTGCGCCACGTCACCGACCCGCACGATCTTGCCGTCGCCCGCCCGCAGCACGGTAGCGCGGACGTCATCGAGGTTGTGGATGGCCCCTTCAGCACGCACGATCAACGCCTCTTCACCGCTGGCCAGTCGGCCTGCGCCGTCATTGCGGTTGCTCGCCACCAAAGCTGCCTCCAGCTGTTGCAGGCTCACACCGCGCGAGGCCAGGGCGATTGGATCAGGCACGACCTCGAAGGTGCGCACGCGCCCGCCGAGGCTGTTGACATCGGCTACGCCCGGCAGAGTGCGCAGTGCGGGGCGCACGACCCAGTCAAGCACGCGGCGCCGCTCCTCCAGCGACTGCGGGCCTTCTAGCGTGAACATGAACATCTCGCCCAGCGGGGTGGTGATCGGAGCCATGCCGCCGCTGGTGTTGGGCGGCAGATCCTTCATCACGTTGGCCAGGCGCTCGCCAACCTGCTGGCGCGCCCAGTACACATCGGTGCCGTCCTCGAAATCAAGCGTGATGTCGGCCAATGCGTACTTGGACGTGGATCGAAGCACTTTCTGCCGCGGAATGCCGAGCACCTCTTGTTCGATGGGCACTGTGATGCGTGACTCGACCTCCTCAGGTGTCATGCCCGGGGCCTTCAAAATCAGCTTGACTTGAGTTGTGGAAACATCTGGAAAGGCATCGATCGGCAAGCCCAAGAAGGCCAGCACACCGGCAACCACCATCATGGCCATCACGATGATGACCAGCAGGCGCTGGCGTAGCGAAAACGAAATGAGTTGGGACAGCATGAAGGCTTTCTCAATGAGGGTTGTTGACGGCTCAGGGCTGTTGTGCCGTAAGCATCGCCTTCAGTGCGGCTGTGCCCTGCACGACCACCGTGCTGCCTACCGGCAAGCCCCTGACCGAGGCCAATGCGCCTGTGCTGCCGACCAGTTGGACGGGCGCTGCGCGGTAGCGGCCCGCGCCGGCATCAACGAACACCAGCGAGTTACCTGAGACTTGCAGCACCGCGGCGGCCGGCAACTGGACAGTGCCCTGAGCCGCACGGTTCAGCTGCACCTCGATCGCTTGGCCTGCGCGCAAATTGCTGGCTGCGGAGTCCACCCTTGCGCGCACCAGCACGGCTTGGCTGGCTGTGTCGACGTTGGCGCCGATCGCGATGACCGTTCCGGCCGCACCGCCTGGGACACGTACGCTGTCTCCGAGTCGCACCGAATTCATGTCGGCCGCAGGCACCTGCATTTCGATCCATAAAGAGGACACATTGGCGACGCGAAAAATGACTGCTGCAGCGTCGACGCGCTGACCGACCTGGGCTGGGCGTTCCAGCACCACACCGCTGATCGGAGACAGCAGGGTCAGTCGGCCGCCGGCCGCCTTGGCCGAGCCACCGGCGCGTACCAGCGCCTGCTCCCGCTCTTCTTGCTGTTCAGCAGCCATGCCGGCCTGCGCTTGGCTGGCTTCAAGCCGCGACAACGCGATCAGACCCTCTTTGAAGAGTGCCTCATCGCGGGCCAGAACGCTGCTGGCAAGCCCGGCTTGCGTGCGGCTCACATGCACATCGTGCTGGAGTTCCTGGCCCTGAGCGCTATGCAGGACGGCCAACAGCTGTCCGGCGCGCACGGCATCACCAACGCTGAACTGCAGTTGCTCAATCAGCCCCGGCAGCGGCGCCGCGACGACACGCTGTTGTCCGGGCGGCACGACGACCGTCGCTGGATAGCGGCCAGCCGACTGCTCGGCTGGGGCGATGGCGACTACCGTGCGCAGGCCGAGGGCTGTCACTTGAGCCGGCTTGAGCGTCAGCAGCTGTTCGCCAGCACGGGCTTGAGCGCAATAAATGAACAGCGGCAATAGGCCGGCCATAACCAGGGCGTAACGGGTTTTGAATGACATGGGGCAACTCATTGAGGGTGGGGCGTGAACGCGGCAAACTGCGTGCAGCATTGACAATGAAACTGAAGCCAGCGTGAACCACGTCGGCCCCGAGCAGTGCTACCGTGCCGGTCGTACCCACCTTTATGACTCACCCATGAGATTGCTGCTGCTGGAAGACGACCGAAGCCTCGGCGAGGCCCTGAAGGACTTTTTGCAGGTCGATGGACATATCGTCGACTGGTGTCAATGCATCGGCGAAGCTCGGGTGCTCTGCGAGGAGCCATACGACGCCTTGCTGGTCGATTGGCAATTGCCTGACGGATCCGGCCTTGATTGGGTGCGCTCCCTACGCCGACAGGGCGACAACAGGCCGGTGCTGGTATTGACAGCGCGCGACCTGATCAGCGACCGGATCCAGGGCCTCGACAGCGGTGCGGATGACTACTTGGTCAAGCCCTTCGACCCTGAAGAGTTGAGCGCAAGAATTCGCGCCATCACCCGGCGTTCTTCAGGCTCCGGCAGCCCTCGTCTGGTGTTCGGCGAGGTCACGCTTGATCTCAACGCCAAATGCGCTTTTGTCAGCGGCGTGCGGGCGGGTCTGACGGCGCGCGAGTGGGCATTGGCGGAGGCACTCGCCTTGCGTGCCGGGCGCATCGTCTCCAAGAGCGACCTTGACGCCCTGGTGCTTGGGCTTGAAGGTGAAGTGGCCAGCAACTCACTGGAGGTTGTGATTTCGCTGGCGTGGGGCGTTGCGGCTTCAGCGGCGGTGGGCTGGGTGGTGCGACTCGAGGTTGACGAACTGCTCGACAACACGCTCCAGGAAGCGGCAGAAATCCTGCTCGGCATTTTGACTCTGAATGCTGCGCAACTGCCGCTTGGCAGCGGCGAGGCGATGGCGGCCCCTGCACATGAAGAGCATACCGTGTGGCAAATCGTCAGTCCCCAGGGCGTGTTGCTGTTGCGCTCACATCGTGCGCCGGCACAACCGTTGGCAGACGGCGTTTCGCAGGGGTTTGCAAAGCCTGGCGGCGCATGGCGAGTTTTCGTGCTGCCATTTGATGCGGCCGGAAAAAAGCTCTTTGTGGCCCAGCGAACCGATGAGCGCAGAGAAGCGCTGTACGAGGCCATCAAATACTCGACCGGCGCGGCACTGGTCGTTGGCTTGGCTGGCGCACTTTGGCTTCGTTTGCGAGTGACTCGAGAACTGCAGCCCATCATGCTGATGTCAGAGACGGTGGCGCTGTTTGATCCCTTGCGAGCCGGCCAAGTGTTGAGCGAACCGATGCGCGCCGAACTGATGCCTATGCACCGGGCTATCGCTGGGCTTGGAGAGCGGCTGGCAAGGCAAGTGAGCAACGAGCGGGCGTTTGCCTCGCATGCTGCGCATGCTTTGCGCACACCTTTGGCCGCGTTGGTGGCCAACTTAGCAGTGGCGCAGCGGCGAGCAGGGCCGCAGGAGCAGCCGCATTTGCAGCGTGCGCGCGAATCAGCCGACCGGCTGCGCAGGGTGGTGACGGCCTTGCTCACCATGTTCCGCAGCGGCGGTGAGGTGAACCGCTGTGCTGTCGATGTCAGCGAGTTGATCGCCGAACTGCCTTTCGATGCCTTGTCCATAACGGTTGAAAGCAACGGCCCGGTGACTGCCGACCCGGACCTTCTGGCCGCTGCCTTCTTGAACCTTTTGGACAATGCCTTGCGCCACGGCGCGACTGAAGTGAGGGTCACAATCAGCCAGGAAGGCGGCCAGACAAAGGTGCAGTTGCACGACAACGGCAGCGGCTTGGCGGAAGCCACTCGCCAACGCTTGCAAGACGCGATCGACGCCCAGGACTACGACGGCAAGACAGGCCTAGGTTTGATGCTCTCAGACCTTGTCGCCCGCGCTCACGGCGGTCGCCTGATGCTGCTTCCGGTTGAGTCAGGATGCACTGTTGCAATGAGCCTGTGATGTCAAGTAGCGCCCAGCACTGCCTTTGGGGTCGGGCGGTTTTAAGCCCTTTTGCACTTTCTGAAACGGTGGGAGTCGGTGCGAATGGCAGCTCTGCACGAAGCCGCCCAAAGCACTCGATGTGCCACCGGCAGCAATCACGGTACTGCCGGCGTTGGCAATTCCACTAGCCAAACCTCAATGGCTGAATGCAGCGCCAAATTCAATACGGCCCACTCGCCAACCACCGCTCCAACTGCGGCAGCCGATCATTCCCCCAGAAGCGCTCGCCTTCGACGATGAAAAAAGGCGAGCCGAAAACGCCGCGCGCCTCGGCCATATCGACCTCGGCCTTCAGCCGTGAGCGGCTGGCCGGGTTGGCGCTGGCTTCGGCGAAGTCCTCGGCGCTGATGCCCATCGCCGTCGTCAAGGCTTCAAGCACTTCCTCGGAGGCGATGTTCTTGTCGTCGACGAAATAGGCCTTCATCACGCGGTTGGCAAAGTCGCGCCCCTGCTCCGGCGAGCGGTCATGCACCCAATGGAAAATCCGCGCCGCCTGCTCGGTGTGCGCGCCCAGATTGCTGGGCGTGCGGTACTCGACGCCGTAAAAAGCGGCCAGCCGTTCGGCATCACGACGGATGTAGTCGCTGCGCATGATGTTGCTGGGGATGCGAATGCGCTCCAGCGATTGGAAATTGGCATCCAACACAATCGCGCGCCAGGTCACCGTGCGGCCATGGCGAGCGGCGATCGCATCGATTTGCTGCGCGGCAATATAGCCATAGGGCGAGGCAAAGTCGAAATAGAAGTCGATGGGCGCAGACATAGGGATTCACTCCGGTGATTTGGCGCGGATTGTAGGGCGCACGTTTTGCTTGATGTGTGGCTTGGCGTATCGCTTAGAGTGGCCGCCATGCGCATTCAACAGCTAGACCTTAAACGCTACGGCAAGTTCACAGATCAGCGGCTGGATTTTCCCGTCGCAATGGCGACCACGATGGCGACGCCAGCGCGCGACTTCCATTTCATCGTCGGCGCCAACGAGGCCGGCAAGTCAACCACCCGCAGTGCCATCCTCGACCTGCTGTTTGGTATCGAAACCCGCTCCAGCTACGACTTTCTGCATGCCAAGGCCGATATGCGCTTGGGCGCCAGTTTGAGCCAGGGCGAGGCCCAGCTGCGCTTCGAGCGCAGCAAGGCTCGAACCAAATCCTTGTTCGACGCGCGGGGTCAGGTCTTGCCGGAGGCGGCCTTGGCGCCGTTTCTGGGTGCCAGCGAGCGAAACTTTTTTGAGCAGATGTTCGGGCTCGACCATGGCCGGCTGGAGGCCGGCGGCAAGGCGATTCTGAGCGCCTCGAACGACCTCGGCCAGATTCTTTTTCAGTCGGCGGCCGGCATCGGCAGCTTGAGCGCCGTGCGCGAACAACTTGACGCCGAGGCCGACAAACTCTGGGCCAAGCGGCGCTCCGGCGAGCGCGCCTATTACGTGGCCAGCGACGAGTTGGCCGCCGCCGACGCGGCGCTGAAGGCCGCCACCGTGCGTACCAAGGAGTGGCTGGACGCTCGCGCCAAAGTCAATGATTTGGAGCAATCACGCGACGCCTTGCGCGCCGGATTGCAGGGCCTGGAGTTGCAACGCAACGCGCTCGAGCGGGCGCGGCGGGTGGCGCCGAGCTTGCGGCAGATCGCTGCGGCGCAGGCCGGCTTGCAGGGGCTGCAGCGGGTGGTTTTGCTGCCGCTGGAAGCGGCGCGCGTCTTGGCCGAGGCCGAGCTGGAGCTGGCCAGCGCCGGGCGCACGCAAGAGCTGTTCATGGCTCAGGCGCAGGCGCTGGCCGAGCGGCTTGCGGCGGTGCGTGTGGATCAGCCTTTGCTGCGCCAAGAGGCCGAAATTCTGGCGTTGGAACAGGGCCGCCAGCAGGTGCGCGGCCATGGTCAAGAAATCGATCGCTGCCGCGCCGAGCTGAGCGGGCATTGGCAGCAGATCGAGGCCGAGCTGCGCCGCCTGGGCTGGCCCGAGCTGGATGAAGCGGCCCTGGCGCAGCGTCTGCCGCCGCTGCCGCTGCGCGCCGGCTTTGCCGCTTTGGCTAAGCGTTATGAGCTGCTCGATCAAGCCCGCCGCGCTGCCATCAGTGCAGAGGCCGAGAAGGCGGCCGAGTCGCAGGCTTTGCAGGCCCAGGCCCAAGCCCAAACAGCGATCGATTTGCCGGCCAGTTTGCCCTTGGCCTTGAGCCGGGCGCGCGCGCTTGGCGATACACGGGCCGCCTTGGGCCGCGTGGACCTCCAGTGCCAGCGGGCCGAGCGTGAGCTCGTGAGCGCGCGCGCCGGTCTTGGCGCCTGGGACCGGTCGGATCTGGACATGGCCGCGCTGCGCGGCCTGAGTTTGCCGTCCGAGCCGGCCATGCAGCAGCGCTTGCAGCGCCAGCAGGAGGCGCAGAGCAAGCTGCAGGCCTTCAGCGAGCGGCTCGCCGAGCTGCGGGCCGATGAGGCGGCGCTGGCGCTGGAGATTGCCCAGTACACCCAGGCCCATAGCCCCATCGCCTTGGCCGATCTGATACAAGCTCGCGAGCTGCGTAACGCGCAATGGCAGCGCATCAAATTGGCCGAGGCCGCGCCGGGCGCGGCGGCGGCGACAGGCTTTGAGGCCAGCATCGAGCGCACGGATGAGATGGCTGACCAGCGCCATGCCAAGGCGCGCGAGGCCAGCGAATTGCAGACCAAGCTGGACGCCTTGGCGCGCCTGCGCCTGCAGACCGCGGCCTTGGAGCAGGCGCAGAACCGCCAGCTGACCGACGCCCAAGCGATGGCCGCCGAGTGGCAGACCCTGAGTGAAAGCCTGGGTCTGGGCGGTCTGGCGGCCCTGGATATGGAGGCTTGGCGGCAGGCGCGGCAGCGCGTGCTGGAGGCGCAGCAGCAGGTAGACGAGTCGCTGCAGGAGCGCCAGGCCAGCCGCCAGCAGGTGGCTGAGACCCGTGCGAGTTTGGCCGCCGGCTTGCGCGCGGCCCAGATTGTTTTTGATGAGGGAGACGCGCTGGAGACGCTGATGCTGATCGCCGATCAAGCCATCGCCGCGGCGGCCGCGGCTGCGGTGCGAGCCGAGGCCTTGGAGCGCCAGATCGAGCAGAGCCGCGCGGCAGCCAGCCATATGCTGGAGCGGCGGCTGGCGGCGCAGGCCGAGTTTGCGCAATGGCAGGCGGCTTGGGCTCAGGCCTTGCTAGCGATGAATTTGCCCGCCAGTGTGATGGCGGACGCGGCCGAACAGGTCTGCGCCTGCTGGGCCGAGATCGATGCCGGCCTGCAAAAAATGCGCGCCCTGCGCCTGCACCGGATAGCGCCCATGCAGCGTGAGCTGAGCGACTTTGGCTTGGCATGGGCGGCCTGCGCGCAGACGCTGCAGCTGGACGCCAACGGCCCGGCGGATGCAGGCGTGCAAGCGCTGTTGGCGAATCTGCTCGCGGCCCAAGCGGCGCAGCAAGAGGCGCAGCGCCTGCGACTGGAAGGGGCCGGTTTGCAGGACAAGGCAGCGGCGGCCGAGCTGCGCGTCAGCGAGGCCGGTGCGCGCTTGCAGCCGCTCCTGCAGCAGGCCGGTGTCACCGAGCTGCAAGCCTTGCGTGAATGCATTGCAGCCTCTGATCAGCGCCGGCTGGCCGAGGCCGCCTTGCAGGCCGCCGAGAGCGCGCTGGCCGAGGGCGGCGATGGGCTCAGCCAGGCCGCTCTGGAGGCCGAGGTGGCCGCGCTTGATCCGGCCCAGATCGCCGTGACGGTGGCCGAACTGGCGCGCCAGATTGCTGAAGCGCAGCAGCAAAGCGAGGGGCTGACGGCCGAGCTCAAGCAGGCGCAAACGGCGCTGGGCCTGATCGCCGGCCAAGACGATGCGGCGCGCGCCGAAGGCCAGCGCCAGGACGCCCTGGCCAAGATGGCGAATGCGGCCGAGCGCTACATCAAGGTCTACACCGCCTCGCGCTTGCTCAAATGGGCGATCGACCGTTACCGCGAAACCAAGCAGGGTCCGATGCTGGGCCGCGCCGGCGAGATTTTTGCGGCGCTGACGCTGGGCTCCTTCCAGCGCCTCAGCGTCGACTTCGAGGCCCAGCCTTTGACCCTGCATGGCCTGCGCGCCGATGGCCGCCTGGTCGAGGTCGGCGGCATGAGCGAGGGCACGCGCGATCAGCTCTTCATGGCGCTGCGGCTGGCCGCGTTGGAACTGCACATCGCGCAGGACCCGGCCCATGCCTTGCCCTTTATTGCCGATGACTTGTTCATCAACTACGACGACGCCCGCGCCGAGGCCGGCTTGCGGGCGCTGGCCGAGTTGTCTGAGCGCACGCAGGTGATCTTTCTGAGCCACCATGCGCACCTGCTGCCTGTGGTGCGGGCGGGGTTTGGGGAGGCGGTCAATGTGATTCGGCTTTAGCATTTCATTTCCCTCGCGCGCTTTCTTCCTCGACCACCCCTATGCAGCAAACCCGCCTTCTTTTAGAAACAGCCGCTGGCCAAGCGCTGCCCGATTGGGACGCTCTGGTGCCCCACTACCAACTCGGCCTGTTTGCCAAGGGCGCTGATATTTTTGCGGTCGGCGAGTGGCAGCCCTTCGTCTATGTGCTGCGCCACGGCCTGGTCAAGCTGAGCTATAGCAATGAAGAGGGCGAGGAGTGGATCAAGTCCTTCATTGGCGAGGGCGACTTCTTTGCCTGCCCGAATGTCTTGGTCGCCGGCCTCAAGACCGACTACGGCGCCGTGGCGCTGGAGGACTGTCAGGTCGAGCAAATTGACTACGCCGCGATGAAGCGGCTGATGGCCCTGCACCCGACCTGGCAGCGCGCGATCTCGCAGCTGCTGCAAAGCCATATCGTGCGGAAGGAGCAGCGCGAGCGCGAACTGCTCACCATGCGGCCCGACGAGCGCTACCAGTCGTTTTTGAATACCTATCCGGCGCTGGCCAAGCGAATCCAAGTCCGTGACATAGCGCATTACCTGGGCGTCACGCCGGAGGCCTTGAGCCGGATCCGCACCCGCTTGCGGGTTTGATCCAGATCAACAGCGGGCGGATCCGAGGCAGCGCGATTGATTCAGATCATTTGATGCCCAGGCGAAGCCGGCGAAGCTGGGTGCATGTCTATTTCACTCGGATCAACCTTCGCCATGCAAACTCCAGCATCAAACTCCACGCGCTCACAAGCCAAGGCCTATTTGTTGGGAGGCGGCATTGGCTCTATGGCCGCCGCCGCCTTCATGATCCGCGACGCCCAGATGCCGGGCGCCAACATCACCATCCTGGAGGCCTTGCCTCTGCTGGGCGGCAGCCTCGACGGCGCCGGTGACGCCGCGGCCGGCTACTCGCTGCGCGGCGGCCGCATGCTGACCACAGATAACTACGAATGCACCTGGGATCTGTTCAAGTCGATTCCTTCGCTGGAGCATGCCGGGCAAAGCGTGTTTGAGGAAACCCTGGCCTTCAACGAAAAGCACCTGGCCCATTCGATGGCCCGCTTGGTCAACCGCCAGCGCGCCAAGATGCCGGTGGAATCGATGGGCTTCTCGATGACCGACCGGTTGGAGCTGCTCAAACTCAGCCAGGCCAGCGAGGAGACCTTGGGCAGCTCGGCCATCACCGACTGGCTGTCGCCGGCCTTCTTCGAGACCGAGTTCTGGTTCATGTGGGCCACCACCTTCGCCTTCCAGCCCTGGCACAGCGCCGTGGAGTTCAAGCGTTATCTGCACCGCTTCATGCTGGAGTTCTCGCGCATTGAAACGCTGGGCGGCGTCAAGCGCACGGTCTACAACCAATATGACTCGCTGGTGCGCCCGCTGCAGGCCTGGCTGCAGGCGCAGGGTGTGCGCTTCATAACGGACTGCAAGGTCACCGATCTGAGCCACACCGAGCAAGACGGACAGTTTGCGGTGACGGCGATCGAGTGCCAGCGCGGCGGCGTGGCCGAGCGCATCGTCGTCAATGACGGGGACTTGGTGTTCTTCCAGAATGGCTCGATGACCGATGCGTCCAGCCTTGGCAGCATGCAGAGCGCGCCGCCGGCGCTGACCAAGCACGACAGTGGCGGCTGGTCTTTGTGGGAAAAACTGGCCCAGGGCCGCCCCGAGTTTGGCAACCCTGCCGCCTTCAATAGCAGCATTGCCGAGTCGATGTGGGCCTCCTTCACGGTGACCTTGAAGGACACGGCTTTCTTCGACAAGATGCGGGCCTTCAGCGGCAATGAGGCCGGCACCGGCGGCCTGGTGACCTTCAAGGACTCCAGAGCCGTCGTGGACCTGATCGCAGCCGTTCAAGCCTTCTTCGCCGGCCAGCCCCAGGGCGTGCAAGTATTCTGGGGCTACGCGCTGCACCCTGACCGCATCGGCAACTTCGTCGCCAAGCCCATGTCCGAATGCAGCGGCGAGGAAATCCTGCGCGAGCTGTGCGGCCACCTGAACTTCGACCTCGACATCATGGCCACGGCCAACTGCATCCCCTGCCGCATGCCCTACATCACCAGCATGTTCATGCCGCGCGCCTACAGCGACCGGCCTTTGCCGGTGCCGAAGAACTCGAAGAACCTGGCCTTCATCAGCCAGTTTGTCGAGATCGCCGACGATGTGGTGTTCACCGTCGAATATTCGGTGCGGGCCGCTCAAATGGCGGTGTATGAGCTGCTGAATGTGGCTCGGCCGGTGCCGGCCATCATCCCGCATGACAAGTCGGTGAAGACGCAGTTTGAGGCCCTGGTGAAGGCCCTGAAGTAGGGCGGTGTCACGCTGGGGAGGGCGGTCAAGCCAGCGCGACTCGGTCGCGTCCCCCGGCCTTGGCCTGGTAAAGCGCCCGGTCGGCGCGCTGAAAGATGGCATCGGCACTGTCGCCTGGCTGCCAGATGGCGACACCAAAGCTGGCGCTGATGGCCGGCTTGCCGGTATCACCGGCGCTGGCTACCTGGTTTCTCAGGCGCTCGGCCAGCACCATCGCCCCGGCGGCCTCGGTGTCGGGCAGTAGGGCGCTGAACTCCTCGCCGCCATAGCGGAAGGCCTGATCCTGTGCACGCAGGCCGGCGCGCAGCTGCCGGGCGAAGCTGGCCAGCACTCGGTCACCGGTCTGGTGCCCGAAGCGGTCATTGATGCTCTTGAAAAAGTCCAGATCAATCATCAGCAAGGCAAAGGGCTGGTTCTGGCGCTGTGCCGTTCCCAAGGCGCCGGCCATGGCTTCATCCAAGGCCCGGCGGTTCGGCAATTCGGTCAGGCCGTCGGTCATCGCCTGCAAGCGCACCTCGGCCTCCGCGCGCATCTTGCACATCTGCAAAAAGCCCAGATTGGTGGCGATGATGTAGATGAAGCCGAATAGATAGACGGCTTCGCTCCAGTCCGCTGAGAGCTTGAATTGCTCGGGCTGCAACTCCGCCAGCAGGATGAAGGCCGCGCGCACGGGCAGCAGCAGGCCCATGCCGAGGTAGAGCAAGGCCACGATGCGCTGCACCTTCAGCAGCTCAGGTTTGGGCCTGCGCCACAGAGCGAAGGCGTTGAGCAGTTGCAGCGGGCCGTAGATGAAGCCGTTGACGATGGTCGGCAATAGGGTGGGCATGATGGCCGGGCTGTTTGCGGGCTCAAACTGCGCAAGCATCGCGCTTGCCGCTGCCGCGCTGCTGACCAGACAAACCATCAGCGCCAGCCTGTGCGAGGCAATTGGCATGCCGAGGAATTGTCGAATGGCCACAAAGAACAAGGCCACGCTGAGGGCTCCCAAGGCATTGCCCATCAGGGTCGACAGCGGCATCGGCCACCATTTCAAATTGGCCAGCAGCAAGTAGGCCAAGGCCTGGCAGGCGACCGCCCACATCCAGGTCTTCAGGCCGTTGCCCTCGTCGGCCGCGCTGCGGGCGACCCAGAGCATGATGGCGATCGCCGTCAAGGCGCCGGTCTGAGCGAGAAAAAGGGTACGAATATCCACGCGGCGGAGGGGCTGTTTTTTTGGGGCTTGCTGGGTATCAGCAATGACGGCTTGGTGGGCTTTTTGGGCCGGCAGCCGAGGGAGCGGGTGGGCGTAAAGACGCCGAGCCCCGAGTATCGCCTGCCGGGAGCGCGCATTTGTCCCGCGACGCAAAAGCGAAGCGGCGAGCGTGTCAGGCGACCGGTTTTTGCTCCGCTAATTCGTTCTTGGCCTCGCGCAGCTGCGATTGGGCGCGCTGCACATCGCCACTCAGGCGGCTGGCCAGCAGGTCAATCAGGTGAAAGCCAAAGGCCTGATCCTGGTAGTAAAGCTGCCTGACGGTGCTGTCGTGGATGCGCAGCACCGTGCAGGGCGTCAGGCAGCGCACGGTGCTGGTGCGTATGCGGCTGGGTGAAAACAGGGCGATCTCACCGAAGATGCGACCCGGTTCCAGGACCTTGCCCAATTCGACCAATTCCATCTGCCCGTCCACCAACAAGAACAGATGCTCGGCGCGCTCGCCCTGGCTGAACAGAATCTGCCCTGCCTTGAGTTTCTTGGCCTTCATATAGGGCTTGAGCCACAGCCCGGCATGGTCGGCGGCGACCTCGGCGCTGTGCACGCGGCGCGTCAGCCGGGTCACTTCAATCGCGCGGTACAGATTGACCGGCAACAAGACGGCGGCGATGCAAAGCGTGATGGGCGAGGGGTGTAGCGCGCCATAAATCATCAGACCGATATTGCTGCCGACGGCAAGCCAGCGCAGCGGCAGCATCGTGCGCGCCAAGGCGCCGGCCATCACCAGGCCGATGCCGATGGCGGCCGCCGTAAAAGCCCATGTTTGCTGGGGAGAGGCCCACACGCCGGCGAGCCACGCAATGGCAAAACCGCTTTGCTGTGAGATCCACTCGTTCAAGGCGCTGCTCGGTGTTGTGGCATTGGGCACAAATTGTGCGTTGACGGGGCTTTGATCCCGATCTGCGGTCGGCGTTTCACTGCACGCCCCTGTTTATAATCTCGATCGACGCTGAAATTTCGGCGTCACCGCCGATTTACCAACTACTTGCGGGCGGGCTATCAAATACGGCTAAAGCGTTGCGGCTCCGAGATGCCCTGGGCCGGCAAACGCCGGTGTCAGGGCACTCGGAGTTTTTATTTTCATCATGCAAAGTCTCGCTTCTTTTGACCGTTGTTTGAGCCGCCGCGCGGCCAAGCCCAGCCAGCCGGCGCTGCCGGCCCAAGCCGCATGCGCAACACCGTATCTAATCAGCCCCTGGGGCGAGGCCGTACGGCCGATGCCCAGGCGAGCGTCGCCGGCCCGCATCGTGCGTGCGGCCTATGGTGTGCGCGGCGATGACTGGCTGGGTTTGCTGGCCGATGAAAGCCAGGGCCAGGGCACTCAACAAGCTTGGCGCCTGGCTTTGTGGCGGGCGGCGGCCGGCGGTGAAGCCGAGGCGCTGCCGCAATGGCTGAGCCCGGCGCTGCTGGCCCGGCCCGGCCAGAGCCCGGCTGCCTTGCGCGATGCCGTTTTGCAGCAGGCGGTGCAAGCGCTGTGGCGCCAGGGCTGGCGCTTGCAAGAGGCTTTCGCGCCGGACGTGCATTGAGGCAGTAGCCCATGAGCCCCCAGTCGTCCGCCCATCCGCCCCTGACCCAGGAAGAGGTGCTGGCGCTGCTGGCGGTGACGCGGGCGCTGGCCGCGCCGTTCGATCTGCCCACCATGCTGCAGACGGTGACCGCCGCCGCGCGCCAGGTGCTGCATGCGCAGCGCAGCTCAATCTGGCTATTGGACAAGGACGCGGGCGAGCTGGTGCTGGAGGTGTCCAAGGACCTGGCGCAAATCCGCTTGGCCGTAGGCGTCGGCCTGGTGGGTGCTTGCGCCCGCGACCGGGTGCTGATCACGGTGCCGGACTGCTATGCCGACCCGCGCTTCAATGCCGAGGTCGACCGGCAATCCGGTTTTCGGACTCAGTGCAGCATGACGCTGCCGCTGATTGATCATGCCGGCGCCTTGGTCGGCGTGATGCAGGTCTTGAACCGAACCGACGGCGTCTTCGATACCGAGGACGAGCCGCTGGCGGCGGCCTTGGCGGCGCAATGCGCGATGGCGCTGAGCCGGGTGCGCATGATGGCGGCGATGGTGGAGGGCGAGCGCATGCGCCAGGAGCTGGAGCTGGCGCGCGCGGTGCAGCTGTCGACGCTGCCGGCCGCGCTGCCCACGATTGCCGGCTACGACATGCACGGAATATTTTTGCCGGCCTCCCTGACCGGCGGCGATACCTATGACATTGCGCAGAGCGAGCAGGGCTTGCTGCTGGTGCTTGGCGACGCGACCGGTCACGGGATTGCGCCGGCGCTGTCGGTGACGCAGATGCATGCGATGCTGCGCATGGCGTTTTCCATGGGTGCCGATCTGGAGACGGCCTTTCGCAAGGTCAATGATCAGCTCGCCGCGACCTTGGCGGACAGCCGCTTTGTGACTGCCTTCATCGGCCTGCTGGACACCGACAGTCATCGCCTGCGTTTTTTGAGCGGCGGCCAGGGGCCGATCCTGCATTTTCAGGCGGCCACCGGCGCCTGCCTCAGCTACAAGGCCACCAGCTTCCCGATGGGCGCAATGCCGATTCAGACCCTGCGTCCGCCGGTCGTGATCGAGCTGGCGCCGGGCGACTTTTTATGCCTGCTGACCGACGGCATTTACGAGTACGAGGCGCAGGGCGGCGAGCAATTCGGGCGCCAGCGGGTCGAGCAATTGCTGGCCCAGCATTGCGCCGCCTCGGCCGAGCAGATGGCGGGCTTGATCCTGGCGGCGGTGCGGGCGTTTGCGCGCGGTGCGGCGCAAGAAGATGACATCACCATGCTGCTGCTCAAGCGCGTGGCCTAAGCCCGGCTGTCTTCAATTTGTCACCAAACTCGCGTAGGCTGCTCCAAGGGCGAGCGCTGTGAATGGCGCACGAATGGCGCGCCGAAGCTCGGGCTCAATGGCCCGTCAACACAAGCGAGAAACTGCAATGGAATTGGAAGTTACTGAAGTCGACGGCAAGCACAGCTGCATACGACTCAATGGGCGGTTGGATGCCGCGGGCGCCGAGCAGATCGGCATTCGCTTCACGGCGTCCACTGCGGCGTCCGCTCGGAACGCCATCGTGGACCTGGCCGGTGTGCCTTTTATTGCCTCGATGGGCATTCGCTTATTGATCTCCAGTGCACGAGCGCTCAATGCCAAAGGCGGCAAGCTGGTGATGTTCGGCGCGCAAGAGATGGTGCAGGACCTGCTGGAGCAGGCCGCGGTGGATCAGATCATTCCGCTGGTGGCGACGCAGACCGAAGCGCTCGAGCTGCTGGCGGCCTGAGCGCCGTGCGTGATGGCTGAGCAGCAGAGCGAGCTGGCAGACCGAGGTCTAGGGTCACAAGGCCAGCTGGCGCCGGCGCTGCGTTTGTCCCTGCCCAACCGGCTCGACTCGCTGGAGTTCGCCCGCCTCGCGCTGCATGACTATCTGGCCCCGTTGGCGCTGAGCGCCAAGGTCTGGTTCAAGCTCGAACTGGTGCTGGAAGAAGCCTTGATGAACATCAGCCTGCATGCGTTCAGCGACGCTGACCCGCATCAGATCGGCCTGCAGGTTGGCTATGACGGCCAAGCCCTTTATCTGCGCTTTGAGGACGACGGTCTGCCGTTCGACCCCAGCCTGGCCGCCGCGCCGGTGCTGCCGACCTCGATTGCCGAGGCCTCGCCCGGTGGGCTGGGGCTGATGCTGGTGCGCAAGCAGGCCAGGGCTGTGGACTATGCGCGCGTCGATGGGCGCAATCAGCTGACCATCACGCTGGATTACCGCTGAGCCTGCGCGTTCGGCCTGACTTCACAGCAGGCTGGTGATTTTGACCGAGGAGCCCAGACTCTCGACTTGCACATTGCCGGCCAGGCTGCGCGCCAGCTTGATCATGTGCTCGTTAT
>JADMJQ010000169.1:7117-16855 GCA_018780415.1 Roseateles sp. | reverse complement strand
CGAAGCCGCGCACACCGCGCGCCTTGGCATGCTCGCTCATCCTTTGTTGCAGCAGGGCGCCCAAGCCCTGACCTTGCCAGTCCGGATGCACCATGAAGGCGGTCTCGGCCAGATTGGTGCTGGGGTCGACCATATACATCGCGTGCGCGACGATCTTGGGGTCTTCGCGCGTGCCCACGCAGGCCACCATGCCGACCTCGGTTTCCGAGTTCAGATTGCACAGCCGCTGCACATCGCGGCTGGACAGGCCGCGCAGGCGGCGGAAAAAGCGCGTGTAGATATCGCGTTCGGGCAGTTGGTGAAAGAGCTCGCGGATGGCCTCGCCGTCGTTGGGGCTGGCCGGGCGCAGCAGCACCGCGCGTTTGTCCTTCAGTTGCAGCTGACGTTCTTCTTCGACGGCATAGGCGAGCAGATTGCGCAGTGTTTGATCGGCCGGTATATAGCCCAATGCTTGCGCCTGCTCGAACAAGGCCTGCCTGGCGCTGGGGTGAGCGATCTGAATCATCGCCACCGCCCGCTCGCGGATCGACTTGCCGAACAAATAGGCGATGCCGTATTCGGTGATCACGTAATGGACATCGCTGCGCGGGATGGCCACGCCCTCGCCGGCCAGCAGGGCGGAGCGTATGCGCGAGCTGTGGCCGTCTTCTTCGGTCGAGGCCAGGCAGATGATGGCCTTGCCGCCGGGCGAGCGCGAGGCGCCCTGCAGGAACTCGGCCTGCGCGGCCACGCCGCCGTAGAAGTCGCCCTGAAACTGATCAACGCAGACCTGGCCGGTCAGGTCCACCGCGAAGGCCTGCGTGACCGACACCAGCTTGTGCTGCGAGCCCAGCGTCCAGGCATCGCAGACCGCCTCGATGGGCTGGAACGAGAACATCGGGTTGCGGTCGATCAGGTCGTAGAGCTTGCGCGATCCCATCGCGAAGCTGGTGACGATCTTGCCGCGCTGATTGCTCTTGCGCTGGCCGGTCAGGATGCCGCGCTCCAGCAGCGGGATGATGGCGTCGGTGATGACGTCGGAATGGATGCCCAGGTCCTGCCGGTCGGTCAGGTACTTGAGCGCCTCGTTGCTGAAGCGGCCCAGGCCGATTTGCAGGGTCGATCCGTCATCGATGATGCTGCCGATGTAACGCGCTATCTTCTCGACCACTTCGGTCTGTTGGGCCGCGTGCAGGTACTCGATCACCGGCGTGTCCACCGGCACCAGATGGTCGATCTCACCCAGGTGCAGCATAGCGTCGCCCATGCTGCGCGGCATCTGCGGGTTGACCTCGGCAATCACCAGGCGCGCCTTGGCCACGGCGGCCGGCGTGATGTCGACCGAGACGCCCAAGGACACATAGCCGAACTCATCCGGCATCGACACCTGGATCAGCGCCACATCCAGCGGTATGCGCCCGATGGCGATCAGCTGCGGCACCCGTGCGATCGAGATCGGCACATAGTCGGCCTTGCCCTGCTTGACGGCGGCGCGCATGTCCTGGCCGACGAAAAAACAGCGGTGGTGGAACTTGGTGGTCGGCCGGCCCTGCGCGTCATGCTGGACCGCGCTGTCGCTCAAGAAGTGCAGCAGTTCCACGTCTTGCGGTGCCGGCGACAGCGCCTCCAGCGCCGCCACCAAGCCGCGCGGTGTGGCGCAGGCGGTGCCTACAAAAACATGATCGCCGGGCCTGATCTGGCTGACCGCCAACTGGGCGGTGCAGATTTTTTCGGCACAGGCGGCCAAGCGGGGGTCGAGGGCCGGGCCGGCCTCGTCATCGCCCTGCTTGTCGGTGCTGAAGCGCTGTTGCCAGGCTTGCGCCAAGCGGTTCAGCAAGCCGCCGGCTGACGGGGTGGCGGTCAACTTGTCCGAGCTATTTGCCATGCTTCAACTCCTGTTGGCGAACCTCCAAGGGCCTGCTTGCCGAGGCCGGGCTTACTGCGCTTCGTTCTGGCGTTCGATTCTGGTCCTGGATCTGTTGCTGGCTTCGCAAAGCCAGGCAACTGCGATGTCGGTGTCGCGAAAGTCGTTGTCGGCGCTGCTTGTGTCTGCCCGGTCGGCGCTGGCAATTTGTGCTGGCTTGGCGCCCCAGTGCAGGACTTTGCCTGCTGCATGGCTATCCAGCAAGGTGGCAATGCGTCTGAACATCTCGTTCATTTCAATCTCCTGCGCCCCATGCGGAGCCGTTGGACGCAACTATCGGCGCGGGAGGCCGACGGAGTTCTGAAATTACTGTGAAAAACGCGTTTGGACCTCGGGCCGCGTTTCGATGCGGTAGCCGTGGCCGGCCACGGTGCGTATCAGGTCGGGGCCCAGGGCCCGCCGCAGACTGGCGATCTGCACCGAGATATTGTTCTCCTCCACCACCAAGCCGGGCCAGACCCGGTCCAGCAGCTCGCCCTTGGTAACCAGGCAGCCGGGGCGCTCCAGCATCACTTGCAGCAGATCCAGCGCGCGGCTGCCCAGCGGCACCTCAATGCCTTTGTCGAGCAAGCGGCGTTCACGCAGCTGCAGCTCGAAGCGCGCGGTGTCGGCGCTGGTGCCGAAGCGCCAGGCGGACGGCAGCGGCGCGGCAGCGGCATGGCCGTGCCGATTGATGCGCTCGGCCAGTTTGGCGATGTCGCGGTCCACGCCGATGCGCAACTCCAGGTGGTAGCGGGTGGGTCGGTTGGCCAGCCAGGCACGCACCACGCGGGGTGAGGCGGCCGCCTTGGCATGCAGCAGCAACAGGGTTTCGTTGGCTCCGGTGGACGCCGGCCGGCGTTGCAACAGCGCATGCTCGGTCGGATGCAATACGGGGGCTTGGGCGGTGTCGCCGACCAGCATCAACTCATCGCAATGGCGGGCGCAGCTCTCGGTCCAGCGGCTTGGGCCCGCGTCGGCCAGCAGCAACACATAGTCATGGTTGGCTTCGATCTCTTCCAACTCGGCATCGCTGACGGCCGCCGCCACGGTCGCCACGCGCGAGCCGGCACTCAGATGCTGGGCCAAGTTATCCGCCAGCGCGGTCAAATTCACGCCGGCGCTGATGGGCAGCAGGGCGATGGTGGCCGATTGCTGAGGGGTCGGCGGCAAGTTTTCGGTGCGCAGGCGCTGGATGATCTGCCGTGTCAACAGCAGGGAGGTGTGCTTGTTGCTGCTCAGCAGCTGTTCGAATTCGGCCTTGCCCAGGCGCACCAGCACCGAGTCGCGCGCGGCCACCAAGGTCGCCGAGCGGGGTTCGTTGGTGTACAGACTGATTTCGCCCACCACTTGGCCGCGGGTGATCTCGCGCACCATGCGCTGCTCACTGCCGCCCAGCGCTTGTGGGCGGCTTTCGGTGATGTAGGTGCGCAGGCGGCCGCGCAAGAGCAGATACATGGCGTCACCGGCTTCACCCTGGCGCATCAGGGTCTGGCCGGCCGGCAGCTCTAGCCATTGCAGGTTGAGGCGCAGCAGGTCCAGCGACGCGGCATCAATATCGCCCAGCAAGGCCGGCAGATGCTGCATCAAGAGCTCATCCAGCGGATGTTTGGGGAGTTCGGAGACAGGGTGCATGGCAGGGGGTAATCACGATTCTGGTTTGCTTTGGCGGGCAACATAGCATGAACTTCGGTGGTTCCTGTTGGTCGGCCCTGGTGGCCTCGGCGGCCCCGCCGTCTCCGGTAAAGTCGGCGCATGCATGGCCAAGCCAAGACCACCCTCAGTATCCGCCGCATCGGCATCGACACCTGGCGTGAGAACGTCGCCTATCTGCACCGCGATTGCCCGGTGGTGCGGGCGGCCGGCTTTCAGGCCCTGTCCAAGGTTGAGATCCATGCCAATGGGCGAACGATTCTGGCGGTCTTGAATGTGGTCGACGACGCGGCCATCGTCAGTGCCTGTGAACTTGGCATCAGCGAAGACGCCTTCGCCCGCCTGGGCGTGGCGACCGGCCATGCGGCCAGCATCGCCCATGCCGAGCCGCCGGCCTCGATCGCGGCGCTGCGCCGCAAGATCGGCGGTGAGCGGCTCTCCAAAGATGATTTGTTCGCCATCATTCGCGACGTGGCCCAGGCGCGCTACTCAAAAATCGAGTTGGCCGCCTTCGTCGTCGCCACCAATCAGTACGAGCTGGACCGGGAGGAGGTCTTGCACCTGACCGAGGCGATGATCGCCGTCGGCCGCAAGCTCGACTGGAAGCTCCAGGTCGGCGCCGGCCCGGTGGTCGACAAGCATTGCATAGGCGGCATCCCCGGCAATCGCACGTCGATGCTGGTGGTGCCCATCGTCAGCGCGCACGGCATGCTGTGCGCCAAAACCAGCTCGCGCGCGATCACCTCGCCCTCGGGCACCGCCGACACCATGGAGGTGCTGGCCACGGTGGAGCTGAGCTTTGAGCGCATGGTGGAGGTGGTCAAGGCGACGCGGGCCTGCTTGGCCTGGGGCGGCACGGCCGATTTGTCGCCGGCCGATGACATCTTGATTTCGGTCGAGCGGCCGCTGGCGATTGACTCGCCGGGCCAGATGGTGGCGTCCATTTTGTCTAAGAAGATTGCTGCCGGCTCCACGCATCTGGTGCTGGATATTCCGGTCGGCCCCAGCGCCAAGGTGCGCTCGATGGTGGAGGCGCAGCGGCTCAAGAAGCTGTTTGAGTATGTGGCCGGCCATCTGCGGCTGCAGCTTGATGTGGTGCTCAGCGACGGCCGCCAACCGATCGGCCGCGGCATCGGGCCGGTGCTGGAGGCGCGCGATGTGATGCAAGTCTTGCAGGGCGCGCCGGACGCGCCGCAGGATCTGCGCCAAAAGGCCTTGCGCCTGGCCGGCCGCATGATCGAGTTCGACCCCGATGTGCGCGGCGGCGAGGGCTACAACATCGCCCGCGATATTCTGGACTCGGGCCGCGCGCTGGCGCAGATGAATGCCATCATCGATGCCCAAGGGCGCCGCGCCGAAATGCCGGCGGTGGGCGCCTTGACCGCCGAGCTGAGTGCGCCGAATGATGGGGTGGTGGTCGCCATTGATAACTTGCGAATTGCCCGCATCGCGGGTTTGGCCGGCGCGCCCCAGGTGGCCGGCGCCGGCCTGCTCTTGTTGAAGAAATTGGGCGAGCCGGTGGATGCCGGTGAGCCGCTTTACCGCATTCACGCCCAGTACGAGGCCGATTTGCGCTTCGCGGTGGCGTTGGCCGAGCAGGATTCGGCCTACCGCATCGGTTCAGCAGACCAGTTGCCGCATGAGTTCGCCAGCGGCGCGATGTACTCACTTTGAAAGCCCCCTCGCGATGACTTCAAACACAATGCTCTTGGCCTTTGACGATGAGCGCGGCCTGGCGCTGGAGCTGGCCGAGGCCTTGAATATGCCCTTGCACTTCATCGTCAGACATCGCTTCCCGGACGGTGAGATGCGCTTGGTCTTGCCGACACCGCTGCCGCAGACCGTGCTGATCTTGCGCGGCCTGCAGCAGCCGAATGACAAGTTAGTTGAGCTGATGATTGCGGCGCCCAGCGCCCGCGAGCTCGGTGCCCAACGTCTGGTGCTGCTGGCGCCCTACCTGGCCTATATGCGCCAGGACATGGCCTTCACGCCCGGCGAGGCGGTCAGCCAGCGCCATATCGCCCGCCTGCTGGCCGGCCACTTTGACCATGTGCTGACCATAGACCCGCATCTGCACCGCATCAACAGCCTCGATGAAGTGATGCCGCAGGGCTGCGGTGTGACGCTGTCGGCGGCGCGGCTCTTGGGTGAGTGGGTGGCCTCGCAGGTGCCGGGCGCCTTGTTGATCGGCCCCGACGAGGAGTCGGCGCAATGGGTCAGCGAAGCGGCGCGGGCCGCCGGCCTGGACCATGCGATCGGCCGCAAGGTCCGCTTGGGCGACCATCAGGTGACGCTGGCGCTGCCCGAGCTGGACGTGGGCGGGCGCGCGGTGGTCTTGCTCGACGATATGGCCTCAACCGGCCGCACCTTGATAGGCTCTGCCCAGCAATTGCTGCTGCGCGGCGCCAGTTCGGTCGATGTGGCCGTCACCCATGCGCTGTTCAATGGCGAGGCGCTGGCCCACTTGAAGCAGGCCGGCGTACGCCATGTCTGGAGCAGCAACTCGGTGGCCCATGCCAGCAATGCGGTGTCGGTGGCGGGGCTGTTAGCCGAGGGTTGGCGCCGCTTGAATTAGGCCTTGCCTTGGCTGGATACGGCCGCGGCCGCTTTGGCGGCGGCTGCGGCGTCACCCAGGTAGTAGCTCTTGATCGGCTTCAGGTCGGCGTCCAGTTCATAGACCAGGGGGATGCCGTTGGGGATGTTGACGCCGACGATATCGTTGTCGCCGATATTGTCCAGGTACTTGACCAGCGCGCGGATGCTGTTGCCGTGGGCGGCGATCACCACCCGCTTGCCCAGCTTGATGGCCGGCGCCACCGAGTCGTTCCAGAACGGCATCACCCGCTCGACCGTGTCCTTCAGGCATTCGGTCAAGGGGATGTCGAGCGGGTTCATCTTGGCGTAGCGGATATCGCTGCGCTCGCTGCGCACATCGGTCGCTTCCATCGGCGGTGGCGGTGTGTCGTAGGAACGGCGCCACACCAAGAGCTGTTCGTCACCATATTGTTTGGCGATGTCAGCTTTGTTTAAACCTTGCAGTGAACCATAGTGACGTTCGTTCAGACGCCAGCTGTGAACCACCGGCAGCCAGGTGCGGTCCATTTGATCCAGGCAATGCCACAGCGTCCAAACCGCGCGCTTGAGCATCGAGGTGTAGGTGACATCAAAGTCCAGCCCCGCCTCTTTCAGCAGGCGCCCGGCCTGTTTGGCCTGCTCCACGCCGGTGGGGGTCAGGTCGACATCGGTCCAACCGGTGAAGCGGTTTTCGAGGTTCCAGGTCGATTCGCCATGGCGAATGAGCACGAGTTTGTACATGGAATGTGATCTTCAGAGTGGCCGCCCAATTGGGCTGCTGCGGATTCTATCGGTGTGCTTGGCCCCGCTTTTCTGAAGATTGAATCGAAAGAAAGGTTACAGACTTGTTACGTTTGGCCGATATGTCGGTCAATGTCGTGGGCGGCCACCGCACATCCTTGGTGTGATGGCCGGTGTGTTTATAGAAAAGGAGACTTTATGAAGAGACTGACTTTGGGGCGCTTGTCGCCACTGGCGCTGGCCGTCTTGGGCTTTGCTGTGCATGCGCAAGAGACGGCCAAGGCCGACTCGATGTTTACGCTCTCGGGCTTCGGCACGGTAGGCGCGGTTGGCACCGATACCAATGAGGCCCGCTATGTGGTCTCCGGGCAACCGCGTGGCGCGACCAAATCCTGGAGCGGCGACGTGGACACCAAACTGGGTGTGCAGGTCAACGCCAAGTTGAACAAGATGTTCTCGGCCACCATGCAGGTGCTGTCCAAGCAAGATGGTGACGGCAGCTATCAGCCTGCAGTTGAATGGGCGTTTGCCAAGGCGCAGTTCAGCCCATCTCTGTCGGTCCGCTTGGGCCGTATGGGCGCGCCGTTTTTTGCCGTGTCGGACTTCCGCGATGTTGGCTATGCCAATACCTGGCTGCGCCCGCCGCAAGACGTGTACGGGCAGGTGCCAATCAGTCACTTTGACGGCGGCGATGCCAGCTATCAAACCAATCTTGGCTCCGCCACGGTGAACCTGCAGCTTTATGCCGGCAAGTCCAAATCCGTTTTCGAAGGCGTTGATCTGTCGATGGACAGCATGGTCGGCTTCAACGCCTCGGTGGAGCTGGACGGCGGCATCACCTTGCGTGCCGGCTATGTGGATGCAAAGCTGACGGTGGAAAGCGTTTCGTTGAAGCAATTGGTCACTGCACTGCGTGCGGTGCCGTTGGCCAGCGTTCAGTCGGTCGGTAACCAGATGGATGCGACCGACAAAAAGGCCACCTTCACCGGCTTCGGCATCACGTTGGACCGCGACAATTGGCTGGCCATGGCCGAGTACACGATGCGCCGGACCGAGTCCTATGTGCCGGATACCGACGGCTGGTATGTGACGCTGGGCTATCGCCTGGGCAAGTTCACACCTTATGTGACGATCTCGGATCTGAGTCAAAAGAGCAGCAACGTCGACAACACGATTCCCTTGGGTCTGAGTCCTCAGCTAAATGGGCTGAAGGCGCTGGTCGACGCAACCCTGCGCTCGCAAAGCAATGAGCAGAAAACCAATGCCGTCGGTGTGCGCTGGGATGCCTATCGCAATGTCGCCGTGAAGGGCCAGTTTGAGCAAATCAAGACGGACGGCCCAGGCCTGTTCGCCTCGCCGAGTGCGGCCTTCACGGCCGGCAAGAACACCGTCCAGGTCTACAGCGTCGCTGTCGACTTTGTGTTCTGACTTGGAGCTCATCATGAAAACAAAATCCCCATTCAGCCTCTGCTGCATCGTCGCGCTGCTGACCTGCACGGCCGCGCAGGCGCAGGTCGCCGTCATCGTCAACCCCAAGAACGCCGCCGCGACCATGACGGCCGATCAGGTCTCCAGCATCTTCCTGGGCAAGAGCAACACCTTGCCCAGCGGCGCATCGGCCCTGGCCACCGACTTGCCGGAAGCGTCGGCAACTCGCGACCAGTTCTACAGCAAAGTCACCGGCAAGCAAGCGCCCCAGGTGAAGGCCGCTTGGTCGCGCCTGGTGTTCTCCGGCAAGGCCACGCCGCCGAAGGAAATGGCCAGCGCGGCCGATGTCAAGAAGTTTGTTGCGGCCAACCCGGATGCGATCGGCTACATCGAAAAATCAGCGGTTGACGGCACGGTCAAGGTGGTCTTGAGCGTAGACTGATCTTTGCCCTTAAGCCTTGCTACGTCGGCTCAGGTCGGCGTAGCCGCATTGGAGAAGCGAATGAATGTGAGAACAAGAATCTGGCTTTTGCCGGTGTTTGCTGCCTTGATTTTTGCGGTCGGCATTGCCGTCGTCTGGGCCTTTTCGGCGCGCACCTCGTCGGCCATCGTGGCCGTGGAGCAAGTGCATTACCCCTTCGTTGACGCGACGTCGCAGCTGGGCGCGCAGATGGACGCCTTGGGTGCGACGATACAAAGCGCGGTGGCCGAGGGTGAGAAAAAACGTCTCGATGAGGCCAATGAGCGGGCCGCGGCGATACGCAAATTGCTGGATTCGATCGCGCGCATTGAGGGCAAGAGCGAAACAGCCGGTAAGTTGAAGACCTCGTTTGAGGCCTACTTTGCGGCCTCGGTTGAAACGGCCCAGCTGTTTTTGGGCATCAAGCAAGGCGATCAGGCCGGTGCGATCCCGAAGATGCAGGCGTCGCTGAAGGTGTTCGAGGCCGAAGTGGCCAAGGCCAGACGTGAGGCCAGCGAAGGTTTTGACGACGGGCTGAAGAGCGCAGATGCCGGTGTCTCGGCCAGCCTGATGGCGATTTTGATCAGCGGGCTGGTGGTGGTGGGCGCGCTCGGCCTGGGCTCCTTCATGGTGATTGGCAGCGTTTGGCGGCAACTCGGCGGCGAGCCCGAATATGCGCGCGATGTGATGCGTTTGATCGCATCCGGCGATCTTTCCCAGTCCATCACGGTGGCGCCGGGGGCGGATGAGAGCTTGCTGGCGGCCGTGCGTGATGTCTCGCAGGGTTTGGCCGCCATTGTCTCGAATGTGCGCTCCGGCACCGACTCGATGTCGGTCGCGTCCAGGGAGATTGCGGTCGGCAATCATGATTTGTCGATGCGCACCGAGAAGCAGGCGACCTCGCTGGAGCAAACCTCCAGCAATATGCAAACGCTGACCGACACCGTGCGCCAGAGCGCCGAGGCGGCCGCGCAGGCCAATCAGCTGGCGGGTTCGGCCG
>JADMJQ010000169.1:0-7107 GCA_018780415.1 Roseateles sp. | reverse complement strand
GCGTGATCGACGGCATCGCCTTCCAGACCAATATCTTGGCCTTGAATGCGGCGGTTGAGGCCGCGCGCGCAGGCGAGCAGGGGCGTGGTTTTGCGGTGGTGGCGAGCGAGGTGCGGTCGTTGGCGCAGCGTTCGGCTGAGGCGGCCAAGGAGATCAAGACCCTGATCGGCGCCAGCGTCGACCGGGTCGAGACCGGCAGCCGCTTGGTCAAGGACGCCGGCAGCACGATGGACGAGATCGTCGCCAGCGTGCAGCGGGTGTCGGACATCATCGGCGAGGTGACCGCCGCCACCGGCGAACAAAGCCAAGGCATTGGCCTGGTCAATCAGTCGATCAGCCAGCTGGATCAAATGACGCAGCAGAACGCGGCGCTGGTCGAGCAGGCGGCGGCAGCGGCCAGCAGCCTGGAGAGCCAAGCGCAGTCACTGCAAACCGCGGTGGCGACCTTCAAGCTCTGACGACAAGCCTCGGGTTCAAGGCCATTTGTAAGGCCCGCCGGTGTTCCGGCGGGCCTTTTTCTATAATCAGCGTCTTGCAGCTGTTTTAGCGCGCCTATTTCCCGCATTTTTCCTTCATCCATTAACCGGACGCTCCCTTTGAACTTCTTGCTCGATAACTGGATTTTGGTCTTGGCCGCCCTGACCTCCGGCGCCTTATTGCTTTGGCCCACCCTGGTCAATAGCGGTCAGGGTTCGGCCTTGTCGCCGGCCGAAGCGGTGCGCTTGATGAACCGCGAAAAGGCGGTTTTGATCGACGTTTGTGAGCCGGCCGAATTCGCCGCCGGCCATGTCGCCGGTTCGCGCAATATTCCTTTGAATGCATTGGAAGGGCACAAGTCCTTGCCCACCAACAAGACGCTGCCCCTGGTGGTCTTGTGCAAAAGCGGCGCGCGGGCGACGCGTGCGGCGGCAACGCTGCGCAAGCTCGGTTATGCGAATGCACAAGTGCTGACCGGCGGCATGAACAGCTGGCGTGAAGCCAATTTACCGGTCGAGAAAAGCGCCTGATCATGCAAACCGTCAAGATGTACACGACCCAGGTCTGCCCCTACTGCGTGCGGGCCAAGGCCTTGCTGAAGCAGCGCGGCGTTGAGCAGTTGCTCGAAGTGCGGATCGATTTGAACCCCGCCGAGCGGGACGCCATGGTGGCCTTGACCGGGCGCCGCACGGTGCCACAGATTTTCATTGGCGACACCCATGTGGGTGGTTGCGACGACTTGATTGCGCTTGATCAGCGCGGTGGCCTGCAGGCCTTGTTGCAAGCAGCTTGATTTCAAGAGGGGGGAAGCCCCCAGCGAATCGTCATAAACGCTAGGTCATAATCGCCAGCGCTGCCCGCAGCCTTGCTTGCCGGGCCTCACTCAAATCTGAAAGCAATCATGTCCGAAGAGAACAACATCCCCAGCAATGCCCCCGTGTTTCAGATTCAGCGCATGTATCTGAAGGATCTGTCGCTGGAGCAGCCGAACGCACCGCAGATCCTGCTGGAGCAGACCCAGCCGCAGGTTGACATCAACCTGGCCCTGTCCGCCGAACCGGTGGCCGACGGCGTGTTCGAGGTCTGCGTGACCGGCACCGTCACCACCAAGGTGGGCGAGCGCACCTTGTTCCTGATCGAAGCCAAGCAAGCCGGCATCTTTGAGATCCGCAATGTGCCGCAAGAGCAGGTCGAGGGCATCTTGGGCATCGTCTGCCCACAGATGATTTACCCTTATCTGCGCGCCATCGTGTCGGACGTCTGCACGCGCGCCGGCTTCCCGCCAGTGCTGCTGACGGAAGTCAACTTCCAGGCCATGTTTGAAGCTCAGCAAGCGCAGCGCGAAGCCGCAGCCGCACCTACGCTGAACTAAGCAGTTTCAATATGCAACGCGCCCCACGCTGCTGAAAGCAGTCGGGGCGCGTACTTTTTTGTCGGGCTAGATTATGAAAATCAGCGTTTTGGGTGCCGGCGCATGGGGCACGGCTTTGGCCATACAGGCCAGCGCTCGTCACGAGGTGATGCTGTGGGCACGCGATGCGGCCGCGGTGGCGGTGATGCGTGCCTCGGCGCGCAACAGCCAGTACCTGCCCGAAGCGGCCTTGCCGGCGAGTTTGAGCGTGTCATCCGATTTGGCCGCTGCCGTGGCGCATGCGACCCAGGCGGACGGTCTGATCGTCGTCGCCACGCCGATGGCCGCGCTGCGTAGCATGCTGGCCGGCTTGCCCGACGGCGCCCGTGTGCTGTGGTTGTGCAAGGGCTTCGAGGCCGGCACCGGCTTGCTGGGGCATGAGATCGCGCGCGAGGTGCAGCCGCGCCTGCGGGTGGGTATCTTGTCAGGCCCGAGCTTTGCGCAGGAGGTGGCGGCCGGTCAGCCAACCGCCCTGGTCGCGGCCAGCGAAGATGCCGAATTGGCGCAGGCCGCCGTGACGGCTTTTCACAGCGAACGCCTGCGCGTCTACACCTCGCTCGACCCGATCGGCGTGGAGGTCGGCGGCGCGGTCAAGAACGTGATGGCTATTGCGGTCGGCACGGCCGATGGCTTGCGCCTGCGGGCCGAGCGAATTGGTCTGGGTGGCGCCAGCGCCGACGCGCCCGGCCTGAATGCGCGCGCCGCCTTGATCACGCGCGGCTTGGCCGAGATGTTGCGCCTGGGCCTGGCGCTGGGTGCGCGCAGCGAGACCTTTATGGGCCTGTCCGGCATGGGGGATTTGGTGTTGACCGCGACCGGCGACTTGTCGCGCAATCGGCGTGTCGGCCTGCTCTTGGCCGAGGGCTTACCGCTGGATAAGATTTTGCATGAGCTGGGTCATGTGGCCGAGGGTGTCTACAGCGCGCCGACGGTGTTGGCGCGGGCGCGGCTGAAGGGTGTTGATATGCCCATCACCGAGGCGGTGGTGGCGGTGCTCGATGGCCGCCTCAGCCCGGTGGCGGCGGTCGATTTGTTGATGGGCCGGCTTGCCAAGCCCGAGCACTGAGGCATTCAAGCGCTGTCAGACGCCGCCTGCGTAGCCGTTTTGCCGCCAGGCTTCAAACACCGCCACTGCTACGCTATTGCTCAAATTGAGACTGCGCTGGTCCGCCAGCATGGGCAGCCTGACGCGCTGCGCGGCGTCAAATTGCTCGCGCACCTCGGGCCGCAGTCCGGCCGTCTCCGAGCCAAACACCAGGTAGTCGCCGGCTTGCCACTGCACTTGCGAAAACGGCCGGCTGCCCTTGGTTGTGAAGGCAAACATCCGCTCGGCCGGCGGCTGCTGCGCGGCCATGAAGGCGTCCCAACTGGCATGCCTGTGGACGGCGGCGTACTCGTGATAGTCCAAGCCGGCGCGTTGCAGCAGGCGGTCTTCCATCAAGAAACCAAGCGGCTCGATCAGATGCAAGCTGCAGCCGGTATTGGCGGCCAAACGAATGATGTTGCCGGTGTTCGGCGGAATCTCTGGCTGCACCAGCACGATATGGAACATGGGATCTTTGGCTTCTCGTCGGGGGTATTCAGGTGTCAGCGGGCGCAGGCGTTCTAGCCACCACCCAAGCCTGCACATTGGCAGCGCCGGCGTTGCGCAACACGCCGGCGACTTCGAACAGGGTGGCGCCGCTCGTCATTACATCATCGAGCAAGACCACATGGCTGCCGCGCAGCTCGCTTGCGCGGGCCGGGTTGACGGCAAAAGCGCGGCGCACATTGGCGGCGCGCTCATGCAGCGGCAATTGAGCTTGTTGGGCGCTGTTGCGAACCCGCAGCAGCAAGTCCGGATCGCAGCTCAGCTTGCGATGCCGGGCCAAGGTGCGCGCCAACTCGTAGCTTTGGTTGTAGCCGCGCTCACGTTGCCGGGCTGGCGTGAGCGGAACGGGTAGCAGCCAATCCGGGGCTTCGGCATTGGCAATGCTGAGGGCCTGGTTGAGCCGCTCGAGCAGGGTTTCGCGCAACTCGATGGCCTGGTGGAATTTGTAATGTTGCAACAGCCCGTCCCAAGGGAAGCCGTAGTCGAGCGCGGCGATCGTGCGGTCCAAAGGCGGCGGCTTGCGCAGGCAGGCGCCGCATTTGGCCTCGCGGCGCCCGGTCAGTGCTGCGGGCAAGCGGGCGGCGCAAGTCCAGCAGCGCGGGGTCGGCCTGGCATAACGCAACAGGCACTCGCCACACACATGTTGTGTGCACCAGGCACGGCAGACCGCACATTGGCCGGGACAGCGCATCAATACCCGTTCCACCGAGTTGGGTCTATGGGGTGCCAGGCTTCGCTCAGACATGGCTTCAATATACTGCCCGCCAATGTCTGCCTCGCTAGCCCCCCCTAAGTCCGAAACCACCGATCCTCGCGCCCTTGATGCGGCGGCACTAACTCGCCATGCGCGCAGACTGGCGCTTGCCCAGGAGCCGCCCTGGCTGCATCTCGATGTCGCTGCGCGCATGGCGGAGCGCTTGCCCATCATCAAGCTCAAACCGCAGCGGGTCTTGCAATGGTCGGCCTTTTTGGGTGCCGCTGATGCTTTGCTGGCGACCCAATATCCACAGGCAGAACAGCTTTGCGTCGAGCCCAGCCCGGCGTTGTTGGCGCGCAGCGAGGCGGCTCACAAGCGCGCGTGGTGGCAAGTCTTGCGTGGCGGCGCGCAGACGCAGATCGTGCCGCCGGGCCAGGTGGCGGCCGGCCAAGCGGAGCTCGTTTGGGCCAATATGTGCCTGCACGCCAGTCCGGACTTGGCGGCGGCCTTGGCGGCTTGGCATGCCGCTTTGGCGGTTGATGGCTTTGTGATGTTCTCTTGTCTTGGTCCCGACAGTTTTGTTGAGTTGCGGCCGATCTTTGCCCGCATGGCTTGGGGTGCGACGGCGCCGCAATGGTGGGATATGCACGATATCGGCGACGCCATGGTCACAGCCGGCTTCGCCGACCCAGTGATGGATCAGGAACGCATCAGCTTGACTTGGGCTGACGGCGAGGCCTTGTTGAAAGATCTGCGGGCGCTTGGTGGCAATCTGGCACCTGAGCGCTTCACGGGCTGTCGCGGCCGAGCCTGGCGTGCCAAGCTATTGAGCGAGTTGGAGACCTTGCGCGCTGCCGATGGTCGCTTGAAGCTGAGTCTTGAATTGGTCTATGGCCATGCCTTCAAACCCAAGCCAAAAATCCGCGTCAGCGCTGAAACCACGCTGTCGCTCGAAGAAATGCGCGCGATGGTGCGAAGATCCGGCGCCTGACGTGCCGCAAAGACCACAGAGCGGTGATGGCGGTAGGCTAAAATCTTCAATTAGTCAATATTTGACCCCGTAGTCTAGGGTCAGGACTTGCCTGCAGACTTGAGCTGGCTCAAACAAGCGAGCCAAGGCCTGCGGCCTCCCAGCATTGAATTAGAAACAAGAGTGACGACCATGAAAATGATGAACGCACGAGTGCATCAGGCCGCGCGCCGTTTGGGGCAATTGGCGCTTGCGGCCGGTGCAACGCTGGCGACGCAAGTGGCCTTGGCGGTGAACGATCTGCCAGGCGGCCCGGCCGTCAATCAGCTCAATTTGCACCCGCCGGTGACCAAGATTGCGACCGACCAAATGTGGTTGCATAACTTCATGATGGTCATTTGCTTGCTGATCTTCGTCGCGGTTTTTGGCGTGATGTTTTACTCGATCTTCAAGCACCGCAAGTCCAAGGGCGCGGTGTCGGCCAACTTCCATGAAAGCGTCGCGGTCGAAATTGCCTGGACCATCGTCCCCTTTGTGATCGTGATCCTGATGGCGCTGCCCGCGACCAAAGTGGTCGTCGCGATGAAGGACACCACCAACGCCGATGTGACCATCAAGGCCACCGGCTACCAGTGGGAATGGGGTTATGACTACCTGAAGGGCGAGGGTGAAGGCATTGGCTTTATTTCCGCCTTGGACGCCGGACAGCGCGAGATGTCGGACTCCGGCAAGCCCTCCGGTGATGACTATTTGTTCCGCGTCGACCACCCGCTGGTGGTGCCGGTGAACAAGAAAATTCGCATCATCACCACCGCCAATGACGTGATTCACGCCTGGATGGTGCCGGCCTTTGGCGTCAAGCAAGACGCGATTCCGGGCTTCGTGCGCGACACCTGGTTCAAGGCCGAAAAGGAAGGCGACTTCTACGGCCAATGCGCCGAGTTGTGCGGTAAGGAACATGCCTATATGCCCATCCACGTGAAGGTGGTTTCGGCCGAGGCCTATACGCAATGGGTGACCGAGCAGAAGAAGGTCATGGCCGCCAAGGCTGATGATCCAAGCAAGGTCTGGGAGTTGTCTGCCCTGGTTGCGCGCGGTGAAAAGGTCTACAACACCAACTGCGCTGCCTGCCACCGAGCCGACGGCAAGGGCGCCGGCCCGATCAAGCCATTGGACGGCGCGGCCGTGGTGTTGAACGACGAGAAGCTTCAACAGATTGCAGTGCTTTTGAACGGTCAGAATCAAAACACCATGCCTTCTTGGAAGCAGCTCAGCGACACCGATCTGGCTGCTGTGATCACCTACACCAAGAACAGCTGGTCGAACAAGACCGGGCAAACGGTGCAGCCGGCCGAAGTCCTGGCGGCGCGCAAGTAAGCGTCTGAACGTCAAACAAGCATCGAAAAAGGAATCCACATGAGTGCAGTGCTTGACCATCACGGTCACGACGTTCATGACCACCACGACCACCATGCCCCTTCGGGCTGGCGTCGTTGGGTGTTCGCCACCAACCACAAAGACATCGGTACGCTGTACCTGCTGTTCTCGTTCACCATGCTGATGGTCGGCGGCATCTTGGCGCTGTGTATTCGCGCCGAGTTGTTCCAGCCTGGCCTGCAGTTCTTCAACCCCGAACTGTTCAACCAGCTCACCACCATGCACGGCCTGATCATGGTGTTCGGCGCCATCATGCCGGCCTTCGTCGGATTTGCTAACTGGATGATTCCACTGCAGATCGGCGCCGGCGACATGGCCTTCGCGCGCATGAATAACTTCAGCTTCTGGCTGTTGATTCCGGCCGCTCTGATGCTGGTTGGCTCGTTCTTCATGCCCGGCGGTGCGCCGGCGGCCGGCTGGACGCTGTATGCGCCGCTGACCTTGCAGATGGGCCCGTCGATGGACGCCGGCATTTTCGCCATGCACATCATGGGTGCCTCGTCGATCATGGGTTCGATCAATAT
>JADMJQ010000074.1 GCA_018780415.1 Roseateles sp. | reverse complement strand
CACCATCAGCTTGTGCTTCTTGACCTCGACCAGGAAACCGGCGGCCTCCAGAGCGGCGACGATTTTTTTGAGCGCAACTAAGCGGTCCAGGCCTTGGTAGACCAGCGGTGCTTCCTCGTTGATCTTTGCATCCAGCGTCAGCACGCAGATCAGGGGCAGGCCATGGCGCTGGCCGACCGCATAGTCATTCGTGTCATGCGCGGGCGTGACCTTGACGACGCCGGTGCCGAAGGCGCGGTCCACATAATCATCGGCGATGACGGGGATCTGGCGATCGCACAAGGGCAGCACGACCTGTTTGCCGATCAGCGCTGCATAACGTTCGTCTTCAGGGTGCACCATGACGGCCACGTCGCCCAGCATGGTCTCTGGGCGAGTGGTGGCGACGACCAACTCGCCGCTGCCATCGGCCAATGGGTAGCGAATATGCCAGAGGAAGCCGTCCTCCTCTTCGCTGCTCACTTCCAGGTCCGACACGGCAGACTTCAGCACCGGGTCCCAATTGACCAGGCGTTTGCCGCGGTAGATCAGGCCCTCGTCGAACAGGCGCACAAAGGTTTCGCTGACCCCCTTGGACAGGCCCGCGTCCATGGTGAAGTACTCATGCTCCCAGGACACGCTGTCACCCATGCGGCGCATCTGGCGCGTGATGGTGTCGCCGGACTCTTTTTTCCATTCCCAGACGCGGGCGACGAAGTTCTTGCGGCCCAGATCGTGACGGGTCTTGGCGCCTTCCACCCCCTTGTCGGCCAACTGCCGCTCGACGACGATCTGCGTCGCAATGCCGGCATGGTCGGTGCCCGGCACCCACAGCGTGTTGTGCCCCAGCATGCGGTGGTAGCGCGTCAACGAGTCCATGATGGTCTGGTTGAAGGCGTGGCCCATGTGCAGGGTGCCGGTCACGTTGGGTGGCGGCAGCTGGATGCAAAACGACTCTCGGCCGGCGTCCAAGGTGGGCTTGTACAAGCCCTTGGCTTCCCACAAGGGGCCCCAATGGGCTTCAAGGGCGGCGGGTTCAAACGATTTGGCGAGTTCGGTCATGGGGGCGCAGGCGGCCTTGCGAGGCCACCCAATCAGAGCAAAAGGGATGGCAAGGATTGTAGAGGGCGGCCCTGCCTATGAATGGCTCCAGCTTGCGCTACGCGTCTGGGGCAGCCAGCGGCTCCACCAACTGTCGGTGTGAGCAATGCTGTGCTGGCGTTCGGCGTGTCCGCTCAAGCAGCGCTCCACACTGAACATGCGCTCGTCGTCTTGGCTGGGTGTACAGGCGAAGTGGCAGCGTTGCATCAGCGCCAGCATGCCGGCGTTGTCGGCCAGTACATCGCCGTGCAACCAGGCCAGATTGTGTTCGCGCGCCACCACAATCAAAGCGCTGATCGCGCGCAGGCCGAGGCCGCGGCGCTGCCAGGTCTCGGCCACGGTCAGCGCAAATTCGGCGCTGGGCATGCCGTCGGTCTGGCTGGCGTCCACAGCGTCCACCGCATACCGCGCCTCGGCCACGATCTCCTCCTCACTGCCCGTCCGGTGGGTGACCACAAAAGCCATGTGTTGCACATAGTCGATCTCGGTCAAGCGGCTCAACCATTGGGGCGACAGCCCCTTGATGCCGGCGTGAAAGCGGTTGTGGCGGCCGGCCGGGCTGAGCCCTTGTACCAGCCGCGCCAGCATCTGCTGGTCCTGCGGCAGGATAGGTCGCAGCGTCAGCTGGTCGCCGTGCCCGATCGGCCAGACATCAATCCATTCGGTCGGGTAGCGGTTGATCTGGTAGCAAGCTTTGCTTGCGTCGGTTTGACTGGTGCCCATCTGAACTCTCCCCGATGAAGCACTTGAGGTGCCGTTGCAGGAGAGATCGAAATGGCCCGCCGAAAGACGACAAAAGGTGGGAATTCACTCTTTCAACTGATCGAACAGATAAATCCGGGCCTTCTCCCAATCGCGCTGAACCGTGCGCTCAGACACGCCGCGCAGCGCGGCAATTTCGGCGAAGCTCAGGCCGCCGAAAAACTTCAGCTCGACGATCTCGGTCCACTGCGCATTGACGCCTCCCAAGGCGTCCAGCGCGTCGCTCAGCCGCAGGGTGTCGTCCGGAGGCATGGCCTTCAGCTCGGCCAGCGTGTTCATGGTCACGAACTGCAAGTCGCCGCCGTGGCGCTGGCTGCGGCGCTGGCGGATGTGGTCAATCACGATGCCCCGCATCACCCTTGCCGCGTAGCTGACCAACTCGGGCTGACTGCTGAACTCCAGCGCCCGGCCGTCGATGCGCAGCCAGACCTCGTGCAGCAAGGTTGACGGCCCCAGGCTCAGCGCCTGATGGCGAAACAGCTCGCCCCGTGCACGCCGCCGCAGCTCGTGATAGAGCTGCTCAAACCATTGCAGCCCGTCGGCTGGGGCCGGCGTTGCGGGGCCGGGCTCAAGGCCCAGATCTGGATCCGGCAAAGGGGAGCAGTACTTGGGAATAGAGGTCATGGGAGGAGCTTGCACCCGCCGTGTGAGTGCGCAGTATCAGTTATTGCCAGCGTGCCGTGATTTGGCCAGGCCCCCCTAGTTTTTGAGGGGTAGATGTCGTTCGCTGCTCCGCCATTTCGACCCCCCCCTGCATTTCGACCTTCGCAGCGTTCAAGTGGAGCGGTCGGCCAACCACCCGGTAGCGCAAGGCATTGACAACGCGTGCCGCATCGAGCCGGGGTCGGGCGCCGGCCTGAGTTGGGATGCGCCGCAGATCCACCGCACCGGCAATTTGTGGGTCAGTGGTGTGCCGGAGCCACGGATCTGGGCGCTGGCGTCGGCGGGTTTGCTTGACCTGGCTTGGCGGCGTCACCTCAAACATGGGGGCTGAGCCGCGCTTGTTTCACGTAAGCTCGTGGCCATGACGCGCGCCGCAACTGACCGAAACTGGACCGTACTCGGCCCTCAACTGGATCGGCTGTTGAGTTTGTCTGAGGGGGATCAAGCGCAATGGCTGGCGGACCTGGCCCGGATTGACGCCGCCAACGCCAGCCAGTTGCGCAGTCTGCTGAGTGCCCGCGACGCTGCCAGCCGCGTCAACTTTTTGGCCGACGCGCAAGCCCCGGAAGTGCTTACCGCTCAGGCCCAGGCCGGCGACCAGCTCGGTGCTTGGCGGCTGGTGTCGATGCTTGGCGAGGGCGGCATGGGCACGGTCTGGCTGGCCGAGCGTACGGATGGTCGCTTTGATGGCCAAGCCGCGATCAAGCTGTTGCGCACAGGCCTGTTTGATGAGGCGTCTCAAGCGCGCTTTCGCCGCGAGGGCGCGATCCTGGCGCGGCTGCATCACCCCGGTATTGCGCCCCTGCTGGACGCTGGCATCAGCGAGCGCGGCAAGCCCTATCTGGTGCTCGAGTATGTGCAGGGCGAGCGCATTGATGCCTTCTGTACGGCGCAGGCCCTGAGTGTGCGGGCGCGGGTGACGCTGTTCTTGCAGGTGCTCGATGCGGTGGCGGCGGCGCATACGCAGCTGATCATTCACCGCGACATCAAGCCGTCGAACATCCTGCTCGCCGGCGAAACCGAC
>JADMJQ010000216.1:32856-34905 GCA_018780415.1 Roseateles sp. | reverse complement strand
GCCACCCCACCTACCGCCTCGCGCTGCAGACGCGCGAGCAGCACATCCGCCGCGAAAAGGCCACCTCCAACATCTGCACCGCGCAGGTGCTGCCGGCCGTCGTCGCCAGCATGTATGCGGTCTATCACGGTCCGCTGGGCCTGAAGCGCATCGCCCAGCGCGTCGCCAGTTTCACGGCGGTGTTGGCGCAAAGCCTGCAAGGCCTGGGCTGGACGCTGGCCAACGCCAGCGCCTTTGACACGCTAACCATCAACACCGGCGGCAAGACCGACGGCATCCTGGCCGCTGCCGTGGCGGCCGGCATGAATCTGCGCCGCGCCTCAAGCGAGCGCGTCAGCATCGCGCTGGACGAAACCACCACCCGCGCCGATTTGCAGGCCTTGCTGGCGGTGTTCTCGGCCGGCAAGGCGGTCGCCGACTTCAGCGCGTTTGAAAAAGGTGTGAGTAACCTGATCCCGGCCGAGCTGCAGCGGACCAGCGCCTACCTGACCCACCCGGTCTTCAACCGCTACCACTCCGAGACCGAAATGCTGCGTTATCTGCGCGGCCTGTCGGACAAGGATCTGGCGCTGGACCGCTCGATGATCCCGCTGGGTTCATGCACGATGAAGCTGAACGCAACATCCGAGATGATCCCGATCACCTGGCCAGAGTTCGCCAATATTCACCCGTTCGCGCCGCACGATCAGTTGAAGGGTTATGCCTTGCTGAACGAGCAGTTGACCGCTTGGCTGTGTCAGGCGACCGGTTACGCCGGCATCTCCTTGCAGCCGAATGCCGGCTCGCAGGGCGAGTATGCCGGCTTGTTGGCCATCAAGGCCTTCCACGAAGCTCGCGGCGAAGCGCAGCGCAAGATCTGTCTGATTCCCGAATCGGCGCATGGCACCAACCCGGCCTCGGCCCAGATGGTCGGCATGAGCGTGGTGGTGACCAAGTGCGACAAGGAAGGCAATATTGACTTGCTGGACCTGAAGGCCAAGTGCGAGCAGCACAGTGCCAATCTGGCCGCGATCATGATCACCTACCCCTCCACCTACGGTGTCTTCGACACCCACGTGAAGGAAATCTGTGCGCTGGTGAAGAGCCATGGCGGCCGCGTCTATGTGGACGGCGCCAATATGAACGCCTTGGTCGGCGTGGCCGCACCGGGCGAGTTCGGCGGCGATGTGTCGCATCTGAACCTGCACAAGACTTTTTGCATCCCGCATGGCGGCGGCGGCCCGGGCGTTGGCCCGGTTTGCGTGGTGGCCGATTTGGTACCCTATCTGCCGACACACCGTTCGGGCGGTTATGCCAGTGAGACGGCGATTGGCGCAGTCTCCGCAGCGCCCTTGGGCAACGCGGCCGTCTTGCCGATCAGCTGGATGTATTGCCGCATGATGGGCGCCGACGGTCTGCAGGCCGCCACCGAGGTCGCCATCGTGTCGGCCAACTATGTGGCAGCGCGCCTGGCCGGAGCCTATGACATTCACTTCAGCAGCAATGTCGCCGGACTCAAGGGCGGCGGCGTCGCGCATGAGTGCATCTTGGATATTCGCCCGCTGAAGGACTTGAGCGGCGTCGGTGCCGAAGACGTGGCCAAGCGTTTGATCGATTACGGCTTCCATGCCCCGACGCTGTCCTTCCCCGTGGCCGGCACCTTGATGGTGGAGCCGACCGAGAGCGAGTCCAAATTCGAGCTGGACCGTTTTTGCGATGCGATGCTTTCGATTCGCGCCGAGATCGCCAAGGTGGCGGACGGTACTTGGTCCCGCGAAGACAATCCCCTGGTCAATGCGCCGCACACGGCCGAGGCCTTGCTGAAGACCGAATGGCCGCACAGCTACAGCCGCGAAGAGGCCGCTTACCCGGTCGCCACGCTGCGTCGCCAGAAGTACTGGGTGCCGGTGGGCCGCGTCGACAACGTCTGGGGCGACCGCAATCTGTCTTGCTCCTGCCCACCCATGAGCGACTACGAGGCTTGAGAGGCTGAGAACTTTTTACTGCGCGGCCGCCATGCGTCGTTGGCCGGATGCTCGGAATCCTCACGTACAGGAAGTACGTTCCGGT
>JADMJQ010000216.1:1469-32846 GCA_018780415.1 Roseateles sp. | reverse complement strand
GTTCCGGTTCCTGCGCTCCGTCCGCCTAGCCTGACGGCCGCTCGCTACAAAAGTCCCCAGCCTCTGCTACGCAGCCGACCGATCGAACCCCAACTTCACGGAGGCCCGCTATGGCCGTCTCAGTTTTCGACTTGTTCAAGATCGGCATCGGGCCATCGAGTTCGCACACGGTGGGGCCTATGCGCGCCGCGCGCTTGTTTGCACTGCGCTTGCGGCATGAGGGCGTGCTCGACAAAACCACCCGCGTGGTCTCGCAGATGTATGGCTCGCTGGGCGCTACCGGCAAGGGCCATGGCACCGACAAAGCGGTCTTGCTGGGGCTGGCCGGCCACGAGCCGGACAGTGTTGATGTCGAGCAAGTAGGGCTTTACCTGGACGGCATCCGCAGCGGCAATCTCAGCCTGCTCGGCGAACACCCGATCGCCTTCAACGAAGCCAAGGACCTGGTGTTCTTCCGTCGCCAAAGCCTGCCCTTTCATGCCAACGGCATGCGCTTTGTGGCCTATGACGCAAACGAGGTCGAGATTCAAGAGCGCACCTATTACTCGGTCGGCGGCGGCTTCATCGTCAGCGACGAGGTGGCGGCCGACGGCAGCAAGCAAAAGGTGATTGCCCCGGATTCCCAGGTGCTGCCCTACCCTTTCCACAGCGGCGACGATCTCTTGTTGATCTGCAAGGAACATGGCATCAACATCGCCGAGATCATGCGCCGCAATGAGCGCCACTGGCGCAGTGACGAAGAGACTCGCGCCGGCCTGCTGAAGATCTGGCAGACCATGCAAGACTGCGTGGTGCGCGGCTGCAAGACCGAGGGCGTGCTGCCGGGCGGCTTCAAGGTCAAGCGCCGCGCAGCGCAACTGCACCGCGACCTGACCGCCAATCCGGAGGCTGCCCTGCGCGACCCGCTGCAGGTGATGGACTGGGTCAACCTCTACGCGCTGGCCGTCAACGAAGAAAACGCCGCCGGCGGCCGCGTGGTCACCGCGCCGACCAATGGCGCGGCCGGCATCGTGCCCGCCGTACTGCACTACTACACGCGCTTTTATCACGGTGCCAGCGAGGACGGCGTGATCGACTTTTTGCTAACGGCCGCAGCCATCGGCATCCTGTACAAGGAAAACGCCTCGATCTCGGGCGCCGAGGTTGGCTGCCAGGGTGAGGTCGGTGTGGCCTGCTCGATGGCGGCCGGGGCGCTTTGCCAAGTGATGGGCGGCACACCGGAACAGGTCGAGAACGCGGCCGAGATCGGCATGGAACACCACTTGGGCCTGACCTGCGACCCGGTAGGCGGCCTGGTGCAGATCCCCTGCATCGAGCGCAACGCGATTGCATCGGTGAAGGCGATCAACGCGGCCCGGATGGCGCTGCGCGGCGACGGCACCCACTTCGTCAGCTTGGACAAGGTCATCAAGACCATGCGCGACACCGGTGCCGACATGATGACCAAGTATAAGGAAACCGCCCGCGGCGGGCTGGCGGTGAATATTGTTGAGTGCTGAGAATCGATGCGGGGCGGGGCGACGCTGCCCTCAGGGCCGCATGCCCATCGGCGGGTTGTCGTTCGGCAGCCAGCGTTTGTAGATTGAAAGAAAGCTGCCGTCCCGCTTCATCTCACGCAAGTGGCCCGACCAAGCCTTGACGACCGCGTCGGGTGTTTCGAGCGAAAAGGCAATATAGCCCTCGGAACTTGCGTAGCTGTAGACAATTTCAAGCGAAGCGGGGGGGACGCCGGCCTTGGCCAGAATGCCCGGCATCGACAAGCGCTCGGTCGCAAAAAATGGCGCCCGCTTGGCCAGCAGCATCTTGATGGCGGTGACCGGGTCAGTGACGCTGACCAAATTCTGAAAACCCAGCGTCTTCAACTCCTCGGCGGTGAACCAGTCACGCACCACCAGCACCGCCGCTGCACGCTTGGCGTCATCGATGCTGCGCAGCCGCATGCCGCCTTGAGCCGGCGCGTAGATCGAGCTGTAGAAGGTCACGATAGGCCCCACCCATTTGAACTGCTTCTCACGCTCGGGCGTGCGAGCCATCCCAAACAGTGCAGTCGCGCCCGGCCCCTTGATATCTCGAAAGGCTCTGGCCCAGGGCAGGAATTCAATCTGTGTCGTCGAGCCCTCACGGCGCTGGATCTCCTGCACGATTTCGACCGCCAAGCCGCGCGGCACACCTTGCTCGGTGAAATTGATCGGCGGAAACTCTTCGCTCAGCAAACGAAAGCCGGCATGAGCGCTAGTCATCCCGCACAAACACAGCAAAAGAGCCAACAGGGTGTGCGTCGTGACTGGAGAGAAGTGGCGTGGCTTGAGCATGGCGCATTGAGAATAGCAGCGCGAGCGGATTTGCGTGCACAGGCTGGCCACTCAAGCCGGGCTGGCAGGCGCAAAAAGGGGCGCCGCAGCGCCCCTTCCTTGTTTGATTCAGACCTGATTGGCTCTTGGCCTCAATCATCCCCACCCGGCGCCAGCGTCATTCCCGCCACCGACGTTGATAGGCTCGCCGCCTTCACTTTGGGCTTGCGCTCGCGCACCAGATACGAGTACAGCACCGGCACCACGATCAAGGTCAATAGCGTCGAAGTGATGACGCCGCCGATGATGGCCCGGCCCATCGGGGCCTGCACTTCGCCGCCCTGGTTGAAGGCCAGTGCCATCGGCAACATGCCGAACACCATCGCCGCCGTCGTCATGATGATGGGCCGCATGCGCACCAGGCCGGCCTGCAGCAGCGCTTCGGGGATGGTGGCACCGCCTCGGCGCGCCTGGTTGGCAAAGTCGATCAGCAAAATCGCGTTCTTGCTGACCAGGCCCATCAGCATCACCAAGCCAATCATCGAGAACACATTCAAGGTCGAGCCGGTCAGCAGCAGGGCCAGCATCACGCCGATCAAGGCGAGTGGCAGCGAGGCCATGATGGCGATCGGCTGGACGAAGCTGCCGAACTGGCTGGCCAGCACGATGTAGATGAAGATCACGGCCAGCCCCATCGCCGCCAACAAGCCCTTGAAGGCCTCGGCCTGCTGCTTGCCGGCGCCGTCCACATTGAAGCTGACGCCGGGCGGCAACTCCAGCAACTTGATCATCTTCTGCACATCGGCATTGACATCGCCGGACGGCCTGCCCTCGGTGCCGGCAAACACCGCCTCGCGGCGTTGCAAATTCTGGCGACGAATCACCTCGGGGTTGAAGACCGGCTCAATCGTGGCGACCTGGTCCAAGGATATCGGCGAGCCGTCCTTGGCAAAGGCAACCGGTAGCTTGAGCATCTGCTCGACGCGCTGGCGTTGCTCGACCGGCAGGCGCAACAGCACCTCGACCTGGTTGCCGTCCGGCGTGGTCCAGTAGGTCGCCACGTCGCCGTTCACATAGGCGCGCAGCGAGGCGGCCAATTGCGGTGCGGTCAGGCCCAGCTCACGGATGGCCGAGTCCTTCAGCTTCACCGCGTAGGCCGGCAGGCCGGGCTTGACGGTGGTTTCCACGTCCACCGCGCCGGGCACCTTCTTGATCCTGGCCACCAGGTCATTGGCGACCTCGGTCAAGACATTGGGATCGGTGCCCAGAATGGTGATCCAGATGTCGCGGTCGCCGCCGACGCTGGCATCCACGCCGGGCAACTTGGCGATGTCGGCACGGAAAGCGTCCTCCAACTCCTTCTGGCTGCGCTTGCGGTCCTTTTTGTCGACCAGGGCAATGCTCAGGGTGGCCTGGTTGCGGCCCGTCGTCATGCCCTCACCGGTGCCGCCGACGCTGGTCGAGATGGTCTTGATTTCCTTGTATTGCGACAAGATCTCCTCGATCTGCGCCACCTTGATATTGCTGCGCTCCAGGCTGGATGCGACCGGCATGCGCAGATTGACCTGGATAAAGCTGTCATCGGTCTTGGGTGCGAACTCGCTGCCGACCAAGGGGGTGAGCCCCAAGGCCACCACAAAGCTGGCCGCGCCGGCCGCCATCACCAGGCCGCGCGGCGTGATGGTGGCAAAGCGCAGGCGGCGCGGCTGGCTACGGTCGCGCTGACCGGCGGCGTCAAACGGGCGGCCGTAAGCCGGCAGCGGCGGCACAAACATCCGGTAGCGCCGGCCCGAGAAGGCCCAGCGTATGGTGCGCTCGTAGGCGATGTGCAAGAGGTCCATGCCGCGGTCGGTGGCGCGGATCAGATGGCCGATCACCGGCACGCGCTTCAGATAGGTGCTGGGCGGGTCTTTCCAGATCGAGCTGAGCATCGGGTCCAGCGTAAAGCTGACGAACAAGCTCACCAACACCGCAACCGCCACCGTGATGCCAAAGGGGTAGAAGAACTTGCCGATGATGCCGCCCATGAAGGCGATGGGCACGAACACCGCGCAGATCGCGAAGGTGGTGGCCATCACGGCCAGGCCGATCTCGTTGGTACCGTCAAAGGCGGCGGTGCGATGGTCCTTGCCCATGCCCACATGGCGGACGATGTTCTCACGCACGACGATGGCGTCATCGATCAGCAGGCCTATGCACAGGCTCAGCGCCATCATGGTCATGAAGTTAAGCGTGAAGCCCAAGGCATGCACGGCGATGAAGCTGGAGATCACCGCGATCGGCAGCGTCAGGCCGGTGATGATGGTGGAGCGCCAGCTGTGCAGGAACAAGAACACGATCGCCACCGTCAGCAAGGCGCCCTCGACCAGCGTGTGCTTCAGCCCTTCCAGCGAGTTCTTGACGTTGTCGCTGGAGGCATAGATCAGGTTCAGCTCGACGTCCTTAGGCAGACTCTTGCGCAGCTCTTCCATCGCCTCCTTGACCCCATCGCCGGTGGTCACGATATTGGAATCTTGCTGCTTGAAGATGCTGAACGTGACGGCTTGTGCGCCGTTGATGCGGGCCAGGCTGTCGGGCTCGCGCTCACGCTCGACGAGTGTGCCCAGGTCGCCCAAGGTCAGCACCAGATTGCCGCGCCTGGCGACGACGATATTGGCGAACTGCTTGGGGTCCTTGACCCGACCTTCGACGCGCAGAATCGCATCCGCCGTCTTGTCCGAGATCAGGCCAACAGGCTGATCGTTATTGGCCTCGCGCAGCGCGGTGGAAATCTCCGCCGGCGTCACGCCATAGGCGCGCAGACGCAAAGGGTCCAGATCGATGCGCACCTCGCGCAGCACCATGCCGCTGACGTCGACCCGCGCGACGCCGTCGACCCGGCCCAGTCGCTTGGCGATGATCAGCTCGCTCATCATCGACAATTCGCGCGCCGGCCGCGTCTTGCTCATCAGCGCCGCCAGCACGATGGGCTGGTTGTCCTCGATCTGCGCGCGCGCCACGGTGGGCGTCTTCACATCTTTAGGGAAGGCAGCTTGTGCGGCGGCGACGCGGTCGCGCACCTCCTGCATAGCGCGGCCCATATCGGTATTGAGGCCGAACTCGACCTGCGCCTGCACACGCCCCTCAAAGCTGCGCGACATCACTTTTTCAACGCCGGCAATCGTGTTCAGCGCCTCCTCCAGCGGCTTGGCCACCTCGCGCTCGACCGCCTCTGGCGAGGCGCCGGGGTAGCGTACGTCCACCGAAGCGACGGGGATCGAGATATCGGGCATGTTCTCCACGCCCAGCTTGCTGTACGAAAAAATACCCAGCACGCACAGCGCCACCATCACCATGGTCGCGAAGACCGGGTTCTGGATTGAAACTTTGGTCATCCACATGATCTGGGCCTCAGTTCGACGCGGAGGCTGTCGACTTCGCAGCGTCGGCCACTTTGGTCTTGCTCACCACCACCGAAGCCTTGGCGCCTTCACGCAGATTGTCAAAGCGGGCCGCCAGCACTTGCGAGCCGGGGCTGAGGCCTTGCAGCACCTCGACCCGACCTTCGCGTGCATCGCTGCGGCCAGTCGTGACGATGCGGCGCAACAAGGCACCGTTCTCGATCAGCCAAACGCCGTCCTGGCCGGCATTGCTGGTGACGGCGGCCTGCGGCACGGTCAGGCGCTGCGCGTCATCGGGCAGTTCGACCTTGGCCATCGCATACTGGCCGGCGCGGAACTCTTCCTTGGGGTTGTCCAGCTCCAATGTGACGCCGATCGAACGCGTGCCGGGCTCGGCCGCCGGGGCGATGCGGCTGATGCGCGCCTCGACATTGCGGTCCGAGCCCTCTACGCGGATTTGCACCGGCATGCCGGGCTTCAAACGGCTGACTTCGTGGGTGCCGACCAGGCCGGCCAACTCCAGGCGGCTCAAGTCAACAATGCTCAGAATTTGCTGCTCGGGCGATAACTTCTCGCCGGGCAAGGCATGGCGCTTGGACACCACACCGCTGATGGGAGCCACCAAGGCGGCTTGGCGCAGCGTCACCTGCATGGTGTCGAGTTGCGCCTTGGCCGTGGCGACTTGGGCGCGCGCCGTCTCCAGGCTGGCCCGCGAGGTGTCCAGCGCGGTGGAGGCGATGAATTTTTGCTCGGCCAGGCCCTCATTGGCCTTGAACTGCCGCTGGGCCTGATCGAGCTGGGCGCGGGCCGACTCGACGCTGGCGCTGCGCTCGGCGACCCGGTAGCGCAATTCTTCAAGATCCAGCTGGCCCAAGGCTTGACCGGCCTTGACGCGGCTGCCTTCACTGACGCTCAGATTCAGCAGCGTGCCCGTCGATTTGGCGCGCACGACGACCGTGCCGGGCGCCACCAGAGGCCCTGAAAACTCAATCAAGGCCGGCATGCTGGCGAGCGTTGGCTTGATCACCTCGGCCGGCACAAACTCCAGCGCCACCGCCGTCTTGTCCTCACCCGCTTTGGCCGGCTTAGCTGCCGGATCGCCCTTGCTGGCAAATACTGCCACAGCCCCACCGACCAGCACGGCCGCAGCAACACCGCCGAAAAGCCATTGTTTGCGCATGGAGTCCCCTTATTCATCTGTAATCGAAAGTGGCCGCAGTGTAGGGACTGGATTTGCCCCAAGCGATAGGCAGGGTGACGAGCTGCCGAAAACGCGGGATGACCTGCACTCGGTCGCGATCAGGCGACGATATTAACGACTTGATTTGTCGCAGGCTAGACTGCGCCAGCAGCAAAACGCGCTCGCCAGCGCCGCCAGCGCGGCAACCCAGAAGACCGCCGCATAGCCAGCCGCGGACACCAACCAGGCACCGGCCAAGCTACCCAGCACGCCCGAGCAGCCATAACCCAGCACCGAGTAAAGCGCCTGGCCGCGGCCCCGCAAAGCGCCGGGGAAGTAGCGCGTCACCAAGGCAATACAGGCGGTGTGCTGGGCCGCAAACGTCAACGCGTGCAGGCATTGCGCCAGGAACAAGACCCACAAGCTGCTGGCAAATGCGCCAGTTAAAGCAAAGCGCAGCGCCGTGGCCAAGGCCGCCGCGATCAGCCAATGGTGCAGGCTGCCGCGCTCCATCACCCTGCCCTGCAGCGCAAACCAGGCAATCTCCACCACCACCGAGGCAGCCCACAAGAGCCCGACGATCTGTTTGCCGTAGCCCAGCGAATCCAGATAGAGGCTAAAGAAGGTGTAGAGCGCGGTATGCGCCAGCACGGTCAGGAACACACCGGCAAAAAACCAGCGCACCTCGGGGCGGCGCATCACATCTGCGATCGGTGGGCTGGGCGCATGGGCCGTGTGAGCCAACTCCGGCTGGGTGGGCAGGCGCCACGCCGCAGCGACCACCAAGCCCAGCAACACCAGGGTCGTCACCCCAAAAGCGCGCATACCGAAATGCTCAAACCACCAACCGGCCAACAAGACGGTGGCCAAGAAGCCCACCGAACCCCAGACCCTGACCTGGCCATAACGGCGCGCGTCCATACCGCCCGTGGCCGTCATCAGTTGCGCGGCGACCAAGGTTTCCGTCAGCGGCACGATGGCCGCGTTGAAGGTGAACATCAAGAACGTGGCGGCCGCCAAGGTGCTGACCGAGCGCCAAGGCGCCGGCAAAATGAAACCCAAGGCCGCCACAAAACTGGCCGCAGCCGCCCAGCGGATGATCTTGCTGCGCTGCCCGTGGCGGTCGGCCAAGGCACCCCAAGCATAGGGCGCGAACAGCCGAGTCCAACTGGCCAGCGAGACCAGCAAGCCGATGGCCACGACCGACAGGCCCAACTCCTTGTACCAAAGCGGCGCAAAAGGGTTGAAGCCGCCAATCGCCGCAAAGTAGGCGCAAGACAGCACGCTGCAAGCCGCCAGCATGCGCTTGGACGCGGCGGCGGCCTCATCAGGCATCAGCAGGCATCAAGGCTTGGCGTTAGAAGCCGCAATGGCTTCAATCGGCAGCACCACATCGCCGCACTGTGCGCGGTGGCGCAAGGCATGATCGATCAAGACCAGGGCCAGCATGGCCTCGGCAATCGGCGTGGCACGGATGCCGACGCAGGGGTCATGGCGGCCGAAGGTCTCGACCGATGACACCTCACCGGCCCGGTTGATCGAGGCTTTGGGCGTGCGAATCGAGCTGGTCGGCTTGATCGCCAGCGAAGCGACGATGTCCTGGCCGGTCGAGATGCCGCCCAGCATGCCGCCGGAATTGTTCGAAGCGAAGCCCAAGGGCGTCAGCTCGTCGCCATGCTCGCTGCCGCGCTGGGCGACAACGCCGAAGCCGGCACCGATCTCGACGCCCTTGACCGCATTGATGCCCATCAGCGCGTAGGCGATATCGGCATCGAGCTTGTCAAACAGCGGCTCGCCTAAGCCCACTGGAACGCCGGTGGCCTCCACCCGGATACGCGCACCGACCGAATCGCCGGACTTGCGCAGCGCGTCCATATAGGCCTCCAGCTCCTCAATCTTGCTGAGGTTGGCGGCGAAAAAGGGGTTGTTGGCTGCATGCTGCCAGCCCTCGAAAGGGATCTCGATTTCGCCCAGCTGGGTCATGCAGCCGCGCAACTCGCAGCCGTATTTTTCCCTCAGCCATTTGCGCGCCACAGCACCCGCACCGACCATAGGCGCCGTGAGGCGGGCCGATGAGCGACCGCCGCCGCGCGGGTCGCGCAGGCCGTATTTGCGCCAGTAGCTGTAATCGGCATGGCCGGGGCGGAAGGTGTCGAGAATATTGCCGTAGTCCTTGCTGCGCTGATCTTGGTTCTTGATCAACAGGCAGATCGGCGTGCCGGTGGTCAGGCCCTCATAAACGCCGGACAAGATCTCGACGGTATCGGGCTCATTGCGCTGGGTCACATGGCGCGAAGTGCCGGGCCGGCGGCGGTCCAGCTCGGGCTGGATATCGGCCTCGCTCAAGGACATGCCGGGTGGGCAGCCGTCGATCACACAACCAATCGCGGGGCCATGGCTTTCGCCGAAATTGGTGACACGGAACAACTCGCCGAAAGTACTGCCTGACATGGGGAACCTGTTTTGCTGGAGCCGAGCGATTCTATCGGGCGCAAAAGGGTGTTACCGAGCTAATGGCCCTAAGTGCCTACTAACAAAGCCCTCCGGGGCCTTTTTGCTGAATTTCTAGAGGGCCCAGTTCGTTCTACAGATATGTCACTCCCTCCATGAACGATACAACTGCTTCCGATAACTGCGTGCAACGCTACGCCGAGGCGAAGAAGGAGGCGCTCAATAGGTCAGCCGATCCGGACTATTTACGGAGCGCTCTCAGCGCCCAGATCCGACGCAACTTCGTCATCAGGGCCTTTGCCAGCTCTTAGTCTCGCTATTCCGATTGGGGCGCGTACTGCGCGATGAACCACGTCGGGAGCGGGTGCCTGTGCAGTCGTGAGGACAGTGCAACCAAAATCGCCCATGGCTTGTCATGCCATTTGAAGTCTCGTGGCCCGGCCGCGCCAACGAAAGGCCTCAGCGAAGCTTCGGACTCTTCGGCGATGGTGGCCCGCCCCCCTGCAACAGCTCGCGACACGCCGACATCTGGGACGCCTCGCTTGGAGCCTGTGAGAGTCTCGAGCTCAACAGTTGGAAACCATCGCTCAAGGGTCACGTCTTGCAGATGAGGTTCAACCTCTTCACGCAAGCAGCGAAGCGATTCTTCATCTTGTAACAGTGCCGCAAAGGTTGCCAGAGCGGGAACCAGCGTCGATGTTTGAAAGAACTCGCGCGGCTCCGCCCCACCAGTTGTGCATAGCGCTACGGCATCCTCAAGCACGTCAGTATCAACCGGCAGGTACTGGTCGGTTTTCACTGCCCTTTGCAGTCTCGCGACGCTATTCCCCAGCATGCGTTTCGCGCTAGCCCAGTCGTGTTCACCCATCAAGGCGGTGAGCACCAGAGTGATGTCGATGGTCTGCCCGTCATACACCGGGAGGTGGCAGCCAGTGTGCTCATTGACAAGCCGCACCAGCAGCCTGTGAGCCTCCGTGCGCAACGTCTCTTGGCCCTCTTGACACTGTAGCAACAGGAGGAGCGTCGCGAGCCGGCCAAACTCCTCAAACATCAGCTCCGCGTAGAGGATGCGGTCCGGACGGTAGCCCAGTACAGCTCGGCAACTGAGCAACTGCGCTGCCGTCTTGGCGTAGTAGTCGAGCAGCGACCTTATGTGTAATGGCACCACGGCTTGCAAGCGTTTTTCAAATGCTGCGTCATCTTGAAATCCGGCTTTGACCGCTTCAGACCAAAGCCTCAATACCATGTACTCGCCTGCGACGACACCTGGCTTTAGGTTGTCCTCGTTCTTCCCCCAGACCAGAAGCACGCCCCAGCCCATGGCTGCAGTCGCACAACGCTTAAGGAACTTGCGCTTTCGCGTGGCGGCACTCTGGGTCGATTCTTTTTCCGGAACCTTGAAGCAGGCATTCGCGAAACGCACAAATCGACGGATGGAAGTATCGGATTCCTCAAGACCCGCGAGCGCCGCGCGAAGGTCAGACTTGCCTGTGGCGAGCAATAGCGCTTCGTCAAAGAGGTGCTGTTCGATGAGTGGCGTCAGCTGGTCGGTGCCCCAAAACTCGAGAGAGCACAGTGGCCTCTCGCCGATGTCTTTTGAAAGAGCCGCATAACTACTTTGTGCCTCCTGCTTCAGCTCACCATTGGTGAGCAGAACAATACGTTTTTGCAGCCCCCCGAGTGACTTCGGCAAGCGGTTCCGGACAAAGTCGTTTGCGGCCTCTCGAATGGATGGGTCAATTGCTTGCTTGCCGCCGTAGAAGTCCTCGCGCCCGACATCTCCGAACTTGATGACGAAGAGGAAGACCTCCAAGACATCTTGGTCGTTTTTCTTAGTAGACACCACATCGACACCGGCTTGTCCGACACCGATTTGCGGCCGGCTCAGCACTGAGTGCCCCATGGCCTTCAACAACTCGGGAAGCAATGCGTCCAGTTCGTCGCGCTCGCGAAAGCCCGCCAAGTAGTGGGACAAAACAAGTTGGATGCTCACTGGCTGGCTCCTCGCCACAAGCGGTCTCGAACAACCTTGCCGGCCACAGGATCGACTTGCTCAGAAAACGGCAGTTCAACTGAAACGCTGAATGGGGACATCTCCAGCATGGTTTCCTTTACTTCATCGCCAACTAAGAACTCGACCGCCGTTCTGTTCGCGTACTTGAAGTGCTGAGCCTTGAACAAGGTCGCGAGCACTGATTTCTCCTGGGAATGTCGATGAATCTCACGGCTCTCGTTGCGCTTCATGCTGGACAGCACCAACCGCATTTCTGGCGTCATAACGAGCTCTCGAAGCCTCGGCTGCTGGTCAAGCCAATCGTCTTCGGCCTTGAGATACGTCAACGCCTCCTTGGCAATCTCCAAGTCTTTAAACACGGACTCCTTGGACGACAGAAGGCGCATCGTTGTCGAAGGCTGCTCCTCCACAAGATGCTTGAGTAGACGCTCAACTGCTGCAGTTATCGCTGCTGATTTGGAGGGCAGGCTCGCCAAACTCAGGACCCAACCGAGCGAAACAGCGGGCGTTGCAGCGAGCGCGCAAAGCCGGAAACCTGTCAAGATGCCTTGGTCCTCAGTGATAGCCGAAAGGTCGTAGCTTTCCGGAAAAGCCTGCTGCAAATGGCGGACGCTGACCTTGTGGACAAGAGCCTTTGCCAAAGTCTTGGAGCCATCCTGCGTTAACCACTTCGAGATGGCCGTCACAAAAAGTTGTCGTACCTCAGCAATTTCGTGAAGACAATGGTCAGCCTCTCGCAACCAGTTGTTTGACGCCGCGTCGGCCAATTCGGCCTCCCGACAGAGCGCTGCGAACTCGTCAATCGGCGGGGGCTCCGCGTCTGCGGCGTATCTCGCACTAGCAAACTTGCGATAGAACTCATGTAAACGCATATCCATCATGGGTGTCCCAGTTGGAAGCTGAATAAATAATGGCCACCGCGCATCAAGGTCCACAGTACGGTCATTCTGCGGTAACGAATTCGGTCGTCGGTGTCAAGTCGAGGACCTCATCAGGAAGAATCGTCTGGTGAATGCGTGCCTTTGCCTCGTAAGAGTAGGCGTCAACCCGAACGGTTTGGTGATATCGGCTGATGACAACTTGCGAGAGTTGTTGAAAGGTTGCGAGGTCTTCGCCGGGCACGCAGAACTCCTCGATGACGGGTGTTTCGATTGCTTGCAGCTTCAGCCCGATGGTTGGGTGCTCTTTCAGGGGCATGTAGATTGCCTCGCCGCCGAAGACTGGAAGAACGACAGAGTACCGTGCGACACGGTCATCTGTTCGACAACACCCGCGCTCAAACAAAAAGCGGCCCGAGGGCCGCCTATTGCAAAAAGCCGAAATCAAAGTTTCGATTCGCCGGCGCTTTCGGGGTTGTCTTCCAAGGGCCAATCGCGGATATAGGCCTTGAGCATGCGGTTCTCGAAGTCCTGGCCGTCGACGACCGCCTTGGCGACGTCGTAGAACGAGATCACGCCCATCAAGGTCTTGCCGTTCAAGACCGGCATATAGCGGGCATGCCGCCCCAGCATCATGCGGCGCACCTCGTCGATTTCGGTCTCGGGTGTGCAGGTCAGCGGATGGTCGTCCATCACGCTGCGCACGCGCAAGGTGCCGACCGAGCCGCCGTTTTTGACCACGGCCACGATGACCTCGCGGAAAGTCAGCATGCCGACCAGATCACCATGCTCCATCACCACCAGCGAACCCATATCGCGCTCGGCCATGGTCGTGACGGCTTGCGACAGCGCCTCATCTGGCGTCACGGTGAATAGCGTGCCCCCCTTGACCCGCAAAATATCGACGACTTTCATGCGCTGGCTCCTGAATGAGCGGGTCGCCGATGCGGCGCTAACCCGAATTTTTAACTGGTTGGAAACATAGCACACAATCCCGCCACGCAACATCTGGGAGACACCATGTCAGGCTATGCAGACCCTGCTTTTGATACCTTGGCGCTACATGCCGGGGCCGCCCCCGACAAGGCGACCGGCGCGCGCGTCACACCGCTGCATCTGAGCACCTCGTTTGTGTTCGAGAACGCCGAGCATGCCGCCTCGCTATTCAATATGGAGCGCGCCGGCCATGTCTATTCGCGCTTGTCGAATCCGACCACCGCCGTGTTCGAGGAACGGGTCGCAGCACTTGAGGGCGGCGTCGGCGCGATCGCCACCGCAAGCGGCCAGGCCGCCCTGCACTTAGCCATCGCCACATTGGCGGGGGCCGGTTCGCACATTGTTTCGTCCGGCGCGCTCTATGGCGGCTCGCACAATCTCTTGCACTACACGCTGCGCCGCTTCGGCATCGAGACGACGTTTGTGCGGCCCGGCGATATAGCCGGCTGGCGCGCCGCGATCCGCCCCAACACCAAACTGCTGTTTGGCGAGACGCTGGGCAACCCGGGCCTGGACTTGCTGGACATCCCGACCATCAGCGCGATCGCCCACGAGGCCGGCCTGCCGCTCTTGGTCGACTCGACGCTGACCACGCCCTATCTGATGCGGCCGTTCGAGCATGGCGCCGATCTGGTCTATCACTCGGCGACCAAGTTCTTGTCCGGCCACGGCACCGTGGTCGGCGGCGTGCTGGTCGACAGCGGCGCCTTTGATTGGCAGGCGGCGCATGACAGGCATGGCCTGTTCCCCGAGCTGTGCGAGCCCTATGCGGGCTTTCACGACATGGTGTTTGCCGAAGAAAGCACGGTCGGTGCCTTTTTGCTGCGCGCGCGCCGCGAGGGCCTGCGCGACTTTGGCGCCTGCATGAGTCCGCACACCGCCTGGCTGATTTTGCAAGGGATCGAGACACTGTCGCTGCGGATGCAAAGGCATGTGCAAAACGCGCAAAAGATTGCCGAGTTTTTGGAAGCTAACGAGATGGTCGAGCGGGTCGGCTATCCGGGCCTCTCCAGCCATGCCAGTTTTGAATTGGCGCAGCGCTTGTTGCCACGCGGTTGCGGCTCGGTGTTCAGCTTTGATTTGAAGGGCACGCGCGCCCAAGGCCGTGCCTTCATCGAGGCGCTGCAAATCTTCTCGCATCTGGCCAATGTCGGCGACTGCCGATCGCTGGTGATTCACCCGGCCTCGACCACGCACAGCCGCATGGATGACGCCGCTTTGGCACTCGCCGGCATCGCGCCGGGCAGCATTCGCCTGTCGATCGGCCTGGAAGACGCCGATGATTTGATTGCCGATCTGAAACGCGCGCTAAAAATCGCGGCCAAGGCCTAGGAGAAAAGCCCATGAAACTGATCGTCAATGGCGTTGAAGCCTATGCCTACACCGGCGGCAAGCCGCTGGACCCCACCCTGCCCCCCATCGTCTTCATCCACGGCGCACTCAATGACCACAGCGTTTGGACGCTGCTGGCGCGCTGGTTTGCCCACCATGGGCATGCGGTGTTAGCGGTCGATCTGCCCGGCCATGGGCGTAGCGCCGGGCCGGTCTTGGACAGCATTGCCGGGCTGGCCGATTGGGTCTGGGCCTTGCTCGATGCGGCGGGCGTTCAGCAAAGAGCGGCCTTGGTGGGCCACAGCATGGGTTCACTGATTGCGCTGGAGGCAGCGGCCCGCCGGCCCGAGCGCGCCCGCCATCTGGCGCTGCTGGCCACGGCCTATCCAATGAAAGTGTCCGAAGCCTTGCTGAACACCGCAGCCGCGCAGCCGGACAAGGCCATCGCCATGGTCAATCAATTTTCGTTTTCAAGCTGGGCCAGCAAGCCGTCCTACCCCGGGCCTGGGGCCTGGCTGCAAGGCGGGGAGATTGCGCTGAAGCGGCGCATCCAGGGCCGGCAAACCGCGCTCAATCTGTTCGAGCACGACTTCAAGCTTTGCGATGCCTATAGCGGAGGCTTGGAAGCGGCGGCCAAGGTAAGCGTGCCCAGCACCTTGATTCTGGGCGCACGCGACCAGATGACGGCGCCCAAACAGAGCAAGGCCTTGGCCGAAGCGTTGAAGGCCAAGACCGTCATGCTGCCGGCGGGGCACTCCTTGATGGGCGAAGCGCCGGATGCGCTGCTGGCGGCGCTGCGCCTGGCTTTGGCGACTTAGGCCAGACCCAGCATGGGCCGCAACTCCTTGAGCATATCGGTGGTCATCGCGCGCAAATCGTACTTGAGCTGCCAGCCCCAGTCGCGCTGGGCCTCGCTGTCATCGATCCGCTGCGGCCAACTGGCGGCAATCGCTTGGCGGAAGTCCGGCGCATAGCTGATCTCGAAGCCGGGAATTTGCGTGGCAATCTCGGCCGCGATCTCGGCCGGCGTGAAGCTGACGCCGGCGAGGTTGTAGCTGCCGCGCTGCTTGATGCTCTCGGCCGGAGCCTCCATCAGCTCGATGGTGGCGCGCAGGGCGTCGGCCATATACATCATCGGCAAGCCCTGACCTTGCTCCAGGAAGCAGCTGTACTTGCCGGTCTTCAGCGCCGAGTGAAAGATCTCGATCGCGTAGTCGGTGGTGCCGCCGCCCGGTGGCGTCTTGTAACTGATCAGGCCGGGATAGCGCAGGCTGCGCACGTCGACGCCGTGATTCTTGTGATACCAGGCACACCAGCGCTCACCGGCGAGCTTGGAGATGCCGTAGATGGTGGTCGGGTCCATCACGCAAGTTTGCGGCGTATCGATTGACGGCGTCGACGGGCCGAAGGCGGCGATCGAGCTAGGCCAGAAGATGCGGTCCAACTTTTGCGTGCGCGCCAGCTCCAGCACATTCAAGAGGCCCTTCATATTCAGATCCCAGGCCCACATCGGATGCTTCTCGCCTGTCGCCGACAAGGCGGCGGCGAGGTGATAGATCTGGGTGATGCTGTGGCGTTTGACCACGGTGGCCAGCGCGGCCGCATCGGTCACGTCCAGCATTTCATGCGTGAGCTGGGGCACCCGACCTTCGGGTGCCAGATCGCTGGTGATGATGTTGGCATTGCCGTGGCGCAGCGCCAGTTCCTGGGCTAGCTCGGAGCCGATTTGGCCGTTGGCGCCGATGATGAGAATTTTTGTGGTGGTGCTCATGGTTTGATCAGACCGAGTTCACGGCCGGCTTGGGTGAAGGCGCTGACTGCTTGTTCGAGTTGCTCACGCGAGTGACCGGCCGACACCTGCACGCGGATGCGCGCCTGGCCCTTGGGCACGACCGGGAAGAAAAAGCCCACCGCGTAAATGCCTAACTCCAGGATACGTGCGCTGAGCTTTTGCGCCAGCACCGCGTCATGCACCATGATGGGCACGATAGGGTGGGTGCCGGGCTTGATCTCGAAGCCAGCCGCCTGGATGGCCGCGCGGAAGTAGGCGGTATTGGTTTCCAGCTTGTCGCGCAAGGCTGTCGAGCCTTCCAACAAGTCCAGCACCGCGATCGAGGCGCCGACGATGCTGGGCGCCACCGTGTTGGAGAACAAGTACGGTCGCGAGCGCTGGCGCAGCAGCTCGATCACTTCGCGCCGGCCCGAGGTAAAGCCGCCCGAAGCGCCGCCCAGGGCTTTGCCCAAGGTGCCGGTGATGATGTCGATCTTGCCGAAGACATCGCGGTACTCGTGCGTGCCGCGACCGGTCTTGCCGACAAAACCGCTGGCATGGCATTCGTCGATGCCAAGCAGCGCGCCGTAACGATCGGTGATCTCGCGGATCTTGTCGAGCTGGGCAATCGTGCCGTCCATCGAGAACACGCCGTCGGTGAAGACCAGGGTGAAGCGCACGCCGGCGGCCTTGGCTTCGATCAGGCAGCGCTCCAGGTCGGCCATATCGTTGTGCTTGTAGCGAAAGCGCTTGGCCTTGCACAGGCGGATGCCGTCGATGATAGAGGCGTGATTGAGCTCGTCGCTGATGATGGCGTCCTCTTCACCCAGCAGCGGCTCGAACAGGCCGCCATTGGCGTCAAAAGCGGCCGCGTAGAGGATGGTGTCCTCGGTGCCCAGGAAACGCGCCAGCCGCTGCTCCAGGGTCTTGTGCAGGTCTTGCGTGCCGCAGATAAAGCGCACCGACGAAAGGCCGTAGCCATGCGTGCGCAAGGCTTCATGCGCGGCCTCAATCACCTTTGGATGGGAGGACAGGCCCAAATAGTTGTTGGCACAGAGATTGATCACCTCGCGGCCATCCTGCGTGTGAACCAGGGCGCCCTGCGGGCCGGTGATGACGCGCTCGCTCTTGTACAGGCCGGCTTCGCGGATGCCCTGCAATTCAGTACGGAGGTGGGCGTAGAAATCTGCGGCATTGGTCATTGACGGTCTCCTGGTGCACAATTCACTAAACTGGACGGTGTTCGATATATCGAATGTTCGTGCAGTATCCGAGATTGCCGATTCGAGGTCAAGCATGTCCACGCCCAATTTAGACGTTTTAGAGCCGCCCAAGGTCGGTGCCACCTTGCAGGCTCTGCGGCAGGCGCAGGCTTTGTCGCTGGACGAGTTGTCGCGCCGCGCCGGAGTCAGCAAGTCGATGCTGTCGCAGATCGAGCGCAATCAGGCCAACCCGACCGTGGCCGTGGTGTGGCGGCTGGCCAATGCCTTGCGCGTGGAGATGTCCGAACTTTTGGGGGCCGAGCGCCCGGCGGCGCCGGCCATCGACCGGGTCGCCGCACATTCGATCCCCAGCATGAGCAGCCCGGACGGGCTGTGCCAGTTGCGCATCCTGGGCCCTATCGATCTGGCAGGCCAGTTCGAGTGGTACCAGCTCACCGTGGGGGCCGGCGGCGCGCTGGAATCGGCCGCCCATGAGCCGGGTTCACGCGAGCATTTGAGTCTGCTCAGCGGCAGCTTGGAAATCACGGCCGGCGGCAGCAGCCAGACTCTGCTGTGCGGGGAAACCGCCCGTTATGCGGTCGACGGCCCGCATGCGATTCGCAATCTGTCGGGCCAGCAGGCGGTGGCCTTGTTGGTGGTGCTACACCCCTAACAGGTGAGCCAGACTGAGCTTTTCCCAGTCGCTGCGCTGCCATAGCGGCAGCAAAGCCGGCGAGCGCTGGGCCAGGCAGGCATTCAGCAGCGGCGCGACCGGCGTTTGCTCGGGCACGACCAAGAGCACCAGGCGCTGGGCGCCGCTTTCCTCCAGCCTGGCGATCAGATCCAGATCACCCAGCTGGTCCAGCACCGGCTCCAGCTGCAGTGGGTCAATGCGCAGGCGTCGCGCCAACCCCAAGCTGCTGGCCCCGCCCTCGCCGAGCTGCTGGCTCAGGCGCAACTCGCGCAACACACCCAAGCTCAGCTCCAGCGACAGGCCCGGCACATCGGGGCGGCGCAACATGCCGCTGCTCAGGCTCGGCGCGTTGGCGGCCAGCAAGGCGCCCAACAAGACGATCACCCAGCCGGCATAAAGCCAGACCAGAAAAATCGGCACGGTGGCAAACGCGCCATACAAGGTCGAGAAGGTTGGCACCGATTTGAAATACCAGGCCAGCACGCTCTTGGCCAGATTGAAACCCAGGGCGACGAAGATGCCGCCGGCCCAGGCATGGCGCCAGCGCACCACCGTGTTGGGCACATAGTGAAACAGCGCGGCCACGCCGCCACTCATCAGCAAAAACTCAATGCCGCTGAACAAGACGCTGACGCTGAAGGGCACATTCCTGAACAGGCCATGGCCCGTCGTCACCGCATAGCTGGTCAGCGCCAAGCTGCCGCCCAGCAGCAGCGGGCCCAAGGTCAATGCGGCCCAGTAAACCAGCACGCGCTGCGCCATCGGCCGCGGGCGCTGCACACGCCAGATTGAATTCAAGGTGCGGTCTATGGTCAGCATCAGGGCCAAGGCCGAGAAGCCCAAAAAGACCAGGCCTACCGCGCCGAGCCGGTTTGCCTTGGACGCAAACTGCGTCAGCGCGCCCAGCACCGGCTTGGCGATATTGGTCGGAATCAGGCTCTTGACGAAGTACTGCTCCAGCGCCGTTTGAAACGAGGAAAAGATCGGGAACGCGGTGAACAGGGCCAGCATCACCGTCAACAAAGGCACCAGCGAAATCAGCGTGGTGAAGGTCAGGCTGCCGGCAGTCAGGCCCAGATGGCCCTCGCGAAAACGCAGGCGCAGGCTCTGCACGGTTTGCCGCCATGGCCAGCGATTGAGGGTGGATACAAAGAGTTGGAGCCAACTTTTCAGGTCGAGCTTGTCGGAGGAAGAATCACGCATGCTGGCTATGATGCCAGCATGTCTGCCTCAGCTCCTTTGAATCCACCCTCCCCGCTGCCTTCACCGCGCACCCTAGCCAGCGCCCGCGAAGCTTTCTCCCGCAACCTGGCCTTGGGCGCCTTGATCGCGCTGTTCATACTCAGCCTGGCTTGGGAGCTTTGGCTGGCGCCCACCGGCCGCGGCACGCTGGCCATCAAGGCCCTGCCCTTGTTGTTGCCAATGTTGGGCCTGTGGCGTTACCGGCTCTATACCTTCCGCTGGCTGAGCCTGATGATCTGGCTTTACTTCGCCGAGGGCGCGGTGCGCGCGGCCAGCGAGAGCGGTATGGGCATGTGGCTTGCCCTCACCGAAGTGCTGTTGAGCGTGCTGATCTTTGTGGCCTGCGCGATGCAGGTCAGGCTGCGTTTAGCGGCGGCCAAGGCACATACGGCCGCCCATGCCGACAGCTGAATTCCTCGCCGAACTGGGCCTTTTGCTCGGCGACGCCGGGCTGCTTTGCGACGGAGACCTGAGTGCCTATGAGCTGGACTGGCGGCGCCGCTACGCCGGCCGCGCCTTGGCCGTGGCCAGGCCCGCCAATACCGCGGAAGTCGCGGCGGTCGTCAAACTGTGCATCAAACATGGCGTCGGCCTGGTGCCGCAGGGCGGCAACACCGGCTTGGTCGGCGGCTCGACCCCCGATGCTTCTGGCACACAGCTGCTCTTGAGCCTCAGTCGCATGAACCAGGTGCGCGCCATTGACGCGGCCAATCTGACCATGACCGTGGATGCCGGCTGCGTGCTGCAGGCGGCGCAAATTGCGGCCGAGGCAGCTGGTCTGCTGTTCCCCCTGAGCCTGGCGGCGGAGGGCACCTGCACCATCGGCGGTAATCTCGCCTGCAATGCCGGCGGCACGCAGGTATTGCGTTATGGCAATGCACGCGAGTTGTGTCTGGGCCTGGAAGTGGTGACGGCCAGCGGCGAAATCTGGAACGGCCTGTCCGGCCTGCGCAAAGACAATACCGGCTACGACCTGCGCCATTTATTCATCGGCAGCGAGGGCACGCTGGGCGTGATCACCGCCGCCACTCTGAAGCTCTACCCGCAGCCGCGCGCGCAGCTGACCGCGCTGGCCGCCTGCGCCACTTTGGAGGCTGCGGTGCAATTGCTGGGCATGGCCCAAGCCCATGTGAGCGCGGCGCTGACCGGCTTCGAGCTGATGAACGCGTTCTCGCTGGCGCTGGTGCGGCAGCATTTCCCGCAGCTGCAACAGCCCCTGGCCGAAAGCCCATGGAAAGTCTTGCTGGAGCTGTCCGATGCCGAGAGCGAGGCCCATGCCACGTCGCAATTCGAGGGCTTGCTGGAGGCCGCCTTGGAGGCCGGCGTGATCAGCGACGCGGCGGTGGCGACCACTCTGGCGCAGTCACATGCGATGTGGCATTTGCGCGAATCGATTCCGTTGGCGCAGGCGCAAGAGGGGCTCAACATCAAGCACGATATCGCCCTGCCCGTCTCGGCCATCCCGCGCTTTGTGGCGAACACCGACCGAGCTTTGGCGCAGGCCTTCCCCGGCGTGCGCCTGGTCGACTTTGGCCATCTCGGCGACGGCAATCTGCATTACAACGTGCAAGCGCCCGAGGGCGTGGCAGCGTCCGAGTTTCTAAGTCGGCATGAGGCGGCGATCAACCGCCTGGTCTATGACGCGGTGGCCGCGCATGGCGGCAGTTTTTCGGCCGAACATGGCATTGGTCAGCTCAAGCGCGAGGAACTGGCGGCACGCAAATGCCCGGTCGCGCTGGCTTTGATGCGCAGCATCAAACAAGCGCTGGACCCGCAGGGCTTGATGAATCCGGGACGCCTGCTTTGATTTAGTCTTGGCGACCTTAGAGGCTCTCGCTCAGGGCGGGCTACCGATATGCTGCTGCAAAAAGCGCTCGACCCTGCCCCAGAAGTCCTTGTTTGTCTCCATCGCGCGCCAGCCATGGCGCTCTTCCGGGTAGAGCACCCATTCGACGCTTTTGTGTCCGGACGCCGCCAGGGCATCGCGCATGCGCAGGCCATGCTCCATCGGCACGCGGCGATCCAAAGCGCCGTAGGCCATCAACAAGGGGCGTTTGAGGCGGGCGGCCTGCTTCAGTGGGGAGGTGGCGTCCAAGCGCTCGCTGTCCGCGTCGGGGTGGCCGATCTGGGCGACCATGTCGAAGCTGCGGTTGAGCTCGCTGGTATCGCTATTGAGCGAGCTGAACAGCAGCTTCAGGTCCGACACGCCGACCCAGTTGATGCCGCAGCGGAACAGCTCGGGCTGCTTGATCAGGCCCATCATGGCGGCATAACCCCCGTAGCTGGCGCCGGCAATGCAGATGCGGTTCGGGTCGGCCGAACCATTCTTGATCGCCCATTGCACCGCGTCGGCCAGGTCGTCTTGCATCGCCTGCCCCCATTGCCGCCAGCCGGCCCGGCTGTGCGCCGCGCCATAGCCGGCACTGCCGCGGAAATCGGGCTCGATCACCAGGTAGCCGCGTGACGCCAGGAACTGCGCCTCGGCACTCCATTCCCAATGATTGCCGCGCACATGGGGGCCGCCATGCACCAGCAGGACGGTCGGCAGCATCGCCTTGCTATTGGCGCCGACCGGCATGCCCTTGGGACGGGTCACCACCATGGGCAGGCTCAGGCCGTCGCGCGCGCTGATGCGTACGGGCTCGCGCCTGGCCATCGTCTGCGGCTTGATCCAGGGGCGCGCGGATAACAAGGGCTTGAGCGTCTTGCTGTCGCGCTGAAAGCTGCTGTAGATGGTCGGCTGGCGGTCCGAGCTGGAGCGGACCAAGACCAGATTGGCATTCAAGCAGTCGCGGCAATCGATGCGGTTGACGGTGGCGGCAAGGGCCTTGTCGACCTCGGCCTGCAAGGCCTTCATTTGCGCGTCAAACCAGACGCTGTCTCTGGACTCCCCCTCATAGTGAATCCCGAGCAACCGGCCACTCTTGTCATCAAACACCAACTCGCCGTTGAAGTCATAGCCCTTGATATTCATCACCTCTTGCAGCGCGGCCTCGGGCTTGGCCGGGTCCATGCGCAGCAGCACTTGGGTGCCGGTGGGCTGGGCCGGGTTGCCGGTCAGGTAGAGCTGGCCGCCCGGGCCGGCCTCATGCCAGCTGGGCAAGCTGCTGTTGAGGCGCTCGTCCTCCCGCCACAATTTCCAGCTGCGGGCATCGGCCGTGGGCAGGTACATGGCGTAGCGATTCTCATGGATGACGGTGGCCGCCACCGGGCGCCCGCTGGCGTCGACCAGCCAGTCGTGCACATGGGGCGGCGCGTTGTCCAGCACCGCACGCTTGCGACCATTGCGGGTGTCCAGGCGGGCCAAGACGGTCGAGGTGAATTCACCCAGGCCGTTGTAACGGTATTCCTCGATGATGACGTCGTCGCTGCCGTCATCCAGTACCCGGTGCAAATGCCAGGTCCAGGGCAGCAGCTCCTCGCGGCGCTCCTTGAACATGGAGTTCTTCAGCGCCGCGATGCCGTCCGCATTGACACTCGGGCGGCTGCTTTCGGCGTTGACCAATTGCTTGAGGTTCTCGCCGTCCACATCGATGGCCCACAGCCCTTGGGCAACCGGCTTTTCGGTCGCCTCCTGCAGCTGCGCGACGTCAAACACCAGGCGCTTGTTATTGACCCAGAAGACCCGGTTGATGTCGGTGTCGCCGAGGCCGATCAAGGCCTTGGAGGCCGAAAAATTCTGCAGATCGACGACCGCCAGCTGGGTGCGGCGCCCCTCGGGCGAGGTGACGACGGCCATCAAACGGCCGTCCGGTGAGAGCACACCGCCGCGGTACATGGGCAGTCGGAAGAAATCCTCTATGGTCGGCAAGGCCGGGCCGGGATTGGCACCGGCCAGGCCAGCGACCAACCATAACGACGCAATCGCCAGCGCGCGCCGGCCGATTCTGAAAACACTCATTTTTATCATCCTCCCGAGCTGTGATCGCTCAATGTGGGGCGGACTGTAAGCGGATCAGAATCGGCTGCCCCTTGGGGCAAGCCCTAGGGACCCTCTACTGCCCCAGCGAAGCGATGGCTACTGCTTCGGCCGCCGCCCTGGCGGGCTTGCGCCGCACCAGCGCCACCAGCTTGCCCAGCATGCGCCAGACAAAGCGCACCAGCAGAATCGTCAAGATCGCTTCGACGAAAGTCACGACAAAGGCCAGCAGCCCATTCCAGCGCGCCGAGCGGCGCTGGAACTTGGCAATCATGCGGTCGCGCGCAATCTCGATGCTGTCGTAAAAGCTCGGAATCACCAGCAGGGTCAACAGCGTGGAGGTGATGGTGCCGCCGATGATGGCCACCGCCATCGGCCGGTAGAACTCACTGCCCTCACCCAGGCCGATGGCGACCGGCAACATGCCGGCAATCAGGGCAAAGGTGGTCATCAAAATCGGCCGCAGGCGCCTGCGGCCGGCGGTCATCAAGGCGTCTTCCCGGTCCATGCCCTCATGCTCCAGCTGGCGCGCCGCGTCGAGCAGCAGAATCGCGTTCTTGGCCACCAGGCCCATCAGCATGATGACGCCGATAAAGCTCATCAAATTCAAGGTGCTCTTGCTCAGCAGCAAGGCCAAGACCACGCCGATCAAAGACAGCGGCAGCGACAGCATCACCGCCAGTGGCGCGGTGAAGGAACCGAACTGCATCACCAGCACCAAGTACATCAGGCCTATGCCCGAGACCAGGGCGATGCCCATCTCGGTGAAGACCACGTCTTGCTCGCGCGAGTCGCCCTCCAGCTCGAGGCTGTAGCCGGGCGGGAAGTTGATGCTCTTGGCCAGCTTGAGCGCGTCGGCGGTAACCTCGCCGGGCGAGCGGCCCTGCACATTGGCGGCCACCGCGATGGTGCGTTTGCCGTCGGCATGCTGGATCTTGCTCGGGCCCTTGCCCATGGTGACGCTGGCGATCTGCTCCAGCGGCACCATCACATTGCTGCCGCTGACCGCGATCGGCAAGCGCTCGATATTGCTGGCGTCGACGCGGTCGCTGGGGTGCAAGCGCACCGCCACATCGCGGGTTTCGCCGGCAGGGTCGACCCAGTCACCGACCTCGACACCGGCAAAAGCCACACGCAAGGCCTGCGCCGCATCGGTCACCGAGATGCCCAGCGAGTTGGCCAGGCCGCGGTTGAGTTCGATCTGCAATTCGTCCTGCGGGTCCTGCTCGGACAGCCCCACATCGACCGCGCCCTTGATGCCACGCATCTGCACCATGAAGGCATTGGTGATGTCCAGCAGCTTGCGCGAGTCGGCGCCGGTGAAGCGAATTTGCACCGGCTTGCGCCCGCCGCCATTCAAGTCGTCCGACACCGCGTACTCGGCGCCGACCAGGCTCTTGACCTTCTCGCGCAGCTCATTGGCCACTTCGGTGGCCGAGCGCTCGCGTTTGTTGCTCTTGCCAATGTCCACATAGATGCGGCCGCCGCCGACATTGACATTGCTGTTGGTGGCCACCGTCTCGGGGATCTCACGGGCCAACTGGGCCGCCGCCTCCAGCTTCAGGCGTGAATACTCCAAGCTGGCGCTGGCGGGCGTACGCACCTCGATCGCCACCATGCCGGAATCGGTCACTGGAAGGAAGCTGGAGCCACCGAACTTGGCTTGCAAAAACATCGCGCCGACCAGGCTGGCCACCGCGAAAACGGCCATCCAGACGCGGTGATGCAGGGCCCAGGCAATCACTTGGCCATAACGTTCGGTTTGATGTTCAAACCAGGTATTGAAGCGCGCCAGCACGCGGCCTATTTTGTTCTTCGGCGCCAGATGCTGATTCGGTGGGTCGCCCCAGTAGGCCGACATCATCGGGTCCAGCGTGAAGGAGATGAACAAGCTGACCATCACCGAAGCGACCACCGTCAAGGCAAAGGGCCGGAACCATTCGCCCGACACGCCCGGCATGAAGGCGACCGGAATGAACACCGCCACGATGGCGAAGGTGGTCGAGGCTACGGCCAGGCCGATCTCGGCCGTGCCCTCCAGCGAGGCGGTGCGGCGGTCGGAGCCGCGCTCCATATGGCGCACGATGTTCTCGCGCACCACGATGGCGTCATCGATCAAGACCCCGATCGCCAGCGACAAGCCCAGCAAGCTCATGAAATTCAGCGTGAAGCCGGCCAACCAGACGGCGATAAAGGCAGCGATCACCGAGGTCGGCAAGGCCAAGGCGGTGATCAAGGTCGAGCGCCAGGAGTTCAGGAATACATAGACCACAAAAATCGTCAGCCCGGCGCCCAGCACCAGGGACTCGATCACATTGTTGAGGCTGTTTTGCGCGTCCTTGCCGCCGTCTTGCGTGACTTCGAGCTTGGCGCCTTCGGGCAGGGTCTTGTTGATCTCCTCCACCAATTTGCGTACCTTGTTGGCGACGGTGACCGTCGACGCGTCCTTGGAGCGCGTCACCGCAATGCCGACGTTCGGGTTGCCGTTGCGCAGGCTGACCCGGCTGATTTCGGCGAAACCGTCTTCAATGCTGGCGACCTGGGACAGGCGCACCAGCTCTGTGCCGCGTCGCTTGACCACAATCTGCTGGAAGTCGGCCGGCGACTCCAGGCGCCCGATCAGGCGGATGCTCTGGTCCTCCAGCGTGCCGCGCACCTTGCCGACCGGCGCCGTGCTGTTCTGGTTGCGCAGCGCCGCCACCACCTCGGTGACGGAGACATTGTTCTCTCGCAGCTTCTCGGCATGCAGCAGCACGCTCAATTCACGCTTGAGGCCGCCGTTGACCGTCACCACCGCCACGCCGGGAATGGCGCGGAACTTGTCGGCCAATTGATCCTCGGCGATGCGCGAAATCTCGGCATGGCTTTGTTTGCTGCTGGACAGGGCCAGCTGCATGATGGGCTCGGCCGCGGGGTCCTCCCGCTGAATCACCGGCTCGCGGATTTCGGCCGGCAGCTTGTAGCGCACCGTGGCGATCGCGTTGCGCACCTCGTCCGAGGCTTCGATCAGGTTCTTGTTGAAATTGAAGATCAAGACGATCTGGGCATAACCCTCAGAGGCGGTGGAGCGCACCCGGTCGACGCCGGAGATGCTCTGCATCGATTTCTCGATCCGGTTGATCACTTCACGCTCGACCGTCTCGGGCGACGCGCCGGGATAGGAGATGCCGACCACCAAGACCGGCTCCTGCACGTCCGGGATCTGGTTGACCTTGAGTTTCTTGAGCGCCAGCAAACCCAGGGCCATCAAGGAAATGATGATGACGATCGTGGCGATCGGCTTCTTGATGCTGAAATCGGACAGAAACATGGCTTATTTCCCGGTCACTGCGGCGACGTTGGCACTGGCGGCACCGGCCGGCATACTGGCTTTTGCCGAGGCCACCAAACGTACTTTTTGGCCGTCTTGCAAATTCGAGCCCGGCTTGCGCAGGATTTGGTCACCCGCCGCCAAACCGCTCAGCACGATGAACTCACCCCGCCTGGCGTCGCGCTCACCCAGCTTGATCGGTGTCTTCTTCAGGCTGTCGCCCTTGATCAGCCAGACAAAGGCCTCATCACCGGCGCGCAGCAAGGCGCTGTCGGCCAACATCAAGGTTCGGATGCTGGCGGTCTCAACCCGCCCTTCGGCATAAAGCCCGGCGACGTTCGGTGCCGTGCCGGGCGCAAAATCCACCAGCACCTCCAACTGCCTTGTGGTGGCATTGGCGGCCGCGTCGATGCGGCGAATCTTGCCGGCAAAGCTCTTTTCATCCAGGCCGTTGACGCGGAAATTGACGCTCTGACCGACCTTCAACTCGTTCATACGGTCGGCCGATACCAGGCCTTCAAAACGCATGCTGCGCGGGTCCATCACCTTGAAGAGTTCCTTGCCGACCAGGGCGGTATCGCCGGCCGACACCTTGCGCTCGCTGACGATGCCGTCAAACGGCGCGCGCACCTCGGTGCGCTGCAATTGTTGGCGCGCTTGCGCCGCCCTGGCCTTGGCGGCGACCTGATCACCTTGCGCGTTATTGCGGCGCTGCTCGGCGTCTTCGGTGGCCTGCAGCGAGCTCATACCCTGGGCCTGCAAGGTCTTCAAACGCTGATACTGGCGCTCGGCCTGCTCAAACGATTGGGCTGAAACCCGGGCGGACTCGTCGGCCGAGGTCAGTTGCTCGCGAATCGAGCTGTCATCCAAACGCGCCAGCAGGTCACCGCGCTTGACCGCTTCGCCGTTTTCTTTCATCACCTGCAGGACCACGGCGGACACCTCCGCGCGCAGGTCGGCGCGCTTCTCGGGCTGTATCGAGCCGGTGATCACCGGGCCGGAGACAAAGTCGGCCAAGCTCATGGCGAGCTGGTCTTCTGGGGCGATCAGCAGCGGCGCTGCGGCCTGCTTGTTTTGCCCGGCGGCATCCTTCTTGCCGCTTTCACCGCCACAAGAACTGAGCGCCAAAGCGGCAACGAGGGTAAGCAAGGCGGGCAGCGTTGGACGCGTCATCTGACGGACTCCGATTGGATGTTGTGTGGAACAGAGAAATTGGCGCGCCAGCATATCCGACAACGCAGCTAAAACCAAAGGTCAGGTTTTTTGCTTCCTTGGCTGGATTCTGCGGCTGCATTCTGCCGCTGAAATCTGCCGCTGGATTCAACTGCAGCTATCGCCGCAGCCATCGTGGCCATCGCTATTGCAAGCGGCCCTTCAATGCCGGCATGGGCAGGGGCAGGACCTTGATGCCTTCGTCGGTCAGCTCGGCCACCTCGGCGGCGCTGGCCTGACCTCGGATGCCGTGCGGCTTGGTCTCGCCGTAATGAATGCGGCGCGCCTCCTCGGCGAAGCGATCGCCGACGTCATCGGTATTGGCCAGCACCTGCGCCACGGCCTGCAGCATCTCGGCCTGCGCCTGCGTCGCGCGTTCGGGCACCACCGCTAGCATGGGCGCGCCCGTCGACTGAGTCTGCTTGGCTGCCGGTTCAGCCTCAGCACCGCGCAAATGCGAGACGTTCAGGCGCGCCGCAGTGGGCAAGCGTTTGATCTGCTGATCCCCGCAAATCGGGCAACTGAGCATGGCCCGCTCGAGCTGGGATTCAAAATCCGCGGCGGAGCCGAACCAGCCTTCAAAACAATGCTGATGAGCACAGCCCAGGTTCAACACCAGCATCGCAGACCCAAACCCTGTATCAAGCGGGCTGCCAGTCAAGCGCCCATTCGCCGCGCTGCCAACGAGTCAGCCAGAGCAGGCCGATCAAGGTCTTGGCATCGGTCATCGCGCCACTGGCGGCCATGGCATCCAGCTCGGCGGTGTCATGGGTAACCAGTTCCAAAAATTCGCCGGCATCGAGCGACTGCTTGCCTGCGGTCAAGCCGCGGGCAAAGAAGATCTCAATACCTTCGTCAGAGTAGGCGATGGCGTTGTGCAGGACCCCGGCATGGGCCCAGTGGGTGGCGCTGTAGCCGGTTTCTTCCAGCAATTCACGCTGGGCGCACAGCAAGGGTGCCTCACCCGCATCCAGCTTGCCGGCCGGAAATTCCAGCATCACCTTGCCCATCGGATAACGGTACTGCCGCTCCAGCAGCAAGCGGCCATCGTCCAGGATGGGCACGATCATCACCGCGCCGGGGTGCCTGATGTACTCACGGCTGGCAACGCCGCCGTCGGGGAGGCGGATCGTGTCACGGCGGACCTTGAGGAAGTTGCCCTCGAACACAGCCTTGGATTCCAGGCAATGCTCGCGCAGATGGGCGTCGTCGGCCTCAGCCTGCATGCCGGCCTCGGCGCAAATAGCACCACACAAAGCCGGGGAAGCCAAGCGTGATGAACAAGCACAGCGCGGCGCCGTAAAACTCCCAGCCCTGGGGGTGGCGCTGGCCGAGCTTGGCTTCAATCGCGAAACCCAGACCCAAGGTCAAACACGCCATCAGGGCCAGCTCAAGCAAACGCCAACCAACCGGCTTGGGCCTGCGCACCGGGCCGAGCAACATCAGCCGTGAGCTGAAATAAGGCCAGTTCGCCGCCACCACGGCAGCGATCAACACCAGCCAGATGGCTGTTTGAGATTCCATCGCTGAACTTCGCTGAGGCTCAGGTCGCCAGCGTCTTGACGATGGCGGTGGCGCACAGCGCCATCAAACCACCCGGCAAGATGCCGAAGATCAACACGGCCGCACCATTCAAGGACATCACCATGCGCACATCGGCCGGAGCGGCCAGCGGCGCTTTGTCTGTCGGCTCATCAAAGAACATCACCTTGATGACGCGCAGATAGTAGTAAGCACCGATCAAGGACACCGCCACGGCTACCACAGCCAGCGCTGTATAGGCCATCACGTTGGTGCCGATCAAGGCCTGCAGCACCGACAACTTGGCATAAAAACCAGCCGTCGGCGGCACGCCGGCGAGCGAGAGCATGAAGATCGTCATCACGGTCGCATACCAGGGACTGCGCTTGGCCAGACCGGCCAGATCGCTTATCTCCTCGGCCTCATGGCCTTGGCGCGACAGCAGCAAGATCATGCCGAAGGTGCCCAGCGTCGTCATCACATAAACGATCACGTAATACATCGCCGAGCTGTAGGCATTCGCCGCCGACAAGGTGTTGTCGTTGACGACGCCGGAGGCCAGGCCCAGGAGCATGAAGCCCATCTGGGCGATGGTCGAATAAGCCAGCATGCGCTTCAGATTGGTCTGCGCGATCGCGACGAAGTTGCCGACGAACAACGAGGTAAGCGCCAGCACGATCAGCATTTGCTGCCAGTCCACAGCCAAGCCAATCATGCCCTCGACCAGCAAGCGCATGGTGATGGCGAAGGCCGCAAGTTTAGGCGCGCCGCCGATCAGCAGCGTCACCGCCGTGGGCGAGCCTTGGTAAACGTCGGGTACCCACATATGAAACGGCGCGGCGCCAAGCTTGAAGGCCAGGCCGGCGACCACGAACACTGTGCCGAAAATCAGCACCGATTTGTTCGGCACGCCGGTGCTGATCACGTCGAAAACCTGCGGTATCGAGAGTGAGCCGGTGGCGCCATACATCATCGACAGGCCGTAGAGCAAGAAGCCGCTAGCCAGGGCGCCGAGCACGAAGTATTTCATCGCCGCCTCGGTCGACAAGGCATGGTCGCGGCGCAAGGCCACCAAGGCATACAGCGACAAGCTCATCAGCTCCAGACCCAGATAGATGATCAGGAAGTTGTTGGCCGACAGCATCACGCAAATGCCCAACAGCGAGAACAGCGTCAAGCTGAACAGCTCGCCCTTGAGCAGGTCGCGCGAGGCCACATAGGGCCGGGCGTAAACCAGGGTGACTATGGTTGCGATGCAGGCAAAGAAGGCCAGCAGATGACCCATCGGGTCGGACACCGCCATGCCCTGCATGGCGTAGACGGTCTGACCATCCTGGAAGAAACTCCAGTGCACGCCGGCGACCACAGCCAAGGTCAGTTGGGTGAGCCAGTAGGTCGGGCGTCGTGCGGGGTCTTTTACAAACAGATCCACCATCGCGATCACGCAGGCCATCACGGCCAGGGCAATTTCGGGATAAACCGCGAGCCAATTCATATTGTTCATTTGTCAGTGGCCCTAAGAATCAACCGGGGATCAGCTTGGAAGTTGCCACATGCTTGAGCAACTCGGTGACTGATACCTGCATCACATCGGTAAATGGTTTTGGATACAGACCCATCCACAGCACGGCGATGGCCAGCACCGCCATCATCAGGAATTCGCGTGCGTTGAGGTCTTGCAGATCCTTGACATGCTCATTCGTGACCGGGCCGAAATAGACGCGCTTGTACATCCACAGCGAATAGGCGGCGCCGAAGATCAAGGCTGTCGCTGCAATCGCGCCGATCCAGAAGCTGTATTGCACGGCACCCAGGATCACCATCCACTCGCCGACGAAACCGGCGGTGGCGGGCAGGCCGCAATTGGCCATGGCGAAGAACAGCGCGAAAGCGGCGAACTTGGGCATGGTATTGACCACGCCGCCATAACTGGCAATTTCTCGGGAGTGCACGCGGTCATAGAGCACGCCGATGGACAGGAACA
>JADMJQ010000216.1:0-1459 GCA_018780415.1 Roseateles sp. | reverse complement strand
GGAACATGGCGCCCGACACAAAGCCGTGCGAGATCATCTGCACCAGGCCGCCGGCGACGCCGAGCTCATTGAAGATGAAGAAGCCCAGGGTCACAAAACCCATGTGTGCGATCGACGAATAGGCGACCAGCTTCTTCATGTCTTGCTGCACCAGCGCGACCAGGCCGATGTAGACGACGCCGATCAGCGACATCGCAATGATCAACCACGACCATTCATGCGCAGCGTCCGGCACGATGGGCATGGACAAACGCAGGAAGCCATAGGCGCCGAGCTTCAGCATGATGGCCGCCAGCACCACCGAGCCGCCGGTGGGTGCCTCGACGTGAGCGTCGGGCAGCCAGGTATGCACCGGCCACATCGGCACCTTGACCGAGAAGGCGGCGAGGAAGGCGAAGAAGAGCAGCGTCTGGGCGCCACCGGTCAGCGGCAGCTTGTGCCAGGTTTGGATGTCGAAGGAGCCGCCGGACTGGAAGTACAAGTAGAGCAAGGCGATCAACATCAGCAAGGAGCCGGCCAGCGTGTACAAGAAGAACTTGAAGGCCGCATAGACGCGCTTGGGGCCGCCCCAGACGCCGATGATGATGTACATCGGGATCAGGGTTGCTTCAAAGAAGACGTAGAACAGCAAGCCATCCAAGGCCGAGAAGACGCCGATCATCAGACCGGACAAGATCAGGAAGGCGCCCATGTATTGGTTGACGCGCGACTCGATCACTTCCCAGGCGGCGATCACCACGATGACGGTGATGAAAGCTGTCAGCGGTACAAACCACATCGAGATGCCGTCGAGGCCGAGGTGGTAACGCACATTGAAACGCTCGATCCAGGGCTGGTTCTCGACGAACTGCATCGCAGCAGTGCTGTTGTCGAAGCCGCTGATCAAGGGCAGCGTCACAGCGAAGCAGGCCAAGGCGGCAAGCAGAGCCAACCAACGCGCGGCTTTGGCTTGGTCATCACGGCCGAGGGCCAAGAGAAGCAGGCCGCTGGCAATCGGTAGAAAAATGGCAAGACTAAGCAACATATCTATCTCCGCCCGCGCTCAAAGACCAGCCAAGGTCTTGAATTGGGGCCATATAAAGGGCCACAGCTGCCATGTCATCAAACCGAGCACGCCCAGAATCATCACCAAGGCATACCAGTACAAATGTCCGGTCTGCACCAGGCGGACCAAACCTGCCAGGCCGCCTACCGCGCGGGCCGAGCCGTTGATCAACACGCCGTCGATCAAGGCGCCGTCGCCGCCCTTCCAGAACGCCAGGCCCAGGCCACGCGCGGCCTTGGCCAGTACGTTCTCGTTGAACAAGTCCATGTAGTACTTGTTCTCCAGCACATTGACGACCGGCGACAAGACGCGGCCAATCGTCTTCGGGATGCCGGGAGCCACCATATAGAACACATAGGCCGTCACCACACCGCCCAGAGCCAGCCAGAACGGCAGCGGGCTGAGACCATGCAT
>JADMJQ010000323.1:22996-35064 GCA_018780415.1 Roseateles sp. | reverse complement strand
GACTCAAAATCCCCCGCCGCAAGGTGTGCCGGTTCGAGTCCGGCCTCGGGCACCATAGGTAAAACTAGGGTGGCAGGTAAATCGAAGTTGAAGACGTTCCGCGTTTGTTCCGCGAGGCGTTCCGCAAAGGCCACCTTTTGGGTGGCTTTTTGCGTTGTGGGCTATGGCTTTATCGGGTCGGCCGCAGCGAGCATTTCCGTCTTGCGCCCGCTTTCCGAAGTGGAGCCAAGCCAGTAGTTTGTGACTTGGCCGAAGGCCACGCCGAGCGCGCCGAGCATGATCAGCATGGCTTGGTTATCCTCGGCCTTCAGCGTGCCGGTCATCATGCCGGTGAGCAAGCCCAGGAAGCCGATCGTGATGATGGTCGAGAGCACGGCCGGCATCAAGCTGCGAGTGGTGATCTGCATCCCGCGCGCATCTTTGCGGTCGCCGGCCGCGATCGCTTCCAGGTCAGTGATCTGCTTGAATCCCAGAGCCTGCATCTGCAGCGCAAAGGCTTGGTCGGCGGTCTTCAGCGCCAGCATCTGCTCGGGTGTGGCGCCGCTGAGCGCTTGCTTGACGGCGTCGACGGTCTTGTCACCAAGACCCAGCGCACTGGCTGCAGCTTCCACCGCCATGCCGCCCAATGGGCCGCCCAAGGCTGTTCCGATCCAGGGCGCCACCGTTCTGATGATTGAGGTCCAGTCCATTACTGCCACTCCCCGCTTGCGAGTTGCCGAGCAACGCGTTTGGCGCGAGCTGGTGTCTGCTCTTTGGCCCAGACGGAATCAAGAGCCTGGTACTCGGCCTCGGCCCAGCGGCCATCACGCAGAGCGGCCAACATCCTGGGGAAGCCTTTGAGCCCTTCGACGCCGAGCTGGTACGCCATGTTCAGGAGCGCAGCTTGCCGGATGCGATCGAGCTGATCGAACCACGGCAGCGCGGCGCGCAGCTCGGCTTCCTTTGACTTGATCCGGTTGGCGAGCAGATAGGCCGACTCTTCGGCCGTGATGCCGCCGCCCTTGCGCTTGTCAATCAGCACGCCCACGCCGATGGTGAGATAGCCAAGGTGATCGGCGTAGGCGCTCAGCACCTCGCCTTCGTCGCGCCGTAGTTGGTCGATTAGGTTCATGGCTTGAATCCGTGGTTTTTGGCGTAGTCCAGGACCATCAAGCCGACGGCGACGATTGCCGCCCAGACCAGGCCAGACAGCGTTTTTTCGATGATGGCTTGGCGCAATCGGTAGCTCTGCGCCTCGCGCTGGATGGCCATCCTCACCCAGCGCTGCTCATCGTCAGAGAGTGATGCGGGGCGTGGCTGGATCGCAGCGACAACTTCTGCAATGAGAGCTTGTCGGTCTTCAGGCGTCATGGTGTGATCCTTCCTTGGGTTTCGTCTGGTGGCACTGGCCAGGTGATCGTGTGCGGGAAGCCTGCTTGCTCTGGCAGGTCGGCGAGAAGTTGCAGGTAGGTCGCCCACACGGTCGGCACGGGCGTGCCCGTTCGCACGGCTCGCAGCGTCACCCAATCCGCCGCAACCATGCGGCGATACCGCTCAGCCCTGACATCGGCCGCGATCGCAGCAGTCGTCGGCGTGCTGCGCCAGCGCTTGGACGTCTGGTCCCAGGCCCAGGTGCGCAGCTCGTCGTCGGGCGGCGCGGGGGGCTGGTAGGGCACGACGACGGGCCCCCCGTTCTCTCCCAGCAAGTCGACCGCGACGCGCTGACTGAGATGGTCGAAGTGGCCTTCCAGCAAGGTGGCAAGGGGGCCCGCCTCGCAGGGGCGTGAAAACCTCCGGCCGGTGAAGAGGCCCGTAGCGGGGTCGTATTCAGAGTGCATAGTCACCTTCGGATTGTTTCAACTCGAAGTTCTACTTCGGTCAAGATGCAAGACTCGCCGTTAATCGTCTGCGCCCATAAACCTAAAGTGAGGGAGGTGTTCCCAGGTTTAGAGAAACGCTTAGACATGAAAAACGACCCACCCCTAGAAGCCCCCGCCGGGACCGTTTCCTCCAAAAGCGATTGGACTTGCCACCCGTCGAATACCGCCGAGTCCCCCAACACGGCTTGAACGCCGTCGCCACTGGAAACGGTGGATATAGACCAGTTCCCCGTAGCGGTAACGAGCAAGTCCACCGACGCCGTAAGCCCCGGGGTCGGTGTGATCGTCAACGCCGCGATCTGAGTCATGTAGCCATACCCGTTCGGGATATGCGACAGCCCGGTAACGGTGACGGGCCCTGCGACCTGGGTAACAGAAATTCCGGTGGCGGCGCCAATAGCGATCTCGCCGGTGCCCACCGAGCCAATACCCACAAACGGCACCCAGACCCCGCCGATCAGTCGATAGGTCCGCCCAGTGCTGGGCACGCGCCATGTCGAGCCGGGCGTGGCAGGGCTGGGCTCGGAGTCTTGATCAAAGTCATACGGCCGGCCTGTCACGCCCGTCCAGTTGGCCAATGTGGCCGCCACGTTGGCCTTGGCCGTGGCATCCGCTGCAGCAGCGGCTTCGGCTGCAGCTTGAGCGGCATTGGCCTTGGTTGTTGCGTCGGCGATCGCCCTTGCCTCTTCGGCGTCGACAATTCCGTCGGCGTGTGCTTTGGCGTTGAGCTCGGCCAGGTCTGCTTTGGTTTGCGCCGCGATCGCGGCGGCGTTGACTGCTGTGACTGCGGCGGCGTTGGCCTTGGCAGTAGCGCCTGCCAACGTCTCCATGTCTTGAGCAAGGTTGCTGCCAACGTAAGTGCCGGCCGGGGCGCCTCGCGTGGCGTCGAGGTCGCCCAAGTAGTCCAGATCCTTGACCGACTTCGCGCCACCGTTGTTGCCGCTGACGTTGAGTGCACCGTTAAACAGCGAAAACGCGATCTCACACCAAGCGTCGGCACCTCCAATGCTGACCACCTCTGACCCGCCGCCCTCTTTACTACCCGAGATCCCGACCATGCAATAGGCACCTTGGCCGGCGACGCGGTTAAGCTGAGCTTTCGAGGCGCCAACCCCGCACATTGCATTGACCAACCCCGGCGTCTCCCAAAGGTTTTGCCGCGGTTCGTCATATGTCATCAGGACAACGATATTGCCTCGGCCACAAGCGTTGAGCGCGTCCCGCAATGCTTCGCCGCCAGCACCACCAGTGATGGCACCGTTGCCATAGACGTCATAACTGCCACCACTGACGGCAATACCCGCTCGGTTCAGTTCCGCATATCCCCAACTCCGCCCGGTTGTGCGAATGCTTGCACCGGTGTCAAGGTTGCGTAGGCCTACCCAGCTCCAATCTGCCGGCGGCGACGCGGTATAGCCACTTGAGCGAACTAAGAAATTGGTGGGGCGGCCGTTGACTCCTAACCAATTGGCAGTCTTGGCCGCTGCTAGCACGTCGGTAATGTCCTCGATTCTGAAGTCAGTGACTGCGTGCTGGGCGCCGGGGCGTGCGTTGTAGTTTGCGAGCGCTCCGAGGCGCACGGATTTTGCGCCAGAAGGGATAGTGAACCCAGTGTTCGGGCCGATCCTGCACGAGTACGTTGTCGGAATCGCCTCTGGATGCTGGCCCACCCGCCCAAAGTAAACGTATGTGCCGCCCTCAGGCCAAGACCCTGGCTGCACGTAGTGCATGGGAGCACCAGCGGCGTCAAAAAAGACAAACGCCAAATACATGATTGCGCTTGCACCCGAGGATGCTGCGATAGTCTCCCAAGCCGTGACAACGATCGCATAGTCACGATCCCCACTAATCGGCGAGGTTGTTGTGCTCCACAGCTCTACGCCAACTCCGGGCGTATTGGCAATTGCCGTACCGCCAGGGACCGGCTGGCCGGTCAGCAGCACAGGTGCATTCCAAGCGCTGGCCAGCGAGCATTCAGGATTGGCGTTGAGCGCCTGCCCGCGCGGCAGGCCCACATTGCTATTCAGCCACCCCGCATCGGGTGTCACCGAACCGCCTGGCACATAGATTGCCGCCGCCGTGACGTTCACGCCGACGCTCACCGCCGCCGAGGCATTGCCCGTGCCATCAACATGCTTGGCCCAGATCGTGTAGTTGCCAAGCGCTGGCCAGAGCCAGTCATAGCTGCTCGCCGGCCCGATACGCGGCAATGCCGTGCCGGCGGCCCAGCTGGCACCAACGCGCAGCTGCGTCTCCGCATAGTCGGGCTCGGCGCTTGGCGTCCAGGCGATGCGCACGGCGCCGGGAACGACAACCGCAGTCAGGCCGGCTACGATGGCGGGCGGCTGCGTCTTGCCTGTGACGACGTGGGACAGCCACAGCGTCGGCGACCGTGCGCGTTGGCTGTTGATGGCGGTCAGGCCGATCACGATGACGCTGCCGTCACGCACGCCGGTCAAGTAGGCCTCGGTGCTATCACCAGCGGCGCCGACCGTTTGGGTCACTGCTGAGCCAGGCTCATGCCAAGTGATCTCAATCCGGCCCGATTGCATATAGGCCGCCGTGCTGCGTGGCCAAATCAGTTTGACGCGGCTGATGATGGTGCCGTCACCCAACTTCTGCAACTCGGCGGTGCCGCTGAATGCCGTGCAGGAGGCCAGCGCCGGCACGATCCATGGGTTCGGTAGGTTGGTGTTGGGCGTCGGGTCTGCTACGGCCGCATCGGCTTCGTCATAGGCCTCGGCGTTGTCTTCTTGCAGAGTCAAGCCCACCGGTGAGCGCAAGCCGAACTGCCAATCGGTGACCCTGAAGATCTTGGCGCTGAAGCCATATTCAGCACTGGTGACGGTGACGCGATCGCCCGTCTGCAGTCGCCATGCGCGCAGCTTTGCCGGAAAGAAGATCACCAGCCCATTGCGGCTTTGCTCGACTTTGATGCGGCACAGGTTCTTCGCCCTCGCCTTTTGGTTTGTGAACGGCAGCTCCACATCCGTCCAGAGCTTGCGGCCGTCAGCAGTGACAAAGGTGGCATTGCTGTAGGGCTCCACGTCGGCCGCGACCGCGCTGCCCGAGGGGATGTATTGACCGCGCACTGAGTTGAACAACTCGCTCGATGGTTCGCCGGCCTGGACGATGTTGATCGACCCGTGCAAGTCTGCGTCGGTCAGGTCCATGACCGCCGGCGACCAGCTGCCGGCGATGATGCGCCAGTTGCCGCCATAGCTGGCCCAACCCGCCATGGATTCGCAGATATCGAGCAGGATCGCCTCTTTGGCCGCCGAGGCTTTGAACAATCCATTGCAGGTATAGCGCGCGCCGCTGGTGGTGACGGCGCCCGTCGTGAAGCTGGTGGTGACGTCGCAGGCATTGGCCGCCGCGATCACCGACGCTTCGTCGACCTCGGCCGCCGTCACGCCAAAGCCGGCCACGTCGAGCAGGTAGTCATAGGCGCACAGCGCGGGGTTGTCGCTCCAGGCGCGCAGGCCGGTGCGGGGGTCGAGTATCAGGGCGCCTGAAATGTCGGCCGTCACACCGGGCGGCCCCGCCTGAAACTGGCTGCGCTCCAAGTCCAGGGTGATGACGCTGTAGCAGCGGCCGCGCAGGCGATGGTTCGCCGTCCACTGCGTGGGCAGCAGCGCATGCAGAGTCGCGTCAACTGCCTGATCGGGGTCGCCCAGGTGGTGGACAACGCGCACGCTTGATCCGGCAGACACCACATTGCCAAGGCCGGCCGCTGCATCGGCGGCGCTGACCAGGTACTCGACTTGCCACACATAAGGAGCGGCCGGCTCCAGCATGATGGCGTTGCCGTCGCTGTCATATCCGCGCACGATGCTGTTGGGCAGCGTCAAGGTGCTGCCGCTCAAGGACCAGCCATTTGCGCCGCCTTGAGGGACCGGCAGGCGCTCAGCACCGCCACCCTCGCCCGAATCAAAGTATTCGAGCACAACCGCCAGCACGCTGACAGCGCCCGGCACAGACATGCTGCGAGCGCTGCCGCCGGCTTCGGCTGCTTTGATTTGCTGCTGATCTGCGCTGGCCCAGTCAGAGCCGGTCGCGCTATTGGCACCGTCCAGCGCACCGATTGAGACGCCGTCAATCTTTATGTCGTGGATCGCCTGGCACTGGCGGGCCGACCAGACGATGACCAGGTGTTTGTATGCATCGGGTTTGACGCCCCCGCCGGGCAGGGCCTTGTCGCTGGTGAACATGGACACCACGTCGCCGCCAGTCTCGCAGCGGCCATAGATGACGCGCCATGCGGGATCAGCGTTCAGCGCTGTGACGTTACGGTCTGTGAGGCCTGCGTTATAGGCAGCGCGGGCCGATGCAGCAGCGCGCTTGGCTTTTGAGCGGGCGCTGATGCTTGAGTAGGCTGTGTACGCGACCAGCCCGATTTGGATGATCGTCGCAGCCGAGAGCGACCCAATAGCTGCGACAGCCGCGGCGATGAGGCTGACCGGGTCTGCCTTTGCCGCCGGCGCAAACAGCAGGCCGGCGGCCAGCGCCAGCGCGGTGAGACGGGCGCGCTTCATGCGCCCACCCGCCACGCGCTAACCGCTGCGCTCATCGGCACAAAGGCATGCACGCCGGTGTCGGTCAAGATCACCGCTTGCTCGCCGCAGCAAAGGCCAAGGGCCAGCGCCTCAGGGTCGGTGGTCGACAGCGGCAGCAGCACCATGTCGCCGAGCTGGGCCAACTTGGGAGAGATCGGCTCGCGGGCCAGCTGCCGGGTCACCAGCTCAGCCATGCCCCCTGCCTCGGCGATGAACGCACGGGTACCGGCCATGGAGTCGGTCAGAGGTAGGCTGGCCAAGGGGTCAAACCCTTCGACCTGCTGGACAAAGCTGCAGGCGAAGTGGCCGCAGTTGTTGGTGTGCCAGTCAAACGGCGCAGGCTGGCGCCCGGCCAGGTAGGCCGTCAGTGCTTTCGCTTTGTTCATGGGGCTATTGCTGTTGAAAGCGTGTGCTGAGCCACTGGCTCGGCTGTTCGATCAGGGCGCGCACGTACTGCAGGCCGAGATCGCCGGGGTATTCGGCTTGCTGCTGCTCATCCGTTAATCGCAGGCCGTCGGCATTGCGCGCGCGGCTCATGCCGGCGCGGCTGATGGGCAGTTCGATCGTGCCGCCCACCGGGCCGCCTTCATCGGGCTGGGTGTCGCGGTGGATCTTGACGGGCTCCATCTCGCCACTGAAGCGCAGGCGGGGCTCGCCCACGGGCCGGTAGCTGGCATCAAGCGGCTGCAGGTAGATGCGCGCCTTCTTGCCCCGGTAGTTTTCGACATTGCCCAGGGCCAGCGCTAAGAGGGCCGAGTCGGCCACGTTGAGCGTGATGGGCAGCGTCTGGGTGTCCGTGTCTTGGCTTTCCTTGATCTCGCCAACGCTAAGCAGCGAGCCGGCGGCGGTGTAGTCGCCGCGGCCCACGATCGGCAGGTCGACATTGAAGGTGGTCAAGTAGATCGTGGTGGGCAAGAAGTCCAGCTCGATCAGGTAGACGATGCCGACCGCGTCGGACTCCAGCAGCGCGATCTGCCCCGCGTCCAAGGTCATCATGGCCAGGACTCCACCAGGGCGACGCCGATGGCTTGCGAGAAGGTGAAGCTGTACGGCGTCCACCCCACGCGGCCAGGCGGCTTGCGGTAGTAGGTGCGGGCCCGGTCCCAAGCGGCCGGCGTGCCTGCGTCAAAGCCGCGGCGCAACGGGTTCATGAAGATGAGCGCCAACAGGCCGCCGCCGTCTACCGTTGCATCGGCCATGCACATCACCGTTTGGCTGGTGCCCAGGCCGGTGCCGATCTGGATCCAGTCGCCGACGCGCACGGTGCGGCCGGCCTGCTCGGCGCCGCAGTTCAAGGTGAGATCAGTGGCGCCGTAGACGACGGCGGATTGCAGCGTGGGCGAGCCGCGCAACGAGCCCACCGGGTAGGGCCGGCTCGGATCGAACGCGGCCAGATAGTTGACGCCGCCCCTGAGGCCCAGCAGCAGGGCCTTCCAGGCGCCGGCTTCGGCGTCGGTCAGGATCTCATGCGCCGTGAGGCTGAGCGCCCATTTGGGCATGCCGTACTCGCGCGCCTGGCTGTTGCCGGCCGGGTCGCTGGTGCCCGTGGCGTCGACGGTGATCAGCTCAACCCGGCAGCCGCGGCCGCAGGCCAGATCGTTAGGCATGGTGATGATGGCCATGGTCAGTACACCCCTTTAGCGTGCAGCATGTCGAGCAGCTCTTTCTGGCCTTGGCGCATGACGGCTTGCGCGTCTGCCAGGGCTTTGGACCGGTCGACGGTGCCGTCGAGCTGGATCACCGGCGCATAGGTCAGCTGCAGCGACTTGCCGCCCCCTGCCCCGCCGTCATGCGCGATCACGCCCAGCTTGCCGCCGGCGCCGCGCGCGAGCGGCAGCACACCTTCGGGCCCGGCCTCGCCCAGCACGCCTTGCTTGCCGCCGCCGTATGTGAATGGCGTGGGCTGGTCGAACACACCGCCGGTGGCGAAGCGCTTGACTTCGCCGCTGGGATCGAAGGCGCCGCCGTCAGCGAAGCCGAAGAAGGACGCGGCGGTCTTGAGGCCTTGCACGATCTGCTGCTTGACGGCGATGCGCACCAGGTCGGCAATGATCGAATCGGCCAGGCTCTTGAAGTCCCCCTTGCCGGTGGTGACGAACTTGACCAGCGCGTCCTCGGCGCCGCTGAAGGCGTTTGTGAAGAGCTGCTCGGTTTGCTTGGCGACGTTCTCCGAACTTTCGATATAGGTTTCGTAGGCGCGGCCGGCGCCGTTGGCCCAGTCACCTTCGAGCTTCTTGCGGGCATCTAGATAGCCTTGGTAGCTGCCCAAGGCCTTGGTTTCATATGCCTTATTCAGCGCCAGCAGGTCATCGAACTGCTGCTTCTGATCGCTGGTGAGCGAGCCGCCCTGCTGGATGGCGGTGAGCGATCGATCGTTCTGGATGCGCTGGCGATCCTGCGCGTACTTGTCTGAGATTTGATCGCGGCCGCGCGAGTCGGCTCGCTTGCCTTCGCCCGAGCCGAAGAGGTCAAGCTCGCGGTCTTGGTTGCGGGTGATGGTCGCGAGATAGTCGACAGCGGCCAAGCGGGCATTTTCGTAAGCCCTGGCCACACCATCGAGCGCTGAAGTCTGCTGCAGGCCCAGCACCACGGTCGAGGCGGCCGCCTTGCTGTTTGCCTCGGCGATCTTGGCCAAGTTGCCATCGATCTTGTCAACGTTGGCGCTGCGCTCGGAGGCGGTCAACTTGTCGGACTTGTTGGCTTCTTTGTATGCTGCGTTCTCGTCACGCAAGGCCCGAATAGTTGCGTCGCGGTTGAGCTCGATAAAGGCACGCTTTGCTTCGTAGTAGTCGGCCTCGCTGATGATGCCGGCTTGGCGGGTGGCGTTCAGAATGGACTCGGCATCCGCATAGGCAGAGGTGAGTGAGCCGAGGTCTCGCTTGATGTCAGCCAGATTGCTACCGGCCTGCCCCTTGCCAGCGCTGGGGTCGAACTTCGCGCGGATGGCGGCCACGCGCTCGTCAATCTCTTTTTGTGTTCGGCCGGCAGCTAGGCCAAGCTCGCGCGCTTTGGCAATATCCATCACAAGCTGCTTCTGACGGCTCAGGAGCTGGAGGCCTTCTTTGTCCCACTCGGCCGTCTTTTTCAGCTGCTCGTTCAGCACATATTGCGCGCCGGCTGCCTCGCGCTGGGACAGCATGCGGCGCGAGAGGTTGTAGCTGTCGGCCTGCACATCTTTGGAGTCCCGACCGCCGAACTCAATCCCGAGGCTGCTGGCCCGAGAGGGTCGGGGATTTTGCAGGGCGGCCAGCTTCTCGCCGTCGGTCAGCTCGCGGCCGACGCTGAGCATGTTGTCGCCGGCGCCTTTGACCGCTTCCTTGATCGCGAGCCAAGCTTGCTCGATGTAGCCAAGGCTGCTGAGCATGTTCGGGGTGCGCTGATTCACCACGTCAAAGTAGGCGCCCTGCGCGACTGCAGCCGCCTCCGAGGTGCGGCCTTGCTGTTCCAGCGCGCGGATCTGCTCGTAGACGGCTTTGGTCAAGAAGTTGGTGCCCTCGCTCAGCTTGAGCGCGGCTTCAAGCGGGCTCTTGGCCAAGGCGCTGAAGGCCTTGGCGGTTTCCTCGGCGGCCGGCCCGCCGACCTTCTCCAGCGCGATGGCGGCAGCCGCGAAGCGCTGGATGTTGCCCGCACCGACGGCGCTGTCCTGCGCGATTTGGTTGATGATCTCGGCAGCGCGGCCGCGTGTGCCGCCGCCCATGGCGTTGATTGACGCTGCCATGCCGGCCAATTCCTTGGCCGTGGCCCCGGCCGCCCCACCCGTCAGAATGACGGTGCGACGAAATGCCGCGTCTTCATTGGCGCCCTTGTTGTAGGCAAAGGCCAGAGCGACGGCCGCGCCAGCCGCGAGCGTGAACGGGTTGACCAGGCCGAGCACATAGCCACCCAGCGCGCGGGCAGCAGCGCCAGAGCCGCCAAACACGTCTTTCAACTGGCCGCCCTGCTGCAAGAACACCGTCAGCGGGTTCTGCCCGCCTTGCAGGCTGGTCACGATGTCGGTGAACTGAGCCGGCACCTGGCGCAGCGCGGCGGCCGTGGCCTTGGCCGACATGCCCATATTGTTCAGCGAGCCCGCGGCGGCCTGCTGCGCCTGCTGGGCCAGCGCCAAGTCTTTCAGATAGGGCTGGATGGCGGCCAGGTCGATGCCGAGCTGCTTGGCCCGGTTCTCGAAGTAAGCCGGCGCGTTCTTGCTGCCGGCCTGCGCTTCGGCCGTGACGCGCTGCAGCTGCGACACCATGTTCTTGGTGGCGCGGTCGACCTTGGCCGCCGCTGCATCTGCGCCGGCGCCGATCGCTTCAACGCCCTTGGACGCCTGCTGGCCGGCCTGCGCGACACCTTGGGCCGCGTCTTTGGCGGCGTCCTTGATCTCGGCGAAGCCCTTGCGGGTGCCGGTCGTGTCGACGGCCGTTTCGAGCTGGACCTTGCGTTTGTTTGCCATGCGATTCTCAGCTTTCAGTTTTTCTGTTGCTCATCAGCTGCTCGGCCACGGCGTCGGCCATGGCCCTGATGTCGTCGAGGGTGCGCATCCAGTCGTCACCGGTGAGGCCCGAGCGATCGAGCAGCGGGTAGACGGCGCCGAGGTTCAGGCCGACGATGCCGCCGGGGCCGACGATCCATTGATCGCAGATGCGGCGGTAGGTGATGAAGCTGGGCCAGTTGTCGGGCCAGACTTCAGCGTCGGGCGCCGCGTAGAGATGGCCCACATCGAAGGCGCCACGGGGGCCAGCCGGCGCGGCCGGCGCAAACAGCGCCAGCGCGCCGGCGATCAGTTTCCCAGGCGGCCTTCTGTGATCGCGGCCGCGTAGCCGTTCATGAGGGCCATGGCGGCGCCGGGCAGTTCGTCGCAAAGCTGCACCAGGCTGGCGCGGCTGAGCTCGCTGTCGAGGTTCCAGCCGTCGATGATCTTCAGGATGTAGTCGGCGTTCTTGTCGCGGGTCTTGGTCAGCGCCTGCTCGAGCGAAAAGGCGACTTGCTCGTCGGACGAGCCGGTCAGCTCAACGCCGGCATCGGTCAGCAAGCCGTCGATGAAGGCGCCGTACTCGGAGCGGGTGCGGTAGACAAAGGACACCGTCATCGTGCCCTCGCCGCCTTCGTGCAGCGGGATGGTGATCTTGTGCTTGAAGTTCTTGGGGCGGGCGCCGAGTTTGATGGTGGCCATGAGTGAGAAACCTCAGATTGGGAAACGGAAAAAGGAAAAGGCCGGCGCAGCGGGTGTGCTGCGCCGGCCTTGGGCGGGGCTTGTTGCGGGAGAAGCGATCAGTAGCTGATCGTGCGGCCCTGGGCGCTGAACACGGCCTTGACCGAGTTCGGATTGCCGGCCGAGACAGTGGGCACTTCCGACACCGACATATAGCCAAAGCCGTAGGACGCCGAGCCGTCAGCCAGCAACAGCTTGAACGCCACCAGACTCAGCGTGCGGCTGACGCCGAGCATGGCCAGGTAGTTGGCATTGGTCGCGTCATGGCCCAACGTCAGCGTGATGGACGTTGGGTTGAAGCCCAGCGGCCGGCTGATGCCGTTACGGCGGAACACCGGGTTCACGGACGCAAACCGCGCGTCGCCGCCGCTGGTGTCGATGGTCAGCACTTGCGGCACCTCGATCCAGTTGCTGATCTTCTTGGACGTGGAGGCGTTGCCGCCGGCGGCCGGGAAGAGG
>JADMJQ010000323.1:347-22986 GCA_018780415.1 Roseateles sp. | reverse complement strand
AGGGTGAGCTGGTCAACGCGGAACACGGAGTCGGTCGCGTCTTCCCAGCCGGAGGTCAGCACGATCTCGTCGGCATCAACGTAGCCATGAGCCACTGAGCCGGCAACAGCGGGGTTCGCGTTGCTGATGGTTGCAAGGGTCTTCGCCGCGGCGAAGGTGTTGGAGAAAAGGAACTTTCCCCCTTCTGGAAATTTGTATGCCATTTTGGGCCTTTCGTTGCGGTTGATTCGCCCTGACTGGGCATGAAAAAAGCCGCCTCGGTGGCCCGGGGCGGCTTGCTCTTGGGTGGCCTTGCGGCCGCTCTTTATCTGGTGCTGATGACGGTGAAGTCTTGGATCGTGCCGTAGAGACCGTAGGGCGCGTCCTGCAGCGTCACCGGGTCGTGCGTGCCGATGGGCTCGCCGTCATCGGTGGCGCTGAACACGGTTGCGGCGCACATGGCGTCTTCAATCTGTCGGGCCAGCGCGTTAGCGCCGATGCGGGTGGCGGCCCAGACGTTGATCTGGATGAATGATTTGCGCTTGTCGGCCGGCGACTTGTCCAACCAGCGCAGCGACGGCCCGCCGATGAACTGGTAGGTGACATAGGGCTTGGGCGTGGACACCGGCGCAGCGTCGGGGTAGACCTGCGCGCACTGGGTCTTGAGCAGCGTGGTGAGCTGGGTTTCGATGGTCATTGCGTGACGCCGGCTAGTTCGAGCTGATGAAAGAGTTCGGCCGCGGCCGCGTCAAGCGCCTGCTGAGCCTTGGCCATGGCCGGCCGCACGAAAGGCCGAGCCGCCACCTGGCGCGGCGGTGACAAGGGCCGGTCTTTGTGCGTTATGAAGCGCATGGTGCTGGGGTCGAAAGAGACTTCAAAGCGTTGCAGATGGCCGAACTCGACAAGATGACCGTGCGGGGCCTTCTTGGCGTTCCAGCTGATGTGATAAGTCGCTGTGCCTGTGCCGCTTTGGTCCTTGCTGAAGGCTTGGTAGATCGACCGGTCCAGGTTGCCGGTGTGGCGCTTGAGCTTGCTCACATTGCGCTTGACTTCGTTGTAGAAGACCTGCGCGCCAGCTTGCGCAGCTGGCCGAGCGGCGGCCTCGATCGTCACCACATCAGCGTCCAGCTGCTCGAACAAAGGGCCCAGGTTGACCTTCATTGAAAAAGCGCCGCCGCTCACTTCGAGGCCTCGCAGACCAGGAACATGAAACGGCGATCTTTCAGGTCCGGAAGCACGGCCTTGATGTCGTAAAGCAGGCTGCCGCTGAGCACATACATGGCGGCCGTGATGTCGCTGCGCAGCCGCACCTTCATGCTGGCGCGCACGGTGGACACCGGGGCATCCGCGCGCGCGGCCTCAATGCCGCTCGGGTGGAGAATATCGGCCCACAGCGACACCACGTCGACCATGCTGCTGGTCGGCTGGCCGGCCGCGTCTGAGCCGGTCTGGCGCTGGCGGATTGTGATGCGGTTGTTCAGCACCAGAGCCGCTCCGAGTCCAGCAGCGGATCCAGCATCGGATTGCGCTGCAGCTGCGCGGGCAAGAGGCCGTCGCCGTTGTTGACCCATGCCGTCACCGTGGCCTTGATGTACAGCTTGACCGTCTCGGGCACATTTGCCGGCGCGGCGGGCCCGGCCGTGATGTCGATCCGGACGCGCGGGCCGGCGGCCAATGCGACCAGGGATGGCCAGCTGGTACCGGCGTGCGGTGCGATCTCGGTGCGCGAGCCGCCAAAGTCTGCGCTGGGGCCGAAGGCATAGGCCGAGCTGTTGACGGCAACCCAGTTCGACCCAGACCAATACTGGATCGCCACCACCGTGGCCCCGAACACCGGCAGCACAAACTCGCCAGCGGCCGGCCAGTCGACCAGGCTCTCGCGCTGTGTCTGCAGGATGTACCAGCGACCGGTGAGCTGCTCGGCCTGCTTGCGCGCCGCGGTGATCAGCGCGGTGATCGTGGCGTCGAGGTCCGAGGCGTCCACACGCGCGGCCAGCTTGGCTTCGGCGAGGGTGACCGGCTCGGCGCCTGATACGGATTGAAGGGTCAGCATGATTTATGGGTATACCGGCAGGGGCTTGGAAGTTAGGCGGGTTGAAGCTCGCCGGCCCGGAAGCGCTGGATCGCCAGCGTGGCCTCATCGAACGTCACGAAGAGCTGCGCGAACGCGGCCCAGACGGCTCGCTCGAAGTCGAGCGCTTCCACTTCAGATGGTTTCGGCTGTAGACCACCCAGAGCGCTAAGTTCATAGGCAGCAGGCCCCACGCCTGAGCGCTGATGATCCACACCAGCCAAAGCGCTTGGTTCATCAGGCCGATGAGCCAAGCCTTCGGGTGCTTGTTGCCGGCCAGCAGCGTCATCCAGATGGTCAACGCGCTGAGCAACCAGGGCAGGTACTTGAAGAGCATTCATGATCCTTGTGGGCTCGCGGAGGGGATGGGATTACTGATCGTCCATCGGCTGCATGCGCACCGACCCGGCCGCAATCGTGATTGCCGAGGCCGAGGCCGCATCCATAGTGCCGCGCACCGTGAACGAGCAATTGGTCACGGCGCCGGAGGGGATCTCGAACTCCGCAGTCGGGAATGTCAGAGTCGTGGCCGTGTCGCTGTCAAGGGCCAGCAGGCCGGCTTGGCTAAGGCCGCTGAGCGCTGTTGCAATCTGACCGCTCGCGGCGCCCACCGCCGCCGCCGCGTAGACCTCAAGAGTCCGCAGGCCCGCAGCGACCGCATTTGTTACGGTGACTTCGCAAATCCACCGATATTTTTTACCAACGAATGACGGCAGGCGGGCGTTCTGCGCCGTGCTGTCTGTGCGGATCGTCAGCGTGTTGTTAGCCGCGCCGGGCGTGCCGGTGGCCGAAATGTTGTAGCCCAGGCCATCCGCTCTCGCGGGGCATGAGTACGCAGGCGGCGTTGTCCAGCCTGCGGAAGCCTCGCAAATCCATCCCGTTGGCGCTACTCCCGTTGCTGGTGCGCTGACCGTGCCGCCCGTAGCGGTCCAGGGTGCACGGTCATGCAAATCGCGGTTTGCTGCGTTGCTGCCGTAGTTGTCCGTAATGCTTGTGGCCCGGTTGTCGATAGCTGGCAGCACATCGGCAAGCAACGCAGCGCCAAGCGCACCGGCCCGCGCTGCCCCGCGAGGGTTGTAGTGCACCGAATCAGCGGCCTGAAAGTACGCCGTAGCGCCGAAGCCTGACGCATCTGTCGGCTGAATCAATGCCCGGTACAAATCCAAAACGTATACGTTGCGATAGCGCGTGGCAAGGTTGCGGTGCCAAGTATTGAGGTTGAGCAAATTGGCATTGCGAGCCGCCGTGTAATAGGCGCCCCCGCTCGCAAAGGGTGGCAGAGTCTTGATGACGAAAAGGATATTTCGACGCACCGCCTCGGCCGCGCAATATTCAATGTCTGCAATCGTCAATGCATAGTCACGATCTTGGATTACGTCATTTGTGCCAGCGTTGAACCAAAGCACATCAGGCGAAAGCGCAAAAGCTTCATCAAGCCGCGCTCGAATCTGGTCCGCCCTTTCGCCGCCTATGCCGAGATTCGCCACAAATCGCATGCGGCTACCCAGGCGGGCATTTGTATGCACGAAGTCACCGCAACTCGAAAGCTGGTTTTGGCAAAGCACGCCGCCACCTGTCGCCACCCCCGTTGCACCAGCCGGCGCTGGATAGCTAAACGAGGTTGAGCTGATATAGGTGATTGGGAAATTGCGAGCGTGAAACGTTGCGTTCGATGTGCCGCTAACGTTCGCCTTCTGGCCGTCCCGCATTTGATGCGCGCTCGCAGTGACAACCGTAATCACGCCGGCCGCCAGAACGATTGTTGAAATCCCGACGCCGGCCGAGTTGTAGGCCGCGAGCGAGTCGCCCAGAATCACGGTGCGCAGGCCTCGACCTATCCCAGCCCCTGACACCAGACCTGGGAAAGCAGCAGCCTGATCCGGTGTGGCGGTGATCGCCACGGTCGCCACGGCCTCAAATTTCCCGGTGCCCAACAGCAGCGCCGCTTCGGCGTCTGCCCGCTCTTCCTGCTGCCCAGGATTCCAAATGCTTTGCTTGCCGGTCACAGACAGCTCGGGCCAGCGGATCTGAGTGCCGGTGTATTTGATGGTCTTGGGCATGGCGGGCTTTCTTTATTCGGGGGGTGTGTTGATCAGGCTGCAGCTGCGGGCTTCTTGCCAGGCTTCTTGACTGGCGCGGGTGCAGCTGCAGCAGGAGCGGCGGCAGCTTCAGCAGGCGGCGTATCGATGACAGGCTGAGCAGGCGGCAGCGCGCCGACTTCTTCAGCGATCGGGGCAGAAGCTGCAGCTGCGGGCTTCTTGCCCGGCTCGCCGTCTTTTTCTTCCTCACCGCACACGGTGAAAAAGCCTTCATCCTTCAGCACGTCGACCACTTCTTGCGTGGTCTCGCGCGGCTCGTCGCTAGGTTCGAACTCTTCGACCTGGTAGCCGAGGTGCGCGAACTTGAACGGCTTCAGCACGATGATTTGGGGCATGGTGTTTCTCGCTTAAAACGAAAAAGGCCCCCGCGGTGAAGCAGGGGCCTTTGGTGCCGGTGGGCGGTGATCAGGCGGCCGAGATTTTCAACAGCTTGATCGCCTGGGTGTTGCGCAACTTGCCGCCCACGCGCTTGCGGATGTAGAACTTGACGAAGCCGGGCGTGGTGATCTCGTCGCGAGTCATGCGCATGCCCACGCGGTCGGCGATCAAGTAGCCTTCCTTGAAGTCACCGAACGCCACCGGGAACGCGTTGGCGGCGATGCTGGGCATGTCTTCCGCTTCGGTGATGCCGTAGCCCAAGAAGGTCGCAGGTTGGCCCTGGATCAGCGATGGCTGCCACAGGTATTGATTCTGCGAGTCCTTGTACTTGCGCATGGCGGCCAACACCAGCTTCTGTGTCACCCATCGCGCATTGGCGCGGTAGCGAGCACGCAGCGAGTAGATCAGGTCGTAGAAGACGTCTGCGCTGGTGGGCATCGCTGCGGCCTGGCCCGAGGCGATGTATTGCAACGTGCCAAAGGCGCGCGCAGCGTCGGCCGTTGTCACCGGCGTGGGGCCAGCCAGAAAGCCAGTGGGCTTCTTGGTGCCGTTGCCGCTGACAAAGGCCGCACCCTCGCCTGCTGACATCGACTCGGAGCCCGAACCGGTCAACCAGTCTTCGACGTTGAAGAACAAGTCATCGAGCGACTCTTCGGAGGCTTGCGGCTTGGCGCTGGCCATGCCGAAAGTGGGCGCGCATTCGGCCAGATCGGGGGTGTTGGTCTGGTTGCGAGTGTCACCCTCACCTACCCATTCAAACGCGGCGCCGTTGATGTCGAACAGCTCCTTGTAGTCAGGGCTGCCGACGGTGCGCACGGTGGCGATCTGGCGGATCGGAGAGATATCGACCGACAAGCGGGCAATGGCTCGTTCGATAACTTCAGGCATTGCGAAGCCGCCGGCCGAGCCGGTGCTGGTGACCGCCTGAGTGGCCCGGGTTTCAAAGCCGTCATCACCGCCGAATGCTTTGGCTTCGACCGCGCGCAGGGCCTTGCTCTTTTGTTGCAGCGAGGCGCGCAGCTCGGTGTCTTGCGGGTTGCGAACCCAACTCAGGAAGGCAGTCTTGTATTCGACCGATTCCTTGCTGCCCTTCTCGCCGTCGCCGCCGGAGTTGCCAAAGGCACCCGGGCGCGACAGCTTGGTCTCGACCTTCTCCAGCCGGCTCTTCGCCTCGGTCAGCGCATCCATGTGAGCGTCCATCTTGGCCAGCTTGGCTTCCAAGTCGGAGGTGGAGCTGCCGGATTTGATCGCCTCGAGGCGCTGGTCGTTGACCTTCTTGTATTCATCGAAGGCGGTGGCGATCTTGTCCAGCGCTTCGCCGACGGATTTGAGGGTCGGCTCGTCGCGTTTTTCGTAGCAGACGGCCACACCTTCAGCGAAGGCTGAGCCGCAGGCGAGCGCCACGGCCACTGCAAGGGATAGCTTGGCGCGGAAGGCGCCGAAGTCTTTGTGCATTTGTTTCATGATGGTGGTCTTTCTAAAGTCAGGCATTGAGAGATGACAGCAGCCGGTCGGCCGCCTTGAGGACTTGCGCGGTTGAATTCGCGGCATCGCGCCGGTCTTCTCCCATCCGCATCACGAGCGAGACAAAGGTCTTCGCTTCGGCTTTGCTGAAACCTGCATCGCGCAGGGCTCGCTCGGCATCTTTTGGGGCCGCCAGCTCTTCGGGGGCGGCCTTGACATTGGTGACGGTGGCCTTCTTGTTGGCCTGGAAGGTCACCAAGGACACTTCCCACAGGTCAACTTCGGTCAGGGTGCGGATCTCGGTGTCGCGGTCATAGGCCCATTGCTTGGACACAAAGCCAATCGACAGGCCATTGAGGGCGCCCATCTTGAGCAGGGCATGGGCTTCTTTGCCGCGCACAGTGTCGAGGCAGAGCTTGCCCGAGACGCGCAGGCCTTTGGCGTCTTCGACCATTGAGGTCCAAACGCCGATCGGATCATCAGCATCGTGCTGCCAGAGCATGGCCGGTATGGTGCCTGCGGATTTGTGAGCCTTGAGCGAGGCAGCAAATGCGCCAGCGGCGACGACATCGTCATAGTCGTCCGCGACGTTGAAGACGCTGCCGTAGCCTTCAATGCTGCCGTCGTCACTGGTCGCTTTGAGCTCCAGTGCGACGGTCATCGTTCCCCGGCGTGTCTCGGGTGCGTTGCGGCGCTCGTAGTGCTGAATGAACTCAGCCGCACGGCGTTCTGCGAAAGCCAATCGCCGGGTCAAGTCATTCGGCCGAAGCGGACGGGTCTTCATTGTCAGTTCCTTTCTTCGGCGCTGGGCCGCCTGCAGTCATGTTCATCGGCGTCAGGTATTCATCGCCGCCCTTGCGCGGGTCGAGGCCTTCCATGTCGCGCCATTCGTTGGGGCTGAGCAGGCCCATTTCTATGGACGTGCGGGCGTAGACCGAGCGATCCTTCATCGAACCGGCCACCATGTAGCGCGTGTCGAAGTCGACGAAGAGCGGACCGGCACCGTCGAGCAACATCTCGTCGAACTGCTGCTTCCAGTTCACATGCCAGGGCGCCAGGGTGTGGATGCGGTGGGCCGCGAAGAAGGCCTCGCTGCTGGCAAATGTGGCCGTTTTGTCGCTGTGGCCCACCATTATCGGAAACACCCCGTAACCGCGGCAGATCTCTTCGATCTGCGTGCGGCGCGTCTCGTCGGCCTGAGAGTCCTTGCCAGAGCTGGCTGTGCCAAGCCACTTCGCAGCGCGGTCCACCACCAGCGGCATGCCGGCGTTGTCTGGGCCGCCCTTGGAGGCCAGCCACTTCGTCATGCGCGTGTGCTGCTCAAGCGTCAGATTGCCGTCAACGCTGTAGACGCCGCTGGGCCGCAGACCGTTCGCATGCAACGCGGCCTGGCTACGCTCGGCGGCGATGGACAGGCCGATGGATTGGGCGGCGAGCTGCACGGCGTTCATGGACTTCGCCCAATCCCATTGCAGGCCGTTGAGCAAGAACACATCATCCGGGCCAAACTCGCCGATCAGACCGAACTCGTCCCAGCAGCGATAGACCAGTTCGTAGCGCGAAGTCTTTGTGACCGTCCAGCGGCCGGGTTCCACCGGGATCAACTCGCGCACGCGGCGGTTATCTCCCCTGACCTTGATCGACAGGGCCGAGCCTGTCAGCGCAGCGTGCAGCGTCATCATGCGGCGCCAGGCGAAGCTGGTCTGCCATTCGTTCGGCCGGCGCTCCAGCAACCGGCATTCTGGGATGTTGGTCGCGTGCTCGCGCGTGCCGTCGGACTTCTGGCGGTAAACACGCAGCGCCGGCGTGGCGCAGCCGTCAGCGATCACACGCACACAGGACAGCACGGTGGCGACCTGCAGTGCGGTTTTTTCGGTAACGGTAACGCCAGCGATCCGGCTGCTGCCCGTGCCGTCGATCAGGTTGGCGATCTGGTCGTAAGTCAGCGATGCCGACTTGCGGCTAAATATCCTGTCAAGAATATTCATGCCGGAACGTCCCAGAATGAACTCTGGCACTGCGGATTGCGAGACATCAGCTCGACTGCATTGAACAGGGCCATCAGCGGATCTATCTTTGCCGTGCCGCTCGCTTGTTTCGTGATCAGCATTGCGTTTCCTTTTGGTTCGACCTTCGCGTTGCCCACGCACCAGTCCATGAGCGGTTGATCCGCGTGCCACAAGCTGCCGCTGGACAGGTACAGCTCGGTCGACTTGATCGCGGATCCGAGGCGCCAGCCCTGCGAGACTGAACAGATCTCGTCGTCTGGGTAGCCCGCTTCGTTCAAGGCATCGAGCGTTTGCTTGATGCAAGCGGCGTCAACGCCGATGGCCTTTTTCTTGCCTTCTTCCAAAGTTCCGAGCAAGCCAGCCTCGTCAATTCGCTGGATCAGCGCCACCACGGCGTCGCAGGCGTCCTCGATCTTGTCGACGATGGTTAGGTCGCCATCGCGCTCGAAGTCGCGCAGCTTTTCGGCGATTTCCTTGCGGCGCTCGAGCACGATCGGCAGCGCCCACGCGTGAGCCCAGCACAGCAAGTCGCCGGTGTCGCGATCGCGCCCAAGCGCCTTGAAGCCGTAGAGGTCATCATTCCCGCCGCCGTCGATCCCGACCACAAGCACCGAGCAGCGCTGCAGAAGCGTCTCGAAGGTGATCGTCTTGTCGGCCTGCTTCTCCCAGAACTCGCCGCCGGTCCAGCCGTCGCTATGCAGAGCCAGGCCGATCTCAATGTTCAGATGCTGCGATGCCCAGGCGCGCAGCTCCGACTCCCCTTTGCGCTCTGCCACTTCAAATTCGCCCTTGAGCCGCTCGACCGTGATGGAGCGGCCCTCGTTCGGCGTCACCATGTGCCAGTTTTCGGGGTTGCGCCAGGGCTTGGCTTTGTCCTTCTGCATGGCTCGAGAGAACTCGTACAAGACCGGCAGGATGGGAGCCTTGACAAGGCCGTCGCGCACATCGCGCGCCATCTGCAACTCGCTCTTCATGATCCCGACAGGCGCCTCTTCGCTCTGGGTCGTGATCATCACCAGGAAGGCCTCAGGGAACGGCAGCATGCCGCCGCGGATCTGCCGCAGCGCGCTCGACGCCTTGCCGTTCTTCGCGATCACATGAACCTCATCGATGAGCGTGCCGACCGGCTTCTTGCCAGTGACCACGGCCGGGTCGAAGGTCATGATCTCTAGCTCGGCCTTCGTCTCCCGGTGCACGATCGTCTTCAGGTGCTCTCGCACCCACAGCTTCTTGTCCAGCACCGGATCAGCTTCGATCGCGCCCTGCGCCTGGCTGAATGCGAGGTTCGCTGTGTCCTGGACCGGCGCCGTCAGGATGAAAGGCGCCTTCGGCCGCAGGTTCAGCAGCAGGAATGTCAGCATCAGCAAAGCGCCGTAGCTGGTCTTTGAGTTCTTCTTCGGCACCAGGCAGAACACTTCACGAATGAAGCGCTCCCGGGTCACTGGATCCCAGCTGCCGGCTAAGGCGCGAACAATGTCTCGAAACCAGTCTCCAGCGGCATCGCCCATCTGCCCCTCAGGATCAGTTGGAAGCACCGGGCCCAGCCGAGGCAGGCCTTGAACGTCTGCCAACTTCAGCCGGTCAAACACCGCAACAGCCTGATTGCCCCGCACCAGGTCAAGCGGCAGATCCGGCACCAGCGATCGCCCGCTGCGCATCCGCTGCTCCCAGTCAGGGCAGCTCGTATCCCAGGCCATGGGCTACTGAACCCGGCCGCCGTTGGGCAGAATTCCCGCCCAGTCGGTACCGTCGGCAGCGCTCACCGCCGCCACTTGTTGCGCTTCCTTCTTGCCAAGCCTGCCTGCGGAGGCTGGTACCGACGCGGCTTGCTCGCCAGCACCAGCGCCGGCGCCCGCCTTTGGCCTCGGATCGATCGCGTCTCCGAGCAGCAGCACAGCCTTGATCGCGGTGACGTTGCCCTTCTTGACCTGAGCAAACAAGGCGTCCAGCGCTTCCATCTTCTTCACCGCCGCGCCGGCCGTCAGTTCGACCATAAAGTGCTTGGCCAATGTGGGCCGAGTGATCCCCAACGCCAATGCAATGGCGTCTTCTGACATGCCGCCGGCCTTCGCTGACGCCACCTTGCGGCGCAATGCCGGCGTCGGCTTGAAGGGTGGGCGACCTGCCATTTCTTTACCGTCCTAAGCACCCGGCCCGAAATTCGGCCGGGCGTAAAAAAAACCCATGAATGAGAGACCATGCGGTCCTGACCCGAAGGGTCGTAGAGATTCACCCCTCCCCCGCCCCTGCTGGCAGCCTGAGAGGGCCGATCGCGTACCTGTCAGGTCTCGTCCCACACCTCGCCGCGCGACTCGGCCTGCGTCTTTCTGCTGTGGCAAGGGTTGCAGATCGTCTGCAGGTTGCGCCTGTCGTCGCTGCCACCCTGCGCCTTGTTGACGATGTGGTCGACGGTGTTGCAGTTCGGCGTCGTGTGACCTCGCCTCAGGCATGGCTGGCACAGGCCGGCGTCTCGGTGCAGCACGACCTTGCGTTCGCGGTCCCAGTCCGCACCGTAGCCGCGTGACTGGCGGCTGCCGCGCCTTGGGTCTGACCAGGTACCGTGCGCTGGCTCATGGCGCTGCAACCGAGGCGGCAGTGTCTTGAGGCGAGACATTGAAGACTCCAAGCTGCAGTTGTTTGGGTTGAGGGTGGGCCGCTACATGCTGCTTCGTCCGACGCCCTCATGGAAGGTTCTTTGGCCGGAGACCCCTTACAGATCCAGTTCTAACCCTCGCACAAGCCCGCCGCGGAAGTCGAACCGCGCCAGCTGCGTGCTGTGATGCCCGGACACGGGCTTGTGAGAGGACTAGCCGCAGAAAGCAGAAAGCCCGCCGAGCATTGCTGCTGAGGCGGGCTTGTTTCTCGTCCGGTGACGCCCGGGCCAGCCTTCAGGCTCCCGAGACGCTCACTACTTGCGAGGTGAGCGTATTGTATGCGCGACACCCCTTGGTTTTGTCAAGTGCTTGTTGCTCCAATATCTGGTAGCGGTTCCAGAACATGCGCACACCCAGCTTGTGACGCTCCTGGCTGAGCGCTGGCGGTATGCGCAACAGCCGCAGCTGAGCCTCGATCGGCAGGCGCTTGGGCACATACAGGATGGTCAGCACGATGCGCTCGCGAGCGGGCACGCTGATCAACGCACGCTGGCAGCGCAGGGCGACGTCGGTATGCAGGCCCACTTGCTTGGGCTCGCGCCTGGCCTCCAGCGCGTCGCCACGCTCGGCCCGGTAGTTGCCCTCGGCACTGCCGCACCTCCCGCCGCCCGAGTTGTGCTCAATGGCCCACTGACCGTAGCGGTGCAGCAGCTCGTCGGCGTCTTTGAGATCGTGAGGCAAATCGGCATAGATCTGTGTTCGTGGCTTGGCCATCATGCAATCACCTTGCAAATGCGGAAGAGGATGCCGGCGAGTGGGATCGTCTCGCCGACGCGGAACAGAATTGGCTGCGCCCGAGATCCGGTGATCTCCAGATGCAGCTCGGCCCAATTGCCCGGGCCCTTGGGTTTGAGCACCAGCACCATCATCAAGACCCGATCCTGTCGGCGGCAGCGGCCGCGCGGACCTGCTCATGCTGCAGGCCGAACTGGGACAACAGGCGCCGGTATTGACTGTCGGGCTGCATGGCCGCATCGCGCACACGACGGAAGTGCGGAGACCGCGAAGCAGCCCGTGCGCAGCAGCCCGCACAGCCCGCAGTGAAGCCCCAATGCTCCCGCTGTGCCGAGGCTTGGCAGTCGGCGCAGGCCTTCATTCGGCAGTCACCTGAAAAAGCAGCGGCGGGTGCGTGGTGCCGACGACGGTCACCATCACCATCGAACCGGTGTTCAAGGCCGCCAGCTCGGCAGCGCTGGGCCGCCAGAACGACGAGATGACAGGCAGCTCGTCAAACTCATGCCGCGTGATGGCCAGCGCTGAGCAAGGCAGCGGGCCCTGCTGGTCCCAGCCCTTCGGCGCGCCCAGAACATCATTGCAGGACGGATGCTGTGTCGGTTTCATGCCAAGTTCCTCAAGGCCCAATGCGCGATCAGCACCGCCTCGGCTCGGTTGTGGTGCTTCACCAGGCGCAGGTCATGACTCAAGGCCGGATACAGGAGCTGCGCCTTGGAGCGCGAGTCGTTCTTGTCCGAGTTCTGCAGCCCGTACCACTTCTTCCAGGTCAGCGGTTGGACCGCCTTCGACTGGAAGCCGGCAATGTCGAGCACGGCCTGGATGACGCCGCGCGACAGCACCAGCGAATTCTGGCTGTGGAAGGTGTTGAACTGCACCTTGTCGTTGTGCATAGGCCGGGCCTTCACGTCCTCAAACACCGCCAAGGCCGCATGGCCAGCCGGGCACAACTCCCGCATCAAGTCCAGCAGTTGGCGCCCTTCAATGCGCCGAGGCTGGAACATGGCATTGCCGCGCCCGGGCCGAGGCTCGCCGTCGGCCATGGTCGGAATGTCCACGATCACCGGCGGCAGGCCGGCGCCCAGCCGAGTCAGCGAGCCCGTCAGCCCAATATCAATCCCGATGATCACCATCATGGCCTCCAGTTGAAAACACTTGCGCCTTGGGCCAGCTCTGGCCAGGCCTCGCCACGCCGCACCATGCCAACCCGCTTGGTGCAGATGCCAAAGCGCTGCGACAGCACTTCGTCGGCCTCTTCAGACGCGCGGATCTCGCGGGCGCCCTCGATCGTCAGCTTCGCGTTCGGATTGGCCCGGGCCCGCTGAATGACCGCAGCGCGGCGCGCCGGCGTGTTGTGCTCGCCGCGGCGGAACTGCTCGCGCACGGAGTCGGCCCGCGTCATCAGCTTCATGTGCGCGATGCACACGCAGCGGTCATTGCAGCAAGTCATGCGCACCACCTGGCCGGCCGGTGGCATCGCCAAATGCTTGAAGCGCCACACGATCGAACGCACGCTGTGCTTGCCCTGGCTGTTGCCCTCGAACAGATAGCCGCGCGGCGTGTAGCCCACCGGCGTGCGGCCGACCAGCGCGCCCTGCCACTCTTCGCACTCGCCCACTGGCTCGATCAGGTCCAGGATGCCCAGCAGCCAGGCCTCCTTGCTCATCGTTGGCGTCATTGAGCAGCCCTCGCCGTCACGTCGAAATCAAGCATCGAAGCCCCCGTTGTTGTTGCCATGTTGGTAGCCCTGGCCAGCGTCGGCATCGCAGCTCTCGAACCAGCGCTGGTAGTGGCCCTGGAACTCGAGCGACATCTCCACGCCGGGCCGGCCCTGGCGGTTCTTTGGCAGATGCAGACCGATCTGTTTGTGGTTCTGAAACTCGCGCTGCAGCCACAACATCGCCACCACATCCGCGTCCTGCTCGATCGCACCAGAGTCACGCAGATCGGCCAGCGTGGGCTTGGGCGACGCGCGGCGCTCGACATCGCGGCTCAGCTGGCTCAGCACCAGCACCGTGATGCCCATTTCCTTGGCCAGCTCTTTGATGCCGCGCGAGATCTCTTCGATCTCGGCATTGCGGTTCTCACGACGGCTCGTCTTGCTGCCGGCGCAGAGCTGGATGTAATCCAGCGCCAACACCTTCAGGCCTTGACGGCGCAGCCCCATCGCCTTGGCGCGGATATCGTGCAGCGTCAGACCAGGCTGGTCATCGAAGTAAAGCGGCAGCTTGGCCAGCTCGTCGATCGCTGGCCCGAGCCGATCCCACTCGGCCTGGCTCATCTTGCCGTTTTGCAGTCGCCCATAGCCAATGCCGCCAAGGTTGCTCACGGCGCGGTCGGTCAGCTCGCTGCGCTCCATCTCCTGGCTCAGAAACGCGCTCACATGGCCGGCCTTGGCGGTGTGAAGCAGGATGGCTTCGGCCAGCGACGACTTGCCAATGCTTGGACGCGCCGCCAGCACGATCACCTTGCCCGGCCGCATGCCACCGTTCAGCGCCGCGTCCAGCGCCGCAATGCCGGTCGAGATGCCCGGGGGCACATTGCCCTCGGCCAAAGCGTTGTAGTGGTCGACCCGCTCGGTCAGCAGGTCAAACACCGCCACCGGCTTCGAGCGCTGGCCACGTTGCTGCAGCTCGCCGAACAGGCTCATGATGCGATCGGCCTTGTCGTGCACAGGCGCGTCGCCGCCGGCAATCTCGCTGGCTTCGTCAGCCGTCTGCATCAGCGCCCGGTGCAGCGCCTTCTCGGCCACGATCTCCGCATAGCGGCCCACATTGGCCGCGCTGGGAACGCTCTGCGCCAGCTGGTTCAGGTACACCAGCCCGCCGCATTCCTCGGCCTTGTCGCGCGCCTGAAGCCGCTCGAACACCGTCACCACGTCGGCCGGTTTTGAGGCCTGGATGAGCGAGCCAATGGTCTCGAACACCTCACCATGCCGGGTGTCGAAGAAGCTGGCCCGGGTCAGCCTGTCGCCGGCGCGCTCCCAGGCCGAGTTGTCGATCAGCAGGCCGCCCAACACGCTCTGCTCGGCCTCGGAGGACCATGGCAGCCGGTTCACGTCGATGCCGGGGCCGTTCATGCCGCACCGCCGTTCTGCTGCACCCGCTGGGCCTGCTGCCCGGCAGTCGTGAGGGCGTACTGCTGGCCGTCAAGGAACCACAGCTTCAGCCAACCCTCGCGCACCGCTTTGCGGAACACCGCCCGCCAGTCGTTGTAGGTCTTGGGTCGCTCGCCCTTGACCGGCTCGGCGGTGTAGCGCACCTTGAACTCGGCCCAGGCCAGGTGCAGGAACTCCCGGGGCAGGCCGATCTGGTCGGCATAGGCGAAGATCGGATCATCCGCCGGCACCGCCTTGCGCTCTGCGGCCTTCTCGGCGTCGAGCCATTCGGCCAGGGTCACCTCGGGCGGTTTGGTCTTTTTGGTTTTTGGCTTTGGAGGGGGTGGCGGCGCAGGCGGAGCCGAAGCCCCTTCGCTTTTTCCTTCTCCTTCTCCTTCTCTTTCTCCTTCTCTTTGCTTCGAAGGGGCTTGGTAAGGGGCTTCCGAAGGAGCATCACATTTGTTCTTCTGATCGCGGCGCTTGGTCAAGTTGTAGGCAACCGAATAGCGGTCGAAAAATGGACCGAGAAACGGGCACATGGGCAGCGCGTCATAGTCGTTCTGGATGCCCTTGCAGCGCTTGTCTGTAGGGAGAAGCGCCTCGGCAATCTGATACCGCGCCATCTTGAAGACCCAGACCATCTCCGACTCTTCGTCGTAGGCACAGAAACCCACTTCGATGCAATGCCGAAGCCCCAACGAAGCCCCTTCAGGTCCAAGCCCTGTTTCGTGTGCTGCGTACAAGATCGGCTGGCTGTAGAGGCCCAGCATGTTGGAGTGCGGCGAGGTCATCAAATACATGGCCATCACCACAGCTTCGGAGCCCCTTCGGCGAATTGCCTTGCCGGTTTCGCCTACCCAAAACTTTGGGCCGATCTTTGCGAATTCGCGCATCAGATGCCGAGCCTCGCTGCTATCTCACGCACCGCCTGCTCGTACTCGTCAGGCGTGGCGTGGGGGTTGGTGTGGGCCCATGCCTGCTTCTCGGCCTCAAAGCGCAACGCTGGGCGCAAGGTGGCTGCCCAGGGGCAGGCGTGAGCGTGGTGGCCAGTGCCGCCGCACAGGGTGCAACGGCTGGCGCTGGTGGTCTTGGTTGAGCTCAAGCTGCTCTTTCAATCTCGGACAGCCGAGCGCGCAGCGCTGCAACTTCGGCGGCGCGGCTATCGCGCAGCACGACGTCGCAGCCCATCTGCTCAGCCATCCATTGCAGGGGTGCGAGGCTTTGCGTCTCGCGCATGAAGCTGACCATCCGCTTGGCCCACTGTTGGCCGATGCCGCGCATGAAGCGGCTCATGTAGCCGGCGCAAATGTGGATGCGCTCAGCGATCACCTCGTTGTCGAGGCCACTGTGCTGAGCAGCGCTCGCCAGGATGTTGTTGAAGCTGGAGGCGCTGACGACACAGCCCGGCAAGACTTGCATTGCCTGAGGTGGCGGCGCCAGAGCGTGAATTGGCAGCTCGCGTTGCGAGTGCTTGCCAGTGGTTGCTTCCGGTTGCCTATCGATTCGGTCAAAACTTCGATCCATGGTTTGCATAGCGACTCCCATCGCAGTTGAAAGACAAATAGGCACAGCGGCCTCGCGGGTGCACCCAATCCGATCCGCCCCTGCAAGAGGGAGTCGGCCTTGCACAGGCCTCACGGTTGGGCACACCCGCGAAGGCGCGAATGAACGAATAGAGGAAGCAATGGACGAACTGAACAACTGGGCCGACAAGGCCATGGCCGAGCTGCTGGCGGCCTGCTTTGCCGAGGTGGCGTTTGAGTTGGAGCGCTGGGCGCTGCAGCTGGGGCGTGAGCGGTGAAAGCTCCGAACGGTCAGCCCACCCTCGAGGTCATCACACGGCCCTCGAGTGAAATCCTTCCTCCCCGCGCTGTAGCCGTCTTGCGGGGCAGTACCGTAGTGGGGGCGCGTGGTGCGAGCAAGAGCGCAATCAAGCGCCTCGGCCAAGAACCCTCGCACAGGTCCCAGCTCTATGACTCCACGCCCGCGTTCGAACCGCGGTTGAGCCCCCTTTTGTGTTTCCATGGATCAGGTCTAAGCAGGCAGCAAACCGACCATCCAGCTCGGCGGCGTGGGGAACGCCTGACCGACCGGCCGCCACATATGCAGGCAGAACGGATGGGTGTTCACATAGTCCGACTCAGCCGGGTGGTACTGAATGACCCACTCGGCCGGGCCGAAGAACAGATCCTTCACCTCGCACATCTTGGCCCAGGTCGGGCAGCGATCGCGCCGCGAGACGCTGACATGCTCCCAGCCGCCCTCATCGCTGGCGATCACCGCGACGGTTTGCTTGTTGGTCTTCAGCGGCACCATGAAGGCGCCGTTGTTGCCTTGGCTGGCGCTGCTGGCCAGAAGGCCGCGGCGAACTCGGTATTGCTCGGGAACGCGCATGGCTCAGGCCTCTCGTTTGGATACTTGGAAGACGTCGGCTCCCCTGTCGACCAACATCACGTCGATGCCGGCGGGCGCATCGGCGCGCAGCGCTGCCAAGAGGGCCAGACGCTGTTCGCGGCTCAGGGCGCCGGGGTAGCTGACGGCATACAGCGGGCGTGGCGTCAGCGGTGGCCGGTTGTCGTCGGGTCGATATCGGCGGCGCGCCTGGGTATTCAGAACGAACACAGAGCTGCTCATGAACCCTATGCCGTAGCCGATCAGGCCGCCAACACCAGCTGCGGTTGCAATGGCAAGCAAGTCCATGGCTCAGGCCTCTCTTTCATGGGATGGGGTGCCCGCCCACTCCCGGCATACGATGGAAGTTCCTACACAACCATCACCGGAAGGGGCGAGCATGGACAACTTGATCAACAAGGTCGGGAGCGCCGACGCGCTCACGCAGGCAGCGGCCACCATCGCGGCGGCAGTGATCCAACGCGAGACCGGCAAGCACATCAGCACCGGGTTCATTCGGGATGCCTTTGCACAGGCGTATGCGGCTCTGGCGACGGCATCGGATCAGATTGCGAAGGAGCTGGAGGCGGCGCAGAAGACGTAGCGCAAAGCTGCTCGGCAGCGCAAAACCGCTCGGCCCAGCGCAGTAGCTTCTTGTTGTGGAGCATCCGCGCGCGCGCAGCTTCACGAGCGCGCCGGGCAGCAACCGCCGGCGGCGCCGGATCAAGCCACCGATACACAGGGCGGGGGGCTGGCGTAGCTATGGTCTTGGCGCGCATGTCAGGCCCCCTGCTCGGTTGGGGCGGGGGCGGGAGCGGCAACGACAGCACGGCGCATGAATATTTCTGGATACGCCACCTTGACCGCTGCAGGGATGCCGCGATCGATCCAGTTATGGACTCGCTGCACCCCTCCCTTGGTTTTGTCAAACCCAAGCAGCGCGGCTACTTTGGCTGCGCCACCAAGATCTTCGATGAGCTGAGCGTCGGGGGTGATGTTGGTGTTCATGCCTCACATTAAACACCATGTTTATGAAAGTTTCAACATTTCGTGTAGCAACATGCCGTTTACTGGAAACACAATGAAGGCTATGCATGACTCAGTACTGCGGCTGCTCGCGTGCGCGCGAATCGTTAGCCGAAACATAAAAAAACCAATCACAGATACCGGAAAGCTTGCTGAAAGCCTTGGAGTCAGTTCAGCAACAATGACGAACTGGAAAAGTCGCGGCGTCTCAAAGGCGGGGGCGCTCAAGGCTGAAACGGAAATTGGCTGTCGCCCCGCATTCATTCTCGAAGGACAAGGCGACCCATTCAGTAGCGGCATGCCGCCTCTACCACCTGGCATGACGCCGTTCGCCTCTCTTTCATATCCGGACTTGTACGAAGCCCTAGTTGAGGGGGTAGATCATCCGGTGAGCTTCGAGCCCATGCAGACTGTTCCCCTCATTTCCTGGGAGCAACTCATGTGCGAAGACCCAAAAGGCGCGCTCGAATTCAGGGTAGTCATGCCCGACGAATCCATGTCGCCGCGCGTGCGAGCTGGCGCGATGCTTTACTTCCGGTCCGGCGAGTCGCCGCGGCCAGGTGACGGGGTGCTGGTGCGCGACTCGACCCGCGCTGTGCACTTCAGGGAGTACCGGGCCGGCCGGCCTGGGCTGTGGGAGGCCCACGCGGTCAACCCACACTATCAGCCGATGGAGTCAGACCGAGACGGCCTGACGGTGTTGGGTGTGCTGACAGCCGTCGGCGCACGATGGGGATAGGAAGGGATAGAACAATGAAGTTGGTAAAAATCTTGATAACAGCAGCGCTCTGGTTTGCTGGCATGAGCGCAGATGCGCAACCAGAATTGCCAGCATCAGCATCAGCACCGGCCTCACCAGCATCTGGGATCGCGACATCTGACGCGATGAAGCATGCGGAAGACACCCCGATTTGCAAGAAGCCTATGCAATGCGAAGCAATGTGGGCTGCGGCGGCAGATGCAGTCGGCTTCGCTAGCGGCATGCGCAACTACATCGTGACGCCAAACCGAATAGAGACCTATCCAGCGAGATCCATGTCTGCGATGACCGGAATTGTCAGCAAAGTTCCCAATCCAGATGGCAGCTATGAAATTCGCCTCTCGCTGGAGTGTTCACGAAATTCCAACTGCAAAGATCTGAAGCCTTCGGCTACAAAGTTGTTCAATGTGATGGTGAATGGTTCAGGGATCCGCTTTGCGGATTGACGATCCTATTCACTCGATCCAGCCCGCCTCGAGCGGGCTTTTTTACGGCCTCATTCTAGGGATAAACAAAAATATCAACACCATGTTGACTTCAGCAGTAAACATGGTGTTTAATAACCCATCGCACCAACCAAGGAGCAAGCGATGGGACAACTGGAAAGCCTGGCCTCAAGGCAGCAAGCCGCTGAGTGCCTGAACACATTCTTTCAAGCGCAAGTGGCCGAGGCGATGCCCAAGGCGTTTGAGGCGGCGCTGGTGGATGCCTTCAGCCTTTCGCGCTGGCTGGTGAACGCCACCATGCGGGTGCAGCCGGCCAAGTTCGGCCCGCTGGACCCGGCGACCGATCTGCCGATGCTGGCCGGTCTGAGCGTGCCGACGCTGGTGGTGATGCTGTTCGACAAGCGCCAACCGGCGGATGTGACCGCTGCGGCGCGGGATGCGCTGGCAGCGCTGTATCTGCAAGACGATGACACGCAGGCCTTGATCATCGGCGCGGCCAACCGCTTGGCGCGGCAGGCGGTGCGTGACCTGCAGGCGGCGCAGGCCGAGTTCAAGCGCCGGGCATTGCAGGCCACTGCCGCAGCTTGCCAGCCCACCACCAGCGTGACGGCCGAGCAAGGCGCAGCCATGGACGATATGGCCGAGTTTGCACGTCGGGGCGTGCGGGTATGAGCGCGCTGACCCATGGCGTGGCCTGGGTAGCCAAGGGCCGCCTGGTGCAGCCCAAGTGGTCACCAAACTCGGCGGGCGGCTGGGACGTGGCCCAAGTGCCGATGTACCAGCAAAAGGGCGAGCAAATTGCCCTGTTGATTGCCGCTGCGCCAGAGATGCAAACCGCTTTGCTGGGCGCACTCAACCAGGTCGACGCCGACCGTGCGGCTGGCATTGCAGAGCCGCCCTGGGCTGCTGGTGCGCGCGCGGCCATCGCCAAGTCATTGGTTGGCAAATCATGAAGCGCGCCACTGATCTGCAACTGAGCGCGCTGGTGCGCAAGCTCCACGCCTGGGAACTCGCTCATCTGCGCGAGCTGGTTGAACAACAGCGCCAGCAGATTGATGAGCTGGCCGCCTCAAACCAGCGGCTGTACAGCGAGCTGACCGATGCGGAGGATCGTGCCAGGTTCTGGCACGAGGATGCGCTGCGCGCGATTGAAGAAGCTGGTGCTGTGCCGGGCCTGACGATGGACGGCCATATCGTGGCTCTGCAGCCAGCTCCAAGAGGTCTGCAATGAAGCGCGCTCTGTTTGTGACCACCGTGGTCATCGCCCTGTTGGCAGCGGCGGCCCTGCTGCTGACGGCGTGCGGCGGCAGCGATGACTCGCCCGAAGGCCCCGACGTGCCAACCCCCAAGGTTGACTGCAAGCCCAAGCCGGACCTGTGCAAATGATGAACAACGATATCGACATCCCCGCGCCCGTCACATGGTCGCCCCGGCGGGTGACCGCTGTGACCGAGGCCGAGCTGAGTCTGCGCAACGATGAGAAGCGCTGCACCGGCGAGCCCTGCCTGGGCGGCCAAGCACCCTGCCCGCTGGCCGGCGCCTGCCAAGTGCCGCTGATCGAGCCGGCGCCCACGCGGGCCCGCGGCTTGGCGATGGCGTTCACCTACTTTCGCATCTGGTCGCTGCGCTATCGCATCCGCAGCAATGAGCTCTACCTGGCCGAGTGCAAGCGCGCCGGCATTCCGATGGGCAAGAACCTGACCATGGTGCGCGAGCAGGCGGCCGAGTTCCGCGCGCAGCTGGCCGAGCTGGAGGCCAAGACATGGTGATCCGCTCACGCAAGCCGGCGCGCATGCCGGATCGCAAGCGCTTCATCGGAGGGTCGGATGTCGCCGCCGTGCTGGGCCTGAGCCCATGGTCGACGCCGGTCGAACTCTGGATGGAGAAGACAGGCCGCACCGAGCCCCGCCCGGTCGACATCAAGCGCGAGCGCATCTTTGCGCGCGGCAAGAAGCTGGAGCCGGTGGTCATTGATATGGGCATCGACAAGCTGCGCGAGCGCGGGCACACCGTCGAGCTGATCGCCCGCAACCGGCGCTATCGGCATCCGCTGCACCGCTTCATCTCGGTCGAGATCGACGCCGAGCTGATCATCGACGGCGAGCATGTGAACGTTGACGCCAAGACGGTGATGGGCTTTGCCCGCGACAAATGGGGCGAAGAAGACACCGAAGAGGTGCCGATGGAGTATGCCGCCCAGTTCATGACCGGGCTGGCCTGCACAGGGCGCCAGCGCTGCTTGGTCCTGGCGCTGATTGGTCTGGATGACGTGCTGATCTATTGGGTCAACCACGACGCCGAGGCGGTCGACAGTCTGGTGGGCGAGCTGGTGGACTTCTGGGTGAAGCACGTCAAGGCCGACGCGCCGCCCGACCCGCTGCGCTTCAGCGACGTGAAGGCGCTCTATCCCCGCGACAACGGCCGCACCGTCGAAGCCACGCCCGAGATTGCCGAGCTGGTGGAGAAGCGCCGCCGCATCGGCATCGAGATCCGCATGCTGGAAGCTGAGAAGGAGCAGCTCAACTGCGAGATTGGCCACTACCTGGAGCCCTTCTCGCGGCTCACCAAAGGCGGCCAGCAGATTGCCACCTTCAACGCCCAGCAAGAAACCAGCCTGGACGTGGCCGCGCTGCGCCGCCAGCACCCCGACCTCTACGCGCTCTATGAGCGCACGCAAACCACCCGTGTGCTGCGCATCAGCAAGCCGCGTCGCTGAGCCCTGCCCGCTCTGCTCCCTCCCCTTTCCCCACCACTGCAGAAGAAAGCCCCCGCCATGAATGACCTTGTTGCCTCCCCCTTTGGCGCCCGCGCCGTTGCCACGCAAGAGAGTGCCGGCGCCCGCCAGAACCAAAGCCGCGAACTGGCCGAAACGCAAACCAAGTACCTGATGGCCCAGCGCTTCCCGCGCGACGTGGTGGCCAATATGGACAAGATCCTGAACGCCTTCACCCGCCCGACGCTGGCCGAGAAAGCCGCCTACCAGTTCGCCCGCGGCGGCACTGACATCACCGGCCCCAGCATCCGCGCAGCCGAGGCGATCGCGCAGCAATGGGGCAACCTGGAGCAAGGCTTTCGCGAGCTGGCGCGCGGCATCGATGCGCATGACGGCGTGCCCTACTCGGAGGTCGAGGCCTTCTGCGTGGACCTGGAAGCCCGCACCAGCAAGCGCCTGCAGTTCATCGTGCGCCACTGGCGCGACACCAAGCAAGGTGGCTACAAGCTCAAGGACGAACGCGACATCTACGAGTTGGTGGCCAACCAGGCGCAGCGCCGCGTGCGCGCCTGCATCTTGTCCACCATCCCCGGCGACGTGACCGAGGCCGCGATGCACCAGGCCGACGTCACCCTGCGCACCAAGGCCGACACCAGCCCCGAGGCAATGCAGAAGATGGTCGCCGCCTTCGATGCCTTCGGCGTGACTCAGGGTCAGATCGAGAAGCGCATTCAGCGCCGGCTTGACGCTATCCAGCCTGCCCAGGTGGTCAGCCTGAAGCGCATCTATGCCTCGCTGCGCGCCGACATGAGCGTGCCGG
>JADMJQ010000323.1:0-275 GCA_018780415.1 Roseateles sp. | reverse complement strand
CACGGCCGGCCTCAAGGCTGCGCTGAAAAACCGCAAGCCCAAGGCAGCGGCGGCCGCACCAGCAGCGGCACCAGCGGCACCAGCTGAGCAAGCAGCGCCAGCTCTGACCGCCAATGACTACATCGCACGCATCGATGGCGCTGCCGATCCTGAAAGCGCCGCCGCGATCCTGGCTCATGCCAAGAACGCCGGCCTTGCTGCTGCCGACCTGAAGCTCGTCGCCGAAGCCTTCGACATGGCCTGGCAGCAGCGCTAAGCACCACGTTCCCCACCCC
>JADMJQ010000128.1 GCA_018780415.1 Roseateles sp. | reverse complement strand
GCCACCAGCCTGCATATGTTCGAACATGTGCACGGCGACTCGCGCGACCGTGGCCCGGCCCTGGTCGATCTGCAGCAGACCTATGAGGCAGGCGGCATGTTTTTTGAAGCCAGTGAACTGCCCGATTACTTGCCGGTGGTCTTGGAGTTCGCCTCGACCCAGCCGGCCGAGACGGCCAGGTCTTTCCTGGCCGAGATGGCGCATATCTTGAACACCATCCACTCAGGCTTGATCAAACGCGACAACCCCTACGCAGCGGCGATCGGCGCGGTGCTGGAATTGGCCGGTGAGAAGCCGCAGGCGGTGCAGATTACGGTCGACGAGCCGCTCGATGAGGCCTGGCAAGAGCCACCTGCTTTTGACGGCTGCTCCAGCAAGGGCCAGAGCAAGCCTGGCGCGCCGCAGCCCATCCATATCGTCAGAAAGACCACGCAACCAGAAGGAGTGCGACCATGAGTAGCTCACTCGATTTTGCCCTGTTTGGCGTCTACCCCTATATCTGCCTAACGGTATTTCTGCTCGGCAGCCTGATCCGATTCGATCGCGACCAATACAGCTGGAAGAGCGACTCCTCCCAGCTGCTACGGGCCGGCTCGCTGCGCTGGGGCAGCAATCTCTTCCATGTCGGCGTGCTGTTTCTGTTTTTCGGCCACACGGTCGGCATGTTGACGCCGCACTTCATGTATGAGCATTTCATCAGCGCCGGCAACAAGCAGCTGATGGCGATGATCAGCGGCGGCATTGCCGGCGTGCTTGGCTTTGCCGGTGTCTCCATCCTCTTGCACCGGCGCTTGAGCGATGAGCGCATCCGCATCAACTCCAAGCCCAGCGACATCATGCTGCTGGTGCTGCTGTGGACTCAGTTGGCCCTAGGTTTGGCGACCATCCCCTTTTCCGCTCAGCATCTGGACGGCGGCATGATGATGAATTTGGCCGGCTGGGCCCAGCGCATCGTGACCTTCCAACCCGGCGCGGTCGAGTTGTTGACGCAGGCTGGCTGGGTTTTCAAGCTGCATATGTTCCTGGGCATGACGGTGTTCCTGGTCTTCCCGTTCACCCGCTTGGTTCACGTCTGGAGTGGCTTCGGCACATTGGCCTATTTGTTCAGGCCCTACCAGATGGTGCGCAGCCGGCGCTTGTCGCTACCACCCGGTCACAACCAGCCACAACAGCATTGAGCGAGGTCAGCATGAGCAATCAACAAGGATGCGGCAGCGGTAGCTGCGGTTGCGCCAGCACGGCCGCCAGTACAGCAGCAACGATTGACGACATCAAGGTCGCTGTGGCGATGGTCAACGGCGTGCCCTTGCACGGCGAGGGTGAGTCACCCGACCCCGAGGCCTTGCGCCAGCGCGCCTACAGCGAGCTGCTGCGCCAGGCCGCGCAGCGCCGGGGCTTGCTGGCCGTGGGTGACCTGCCCGCGCTGGACGGCGTGTTGAGCGAGGCGGCGTCCGATGCCACCTTGGCTTTGCTGGAGCGCGAGCTGCAGCTGCCCGAGCCCGATGACCGCTCGTGCCGGCGCTATTTCGACGCCCACCCGGCTCGCTACCATGTCGGCGAGAAGGTGCTGGCCCGCCACATCCTGTTTGCCGTCACGCCCGGCATCAATGTGCCGGCCTTGCGCCAGCGCGCCGAGGGCCTGCTGGTGGGCTTGCGCTGCGAAGCCTTGGACAGCCCGGTGTTCGCCCAGGCCGCGGCCGACAACTCCAACTGCCCGAGTGGCGCCGAGGGCGGCGATCTCGGCTGGCTGGAGCAACAGGACTGCGCGCCGGAATTCCGCACCGCCTTGTTCGCGCAGGACGAGGCTAACGCCCATATCGGTGTGCTGCCGCGCTTGATCAGCACCCGCTTCGGCTTTCATATTGTGCAGGTGCAGGCGCGCGAGGCCGGCGTGGCGCAAAGTTTTGAGTCTGTCAAAGGTGCGATCGCCCAGCTGCTGCGCCAGCAGGCTTATATGACGGCGCTGCGCCAGTACCTGAGCCTGTTGGCGGGCGAAGCCGAGCTGAGCGGCATTGAGTTGGACGCGGCCGACTCACCGCTGTTGCAGTGACAGCGTGCAGCCGACCATGCCCGACGAGCTGCTGACGCGCCTGCGCCGGTTCAACACCGAATACTTTCCCCAGTACCGGGCGCAGTTCAAGGATCTGGTCGACCTGGGCCAGCATCCGACCACGCTTTTCATTGGCTGCTCCGACTCGCGCCTGGTGCCCTATATGCTGACCGGCGCCGGGCCGGGCGAGTTGTTCATGGTCAGGAATGTCGGCGCTTTTGTGCCGCCCTATGACGGTTCCAGTGGTTTGCATGGCACCGCGGCCGCGATCGAGTATGCGGTGCTGGCCCTGCATGTTCAGCACATCATCGTCTGTGGCCACAGCCATTGCGGCGGCATCCGCGCCCTCTATGGCGAGGTGCCGGCCGAGGCGACCAATCTGCGCGCCTGGCTGGAGTGGGGCCGCGAGGCGACACTGCCCGTGCAGCTCAGCGATGAGGCGCTGCGCCGCACCGAGGAACGTTCGGTGGTGCTGCAGCTGGAGCGCTTGATGGACTACCCGATGGTGCGCTCGAGAGTGGAGTTAGGCCAGATTGCCCTGCATGGCTGGCATTGCGTGATTGAGGACGGTGAGGTCAATGTGTTTGACGTCAACCTCGGCCGCTTTGTGCCGGCATCGAGCGCCGAACACAGCGGCACCGGGCCCTACCGCGTGCATGCCGAAGAGCCCGGCGTTCTGTTCAATGAGATCGATGACGCCTGGGCACCGCGGGCTTGAGGCTGCTCAATGCAGCGAAGCTTCGGCGCCACCGCGCTCCGGCGCCACCGTCGGCAGCCGGATCATCATGCGGGCACCCTGACCCGGTGAGCTGATCACCTCGATCTGACCGCCCAGCACATTGGTGACGATGTTGTGCACGATGTGCATGCCAAGCCCCGAGCCGCCGGTGCCCAGTTTGGTGGTGAAGAAGGGGTCAAAAATGCGCCGCCGCACCGACTCATCCATGCCGCGGCCGTCATCGCTGATGCTCAAGCACACCTCGTCGGCGCTGAGCTGGGCGCAGCTGATGGTCACCAGGCCTGCCGTCTTGTCCTCAAAGCCGTGGACCAGGGCATTGATCAATAGATTGGTCAGTACCTGGCCGAGCGAGCCCGGGTAGCTGTTCATCTTGATGCCGGCGCCGAGCTCGGTCTTGATCAAGAAAGGTGTGTGCTTGAAGCTGGGCTCCACCATGATCAGCACATCCTCAACCACCCGCGCCAACTCGAAGTCGCGCCGCAGGTCGGTGGTCTGGTCGATCGCCACTTGCTTGAAATCACGCACCAGGTCGGCGGCTTTTTGCACATTGCGCTGCAAGATGTCCTGGCCACGGCGGGTGTCGCGCACCAGGTCCTCCAGCAAGCTGCGGCGCATCGGCGTATTGCTTTGCAGCATCTCGTCCAGGGCCCGGTAGCGGTCCTCCAGCGAGGACACCACGGTCAGCGAATTGCCCAGCGGCGTGTTCAATTCATGCGCAACGCCGGCCACCAGGCGGCCCAGCGAGGCCAGCTTTTCCGACTCCACCAGCTCGCTCTGCGCCGTCTTC
>JADMJQ010000121.1 GCA_018780415.1 Roseateles sp. | reverse complement strand
TTCTGCAGGGGGGTCGGCGGCTCCCTCATTTGACTTGAGCAGGGTTTGATATGACGGATGCGATCAGACGCGTCGTGGTGCTGGGGGGCGGCTCGGCGGGCTGGTTGACGGCGGCGCTGTTGGCTGCGGAACATGGCGGCAATGACGCGCAAGCCTTGCAGATCACCTTGATCGAATCCCCGACCGCGCCTGCCATCGGCGTCGGCGAGGGCACTTGGCCTTCGATGCGCGAAACACTGCAGCGTATCGGCCTCAGCGAGGTCGATCTGGTGCGCGAGTGCGACGCCGCGTTCAAGCAGGGCTCGCGCTTTGACGGCTGGGTCCATGGCCGCGACGGCAGCGACGGCGACCGCTACTACCACCCGTTCTCGCTGCCGCAGGGCTATGGCGAGGCCGATCTGGTCGGCGGCTGGTTGCATGCATCGACCGCAACCTCGTTCGCTGACTGCGTCAGCCCCCAACCCCATCTGTGCGATGCGGCCTTGGGGCCTAAGCAGACCAGCACCCCGGAATTCGCCGCCGTCGCCAACTACGGCTATCACTTCGATGCCGTCAAGCTGGGCCTGCTGCTGCGCAAACACACGATAGACAAGCTGGGCGTGCGCCATGTCTTGGCCGAGGTCACGGCGGTGCTCAGCCATGACAACGGCGACATCGCCGCGCTGCAGACCCGCGAGCACGGTGACATCGCCGCCGACCTCTTCATCGACTGTTCCGGCATGGCCGCGCTGCTAATCGGGCAGCATTACGGCATCGCCCTGCGCTCGCAGCAGCAGGTGCTGTTCAATGACTGCGCGCTGGCCTTGCAGATACCGACCACCGACCCGAATGCCCCGCTGGCCTCGGCGACGATCTCGACCGCGCATGCGCAAGGCTGGACCTGGGACATCGCCCTGCCGACCCGGCGCGGCGTCGGCCTGGTGTTTTCCAGCGCGCACACCAGCGACGAAGCGGCGCAAGCCGCGCTGCGCCGGTATGTAGAGCGCAGCGGCGGGCCGGCAGCAAGCGACCTGCCCCCGGCCCGCCTGATCCGTTTCACGCCCGGCTACCGTGAGCGCTTCTGGCACCGCAACTGCGTGGCCGTGGGCCTGTCCTCGGGCTTTATCGAACCGCTGGAGGCCTCGGCGCTCGCGCTGGTCGAGTTGTCGGCGGCGATGATCCGGGATGAGCTGCCGGCCAATCGCGCCGATATGGACCTCGTGGGCCGACGCTTCAATGACGCCTTCGAGTACCGCTGGGCCCGCATCATCGATTTCCTCAAGCTGCATTACGTCTTGAGCCAGCGCGATGACGCCGACTACCGGCGCGACCACCGCTGCACAGGCACCCTGCCCGAGCGCCTGGGCGAGCTGCTGCAACTCTGGCAGCACCGGGCGCCGTTCAGAAATGATCTGTTCCGGATCGACGAGGTCTTCCCCGCCGCCAGCTACCAATACGTGCTCTACGGCATGGGCTTCAAACCCGCCATAGCCGCCCCCCGCCCCGCCCGCCTGGCGCAGGCGCAGGCCTGCTTCCAGAGCGCCGCGACCGCCACCAAACGGTTGCTGGGCGGCCTGCCCCGCCACCGCGATCTGATCCAGCACATCCATGCGCACGGCATGCCATCACGGTGAATGCCAGCGTCCACTTCAGCCCGAACTCCATCGCCATGCAAAACCCAGAACTGCTCAACAACATCAGCCACCAGGACCTGCGCGTCATCACCCGGCGCGGCGCAGCGTGGGGCGATGCGGTGATGTCCTGCCTCGTCACACCGGACGAATTCCGCAAGCTGCAAGTGCATTACCCGATTGTTTTTCAGCGCGATGCCCAGGGCCAAATGCAGCCCCTGGCCTTGTTCGGCCTGCAGGACGGTCAAAACCTGTTTCTCGACCCGGACGGTTGGACCGTGCCCTATATCCCGCTGGCCATGCAACGTGAGCCCTTCATGATTGGCGTCAACGACGATGAGTTGCGGATGTTGGTGGACATGGCCAGCCCGCGCATCGGTCAAGGTGCCGAGGGCGTCGCCGTGTTCTTGCCGCAGGGCGGCAGCAGCGAATTTCTGGAACAAGCCAACTCGGTACTGAAGGCCTTGCACGAGGGCCTGCAAGCCACGCCCGCCTTCGTCGAGGCCCTGGTCGCGCATGGATTGCTGGAGCCTTTTGTGCTGGATGTCGAGCGCCCGGACGGCACCCACGGCCGCTTGGTCGGTCTGCACACCATCCACGAGGAACGCCTGGCGGCGCTGGACGAAAAGACCATCGGTCTGCTGCACCAGGCCGATTACCTGCTGCCTATCTATATGGCGATTGCCTCGCTGTCGAATCTGCACACCTTGATTCGCTTGCACCTCGCTCAGGAGGCCTAACTCTATGCTTGAGCGCAACGCCCTGGTGACCGACGCCCTGCCGGCCGACTTGCTGCAGAGCACCCAGCCGGTGCTGCTGCGCGGCCTGGTGCGGCATTGGCCGCTGGTGCAGGCGGCGCTGCAGTCGGAGCGGCAGTTTTGCGACTACCTGCGCGGATTTGGCGGCGCCACCAAGGTTGGCCTCTGGCGCGGCGCGCCAGACATAGAGGGGCGCTTTTTCTATAACGCTGAGTTCAGCGGCTTCAACTATCAACGCGAGATTGGCCGCTTCGACGCCCTGCTGGACGAGTTGCTGGCGCATGCAGATGACCCGGCACCGCCGGCGCTCTATCTGGGCTCCACCGAGCTGGACGGTTCCTTCCCCGGCCTGCGCCAGGGCAATGACTTGAAGCTGAATGTGGCCGACCCCTTGGTCAGCCTGTGGCTGGGCAACCGGGTGCGCGTCGCCGCCCACTTTGACCTGCCGGACAATATCGCCTGTGTCGTCGCCGGGCGGCGCCGCTTCACGCTGTTCCCTCCCGAACAGGTCGCCAATCTCTATATCGGCCCGCTGGACCTGACACCGGCAGGGCAAGCCATTAGCTTGGTCGATATTGCCAAGCCCGACCTCAATCGCTTCCCGCGCTACGCACAGGCGCTGGCACATGCGCAGACCGTCGAGTTGGCGCCCGGTGACGCGATCTTCATCCCCAGCCTCTGGTGGCATGCGGTGGAGGCGCTGGAGCCGGTCAGCGCGCTGGTGAATTTCTGGTGGCGGCAAAGCCCTGCCTTCATGGATTCACCGATGAACACCTTGATGCTGGCCTTGATGACGCTGCGCGACCTGCCGCCGGCCCAGCGCCAGGCCTGGGCCGCCTTGTTTGAGCATTATGTTTTTGATGCGGATGCGCAGACCGCCGCCCACATCCCACCCAGCGCCCAAGGTGTGCTGGCCCCCATCACGTCGGACCGCGCGCGCCATCTGCGCGCGGTGCTGCTGAACCGACTGAATCGCTAGTTAGTAGGAAGTAGCCATGAACACTGCACCTTACGCGTCCAAACCGGTACGCCGCATCGTCATCGCCGGCGGCGGCACGGCCGGCTGGATGGTGGCGGCCGGTCTCTCCAAAAGTTTGGGGCGGCTGTATGAGATCCGCCTGATCGAGTCGGAAGAAATTGGCACCATAGGCGTCGGCGAAGCGACCATCCCGACCCTGCATTTCTTTCACGAAATTCTTGGTATCGACGAGCGCGAGTTCATGGCCGCCACGCAGGCCACCTTCAAGCTGGGCATCAGCTTCGAGAACTGGCGCAATGTGGGCGAGGACTATTTCCATTCCTTCGGCACTACCGGCAAGCCGCATTGGACGGCGGGTTTCCAGCATTTCTGGCTGGAGGGCCGCAAGCGCGGCCTGGCCAGCGACTACGGCGACTATTGCCTGGAACTGCGTGCGGCGATGGACAACCGCTTTGCCCATCTGCCCAACGCCGGCTTGAACTATGCCTATCACCTCGACGCCACCCTGTACGCGCAGTACTTGCGCCGCTACTCCGAGGCCCTGGGCGTGCAGCGCATCGAAGGCAAGATCGTCAAGGTTCACAGCGAGACCAGCCAAGAAGCCAGCAACGGCGGCATCACCGGACTGACCCTGGACGGCGGCGCGCTGATCGAAGGCGATTTGTTCATTGACTGCACCGGCATGCGCTCCCTGCTGCTGGGCGAGACGCTGGGCGTGGCCTATCAGGATTGGTCGGAATGGCTGCACTGCGACAGCGCCGTCGCCGTGCAGACCGCTTCGGTCCGCGAGGCCGTGCCCTACACCCGTTCGATCGCCCATCCCTGGGGCTGGCAATGGCAGATCCCGCTGCAGCACCGGGTCGGCAACGGCCTGGTCTTCAGCAGCAAGCACCTCGACGACGAGGCGGCCAAGGCCGCACTCTTGGCCCATGTGCAGGGCGAGGTGATGCGGCCACCGCGCGTGATCAAGTTCACCCCCGGCCAGCGCGAGCTGGTGTGGAAGCGCAACTGCGTCGCCATCGGCCTGTCCAGCGGCTTCCTGGAGCCGATCGAGTCGACCAGCATTCACCTGATTCAACGCGGCTTGACGCGGCTGATCCAGATGTTCCCGGCCGACGGCATTTGCCAGAGCGATATCGACGAGTACAACGAGCAGTCACGCACGGCCATAGAAACCATTCGCGACTTCATCATCCTGCACTACCACGTCAACAATCGCAGCGACGCCGCCTTCTGGCGTGAATGCCGCGAGATGGCGGTGCCTAAGTTGCTGGCGCATCGCATCCAGTTGTTCAGGGATTCGGCCCGTGTCTGCCTCGATGCCGACGAGCTGTTCCGCGACAACTCCTGGATCCAGGTGATGATGGGCCAGGGCATCACGCCCAGCGCCCACCACCCGGTGACACGCCAGATGGACAACGCCGACCTGAGCGAATTTCTCGGCGAGATTCGCAAGGAAGCCGCACGCAGCTTGATCAAGTTGCCCAAGCACCAGGACTATGTCAGCCGGCTCTATGCCGCGCCCAAGCCCGCAGCTGCCGCTCCTGTTGCCGCCATGCCCGCCCTGCTGCTCAATCCGCAGCCCGCTATTCAGACCATAGCACTGACGAACGGACAGCAGGTCTTCGTCATCGACGACTTCGTGCAGGACCCGGATGGCTTGGTGCGTTTGGCCCAGTCGGTCGCTGACCAGTTCCACATCCCGCCCGGCCACCCCTATCCTGGCCCGCAGCTCGACCTGCCGCCGGCGCTGGCCGCGCAACTCGACGCCTATTTCCACCAGCATCTGCGCGCCCGCCTGCATGCCGGCCCCGCGCAAGGCATGTATGGCCGCTTTTCACGCGTCACCCAGGACAGCACGACGCTGGACGCCCGCCAGCGCACCTGCCACCGCGACGACTCCGGCCTTGAGCCTGGCCAGATGATGTGCGCCCTGGTCCACTATCTATTCGGTGACGAACAGCTCGGCGGCACGGTCTTGTTCCGCTCACTGATGTCCGAGCCGGCCACGCAAGACTTCCTGGCCGATGCCAAATCGATGAGCGGCCATGAATTCGGCGAGAAATACGGTATCCCAGCGAGCTATATGACGCAGAGCAACCGCTATTTCGAGGTCATCGGGCGGGTGCCGGCGAAATGGAACCGGGCGGTTTTTTACGACGGCAGCATCTTCCATTCCGGCGATATCCAGGGGCCGCCGGCCGCCTATCAAGCCGGCCTGGGCCGCTTGACCGTCAACGCGTTTTTCAAGAGCGCCAAGCTGGCCGGCTGAGCAGGGCTCAAGTCGATAGCTGTGGCGCGGCATCGGACTGCCGCCGGATCAGCTCAAAGTCCATCAGCACCTGCTCGCAATGGGCCGCCTCACCGCTGCGCCGGCCACGTATCTGGCGCACCAAGAGGTCCACCGCCGCGGCCGCCATTTCCATGATGGGCTGGCGCACGGTGGTCAGTTCGGGCCAGATGGTGGTGGCCAGCGGCGCATCGTCGAAGCCCACCACCGTCAAGTCGCCCGGCACGTCGAAGCCCAGGCGGTGGGCGATCGCCACCGTGGCGGCGGCCATATCGTCGTTGCTGGCGAAGATCGCCGTCGGCCGCCGCTGCTGGCTCAGCAAAAACTCGGCCGCCTCCAGGCCGGAGCGATAGGTGAACATGCCCTGGGCGATCACCTCCTCCTCGGCGATATTCAGGCCGGCATCGCTCATCGCCGCATGGAAACCGCCCAAACGGCGCGCGCTGGAGGTCTGGTTGGGGTCGCCCATGATGAAGCCGAGGCGATGGTGGCCCAGCGCTAGCAAATGCCCGGTCATCACATAGGCGGCCTGATAGTCATCAATGCCGACGCCGCAAACATCCGCCAGCGCTTGGCCGCTGGAGACGGTCACGGCGGGCAGGCCGGTGTCGGTGACCAGCTTCAGCAGTGCCTGCGAATCGCAAAAAGGCGGCGGCAGGATCAGCCCGTCCAAGCCATTCGCCATCATCTCGGCGACCTGCTCGGCCTCGTGCTCGCGGCTCTCGCATTTCTGCACAATCAATTGCACCGGGCTCAAGCTGGCCTTGTTGAGCAAACCGATCAGGAACTCGCTCAGGTAGCCTGCGCTCGGGTCTTTGTAGAGCATGCCAATGCGTATGGCCTCCGCGCCCGCCAGATGACGGGCCGCTTGATTAGGCAGGTAGTTGAGCGCAGCGACCGCCGCCTGCACCTTTTCACGCGTGCCCGGGCGCACATTCAGCTCGCCATTGACCACGCGCGAAACCGTCATCGGCGACACACCGGCCAGACGTGCGACGTCGGCCACGGTCGCGACATTGGGGCTGCGTCCTACCCTGGGGCTTGGTTTCAATCTTTACCTCGAATGATCATGAGAAACAAAACGCCGGGCCGCTCCCAAGTTGTTTCTCCTCCCCCTCGGGGGGCCTGGCGCAAAGCGACAGGTCTGGGGGCGCTTTAAGAGCGCGCCAGTGCAGCGTTGAGGTTCAAGTCTGCAGGCGCGCCGACCGGGACTGTAGCCGGACTACGCCCTGCCCTTCAACACTAGCGAAAACCCGCAGTGTATTTGAAATTGGTAGCGTTACCATTTCACCATTCCTAGGTCGGCGTTTCGCCTAGCCGGCAGCCCAAAATTCCAATAATCATGACGATCTCGAATCCCATACTGCCCGGCTTTCACGCCGACCCCTCGATGCTGCGCGTCGGTGACGATTACTACATCGCCACCTCCACCTTTGAATGGTGGCCGGCGGTGCGCATCCACCATTCGCGCGATCTGGTGAACTGGCGCCATCACAGCTATGCCCTGACCCGCCGCAGCCAGCTCGACCTGATCGGCCACCCCGACTCCTGCGGCATCTGGGCGCCCTGCCTGAGCCATGCGCATGGCCAGTTCTGGCTCATCTTTACCGATGTGCGCAGCATGTACGGCGCCTACAAGGACTCGCACAACTACCTGGTCACCGCGCCAAGCATGGACGGCCCCTGGAGCGAGCCCATCTATCTGAACAGCTCAGGCTTTGATCCCAGCCTGTTCCACGATGAGGATGGCAAAACCTGGTTGCTCAACCAGCAATGGCTGCACCATCCCGGCCAACACAATTTCAACGGCATCCTGTTGCAGGAATACGACCGCGCTGCGGGCAAGCTGGTGGGGCCGATCAAGAACATCTACGCCGGCACCGAGCGCGGCGTGGTCGAGGGCCCGCACCTGTACCGCCGCAACGGTTATTACTACCTGCTGACGGCCGAGGGCGGCACCTTCTACGAGCACACGGTGACGCTGGCGCGCTCGCGCCAGATCGACGGGCCCTACGAGACCATGCCGGGCAAGCCCTTGCTGACCGCCTACCAGCGCCAGACCGACGGCCTGCAGCGCGCCGGCCATGCCAGCCTGGTGCAGACCGCCCAGGGTGATTGGTGGATGGCACATCTGTGTGGCCGCCCGCTGGAATGGAGTGGCCCGAACGCCGGCAAAAAAGCGCCCGACCTCAACGGTGAGGTCGACTACAGCGGCCTGCATTGCCCGCTGGGCCGCGAGACCGCGCTGCAGCCACTGACTTGGCGCACCGACGACTGGCCCGAAATTCACGCCGGCAGCAACCAGCCCCGCGTGCTGGTGGACGCCCCCGATCTGCCGGCCCACCCCTGGCCCGCCGAGGCGCTGCGCGATGACTTCGATGCGCCGCAATTGAGCCCGCATTTGAACGCGCTGCGCCTGCCCTTCGACGCCAGCTGGATCTCACTGACCGAGCGCCCCGGCCATCTTCGGCTGAAGGGCCGCGAGTCGCTGATGAGCTTGTTTGAACAAAGCCTGGTGGCGCGCCGGCAGCAGCATTTCAACTGCCGCGCCGAGACCCGGCTCGCCTTCGAGCCCGCGAACTTCCATCAAATGGCCGGCCTGCTGGCCTACTACAACACCGGCAATCACGCCTACCTCAATGTCAGCCGCGCCTTGGACGGCGGGGCACGCGTGCTGCGGGTCTATCTGAACCGGGACGGTGCGCTGACCGAGCCGGCGCAGGCGGTCGAGCTGGCGGACGGCCCGGTCGATCTGCGCCTGGAGTTCAGCCACGCGCAGTTCCAGTTTTCCTACGCCCAAGCGGGCAGCGATTGGCGGACGATAGGCCCGGCGTTCGAGACCGCCATGCTCAGCGACGAGGCCGTCACCCGCTTCGAAGGCGGCTATGCGCGCGCCTTCGGCTTCACCGGCAACTTCATCGCCCTGGCCTGCCAGGATCTGGCGGGCACGCGCCTGCATGCGGACTTCGACTATTTCGACTACGAAGCCCGGCCCTAAGAACCAGCCTTTCGACCCGGCCCCGAGGCCCGCATAAATACATCAGAGACAAGCCAGGAGACCCATGAACGCGCCACTTTCCTTCATCGAAAAGGCCGGCTACAGCGCCGGAGACGCCGCCGCGAATTTGGTCTTCATGACCATGGTGCTGTTCCAGCTGAACTTCTACACCGATGTGTTCGGCCTCAGCGCCAGCACGGCGGCGGCCATCCTGCTGTGGCCGCGGCTGTGGGATGCCGTGTTCGATCCCATCATGGGCGTGCTGGCCGACCGCACCGAGACGCGCTGGGGCAAGTTCCGGCCCTGGATTCTGTGGACCGCCGTGCCCTGGGCCGTGGTGATGGTGATGGCCTACACCACGCCCGACCCGGCCTGGGGCTGGAGCGTCACCATGGTGGTCGCCTACGCCGGCATCACCAACGCGCTCTTGATGACGCTGTACTCGATGAACAATATGCCGTACTCGGCCCTGGGTGGGGTGATGACGGCGGACCTGAACGAGCGCACCAAGCTGAACTCCTTCCGCTTCGTGTCGGTCAATATCGCCCAGTTCGTCGTCGGCGGCCTGACCCTGCCCCTGGTCGCCAAGTTCGCCCAAGGCGCCGACCGCCAGCATGGCTGGCAGGTCACGATGTCGATCTGGGCCGCCGCCTGCCTGCTGCTGTTCATGGTGACCTTCTTCACCACCAAGGAGCGCATCAAGACTATCAGCCAGGTCAAGAGCTCGCCCAAGCAGGACTTTGCCGACCTGCTCATGAACGGCCCCTGGATCGCCCTGGTCTGCTACACGCTGTTCCATTTCGCCATGCTGGCCCTGCGCGGCGGCGCGCACTACAACTACTACCACCACTTCGCCGACAAGGCCGCGATGTTCGACTTTGTCGAGACGCTCGGTCTGACCAGCGCCGACGCAGCCAAGTCAGGCGGACTGCTCGATTCGCTCGGCTATATCGTCCATGGCACAAGGGACAGCATCGCCAATTCCAATGTCGCCGATGTTTTCAACAGCATCGTCAATATGGTCGGCACCGGCACCACCATCATCGTCATCATGCTGTCCACGTCCTTAAGCGCGCGCTTCGGCAAGCGCTCGGTCGCCGCCACCTGTTTTGCGCTGTCGGCCGTCACCGCCGCTGCTATGTATCTGCTGGTGCCGACCGATGTCTGGGCCATGGTGGGCCTGGCCATGCTGGGCGCCATCGTCTATGCGCCGACCTGCGCCATCATGTGGTCCATGTATGCCGATGCGGCCGATTTTTCAGAATGGCAGACCGGCCGCCGCTTCACCGGCATGGTGTTCGCGACCATCGGTTTCTCGCTCAAGGTCGGCCTGGCCCTGGGCTCGGCCAGCCTGCTGTGGCTGCTGGCCGGCTTCTTCAACTACGACACCCAGCTGCCGGCAGCCGCCGATGCCGTGCACGGCTACCGCGTCACCTCCAGCCTGGTCGTGGCCCTGCTGTTCGCCGCCTGCGCGATCTGCCTGCTCGCCAACAAGCTGACGAAAAAGACCACGCTGCAAATGGCCGACGAGCTGGCCCGGCGCCGCCTCGAAGCCAATCTTTCCCCCGTTTAACCAAGGAAGCCCATCATGAGCACCGCCAACACCGTCTTCTCTGAAATCCCTAACATCCAATACGAAGGCCCAAAGTCCAGCAACCCACTGGCCTACCACTGGTACGACGCCAAGCGCGTGGTGCTGGGCAAGACCCTGGCCGAGCATCTGCGCCCGGCGGTCTGCTACTGGCACAACTTCTGCTGGAAGGGCGAGGACATCTTCGGCCTCGGCAACACCGTGTTCCAGCGACCCTGGTTTGCGGAAAGCGACCCGGTCAAGGCCGCGCATCTGAAGCTGGACGCCGCCTTTGATTTCTTCCAGAAGCTAGGCCTGCCCTACTGGTGCTTCCATGACCGCGATGTCGCCCCCGAAGGCGCCAGCCTGGCCGAGACCAACCGCATCCTCGACGGCCTGTTAGACGCGGCCGCCAAGAAGATGCAGGACGGTGGAGTCAAATTGCTCTGGGGCACGGCCAATCTGTTCTCGCACGGCCGCTATATGAGTGGCGCAGCCACAAACCCGGACCCCGAGGTGTTCGCCTATGCCGGCGCCCAGGTCAAGCATGTGCTGGAGTGGACGAACCGGCTGGGTGGCGAGAACTATGTGCTGTGGGGCGGCCGCGAAGGCTACGAAACCCTGCTCAATACCGACCTCAAGCGCGAGCTGGCCCAGTACGGCCGCTTCCTCTCGGCCGTGGTCGAGCACAAGCACAAGATCGGTTTCAAGGGCGCGATCCTGATCGAGCCCAAGCCGCAAGAGCCGACCAAGCACCAGTACGACTACGACAGCGCCACCGTCTACGGCTTCCTGAAAACCTATGGCCTGGAGAACGAGGTCAAGGTCAATCTGGAGGTCAACCACGCCACCTTGGCCGGCCACAGCTTCGAGCATGAGGTCGCGACCGCCTGTGCGCTTGGCATCTTCGGCAGCATCGACGCCAACCGTGGCGATGAGCAGTTAGGCTGGGACACCGACCAATTCCCCAATAACCACGCGGCCCTGGTGCCGGCGATGCTGGAGATCATCCGCGCCGGCGGCTTCACCACAGGCGGCACCAACTTCGACGCCAAGGTGCGGCGCCAGAGCATCGATCCCATCGACCAGATCGAAGGTCATATCGGCGGCATGGACACGATGGCGCGCGCCTTCTTGAGCGCCGCCGAGCTGTACAGCAGCGCCCAGCTGGAGAACGTCGTCAGCGAGCGTTATGCGGGCTGGAATGGGGATCTGGGCAAACGCATCCAGGCGGGGGCCGGCCTCGACGATCTGGCTCAGTTGGTGCACGCTCAAGGCATCTCGCCGCAACCGCGTTCGGGTCGCCAGGAGCGCCTCGAAAACATCGTCAACAACTTCGTCTAAACCATGTTTCTTGGCATCGACCTCGGCACTTCCGAGCTGAAGCTATTGCTGCTCGACGAGCAGCACCGCATCATCGCCACCACCGGCGTCGCGCTGACGGTTCAACGGCCACAGCCGCTGTGGAGCGAGCAGCAACCCGCCGAGTGGTGGGCTGCGTTGGACCGCGGCATGGCGCAGCTGAAGCAGGATCACGCGGGCGCCCTCGCCCGCGTGCAAGGCATAGGCCTGTCGGGGCAGATGCATGGCGCGGTGGTGCTGGACGCGGCCGACCGGGTGCTGCGCCCGGCCATCCTCTGGAACGACGGCCGTAGCGCCGCCGAATGCACGCAGATGATGGCGGCCTGCCCCGAGCTGCCGGCCATCACCGGCAATCTGGCGATGCCGGGCTTCACGGCGCCCAAGCTGGCCTGGATGCGCAGCCATGAGCCGGATCTGTTCGCACAGGCCGACAAGGTGCTGCTGCCCAAGGACTGGCTGCGCCTGCACTTGAGCGGCGAGCATGTCAGCGAGATGAGCGACGCCGCCGGCACGCTTTGGCTGGACGTAGCGAATCGCCGCTGGTCGGCGGAGGCGCTGGCCCTGACGGGGCTGGACAAGAGCAATATGCCGCGCCTGGTCGAGGGCAGCGAGATCAGCGCCACCCTCAAACCCGAGCTGGCGCAGCGCTGGGGTTTGCCCGCAGGTATCCCGATAGCGGGCGGCGCCGGAGACAACGCCGCCAGCGCGGTCGGCATGGGCGCGGTGCGGCCGGGCCAGGGCTTTCTGTCGCTGGGCACCTCGGGCGTGATTTTTTTGTGCAATGACAAGTTCCGACCAAATCCAATCACGGCAGCGCGGGCGGTGCACGCCTTCTGCCACGCCCTGCCCGCTACCTGGCACCAGATGAGCGTGATGCTCAGCGCCGCCAGCTCGCTGCGCTGGGCCACGCAAATGCTGGGCCAAGCGAACGAGGCGGTCTTGATCGAAAAAGTGTCTCGGCTGACCGCCAGCCAGCGCGCGCAAGCGCCGATCTTTTTGCCCTATCTCAGCGGTGAGCGCACGCCGCACAACAACGCCAACGCCACCGGCGTGTTCTTCGGCCTGACCCACGAGCATGACGCTGCGGCGCTCGGTTATGCGGTGCTGGAAGGCGTCGGCTTCGGTCTGCTGGACGGCTGGCAAGCGCTGACCGCTGATGGTGGCGGCGCGGAGTCATTGGCCCTGGTCGGCGGCGGCGCGCGCAGCGACTGGTGGGCGACGCTGTTGGCTTCGCTGCTGAACACCCGCCTGGTGAGCGGCGTCGGCGCCGAGGCCGGCGGCGCGCTCGGTGCGGCGCGGCTGGCTTGGCTGGCCTGCGGCGGCGCGCCGGACGAGGTCTGCCGCGCACCCGAGATCGCCCGTGTGGCCGAGCCCGATGCCGCGCTGGCGGCCGCGTTGCTGCCCCGCCATGCCCGCTTCCAGCGCCTGTACGGCGCGCTGTGCCAAGAGTTCGCCTGAATCCCCCCAAGCCACACCAGCCCAGCCATGCCTATGAACAGCCTCGAACAACTGCGTCAGCACACGACCGTGGTCGCCGACACCGGTGACTTTGAACAGCTCTTGCAGTTCCGCCCGCAGGACGCCACCACCAACCCCTCGCTGGTGCTCAAGGCCGTGCAGTCGCCGCGTTATTTGGCGCTGCTGGAACGCGCCGTCGCCGACCATCCGGGCGCCAGCGCCGGAAGCGTCGCCGAACATCTGCTGGTGAGTTTTGGCATTGAAATTCTTCATTTGGTGCCGGGCCGGGTCTCCAGCGAAATCGATCCGCGCCTGAGCTACGACACGCCGGCCTCGGTCGCCTCAGCCCAGCGCCTGATTGCGCTGTACGCCGCGGCCGATATACCGCGTGCACGGGTGCTGATCAAGTTGGCCGCGACCTGGGAGGGCATACAAGCGGCCCGTCAACTGGAGGCCATTGGCATCCACACCAATCTGACCTTGGTGTTCTGTTTGGCCCAGGCCCAGGCCTGCGCCGATGCCGGCGTGCGTTTGATCTCGCCCTTTGTCGGCCGCATCTATGACTGGTACAAAAATGCCGCCGGCGCCGGCTGGGATGAGGGCAGCCAAGCCGGCGCCAATGACCCCGGCGTGCGCTCGGTCGTGGAGATTTTTCGGCACTACCAACGCCACGACATCCGCACCGAAGTGATGGCGGCCAGCTTTCGCAACTGCGGCCAGATCCTGGCGCTGGCCGGCTGCGATCTGATGACGATCAGCCCGGGTCTGCTGGCCGAACTGGCCGCGTCGAGCGCGCCGGTCGCCGCCCAGCTTCGCCCCCATGAAGGCGAGCTTGAGCCCAGCCCGGCGGCGCTGACCCAGGCCGGCTTTGAGGCCGCACTCGGCGCCAACCCGATGGCCAGCGAAAAGCTGCGGCAAGGTATTGCGCAATTCAAGGCCGACACCGAGGCTCTGGAGCAGATGATTCGTCAACAGCAACAGCGTACCGAGCCTGCCGCCTGACGGGACCGGCGCTTACTTTTTAGGCGCGGACTTGGCGCGCGGCACCTGGCCCGCATGCAGGGCGCGCGTGGAGTCGCGCACCAGCAATTGGTAGGGCAGCACCCGATGAGAATTCAGCGGCGTGGCCGCCTCGGCATCACTGCCTTTGGCCGCGATCAGCATTTCCACCGCCACACTGGCCATCTCATGGGTCGGTTGGCGCACGGTGGTCAGCGGCGGCCACACCAAGCTGGCCGCACTGGAATCATCGAAGCCGGCAATCGACAAATCGGCCGGCACATTCAAACCCAGCCGTTGCGCCGCCGCCAGCACGCCCAAGGCCATATCGTCATTGCTGGCGAACACCGCCGTTGGCCGCACGCTGCGGCTCAGCAGCTTGTGCGCGCCTTCCACGCCACTGGGGAAGGTGAAGTTGCCCTCCCAAACCAGGCTGGCGTCGACGGCCAAATCATGCGCCTGCATCGCCCGCACAAAGCCGCGGTAACGCAGCTCAGACGCCGCCTGATCGGGTGCGCCCTTGATAAACCCGATGCGCTCGTGGCCCAGGCTGATCAGCAAATTCGTCACCTCCTCGGCCGCCAACTCGTCATCCATGCGCACGCTGAACTGCTCGGCCTGCTGCTGGCCCGGCGACAGCAGCACAAAGGGCGTGTCGCTGTCGCGCAGTGCCTGCAGCACCTTCGGGTTATCGCACAGCGGTGGCGTCAAAATCATGCCGTCCGGCCGCAGCGCGGCCACCATCCGGTCGACCTGGTTGTAGATATCGGGCGAGTCGTTGTGCAGGGACTCGACCACCAGGTGATAGCCCGACTCGCGGCAGCGCAGCGTGGCGCCTTGCTGCACCCCGCCGACAAAGGCCGCGCTGGGGTCGTAATAGAGCAGGCCGATCAGAAACGAGCGCCCGCCGCCCATGCTGCGGGCCGCCAATTTAGGCCGGTACTTCAGCGCAGCGACGACCTTGAGCACTTGCTCGCGGGTCTTCTCCTGCACGCCGGCCTCGTTATTGAGCACGCGCGAGACGGTCTTGATCGACACGCCGGCCTGCTCGGCCACATCAATAATCGTCGGGCTGGACCCTGCTTTGCTTGCCACTGATTCTGTCCTTGCTCAATAGCGATGTGCACGGTGCCGCAGCGCAAGGCCAGCCCCAACCCACTCAATCACTCACTTAAGGAACTTACTTCTTGGCCTTCTTCACGGCGGCCTTGGGTGCCGCTTTGGCGGCGGGCTTGGCCGCGGCTGGGGTGGCTTTGGCGGCCTTGCGCGCAGCCGCCTTGGGGTCAACGGCGGCCTTGAAGCCGGCGCCTGGGGTGAACTTGGGCAGCTTTGCGGCCGGGATCTTGATCTTGTCGCCGGTGCTGGGGTTCACGCCGGTGCGGGCGGCGCGGGCGTGCTGCTTGAAGGAACCAAAGCCGGGTATGGCCACGGCCTCGCCCTTTTTAACCGTGCTAACCACAACGTCAAGCAGGGTCTCAAGGATACGGCCGGCATCGGCCTTGGTCAGTTCGTGCTTGGCGGCCAGGTGTGCAATCAATTCGGTCTTGTTCATTCCAGAATCTCGTCTCAAGGTTGAGCCCGACGATCTCGGGCGGCGTCATTTTGACCCAAAGCGCGCTGTTGCCGATGGACAGCCGCATGAAAGAGCGGCGCAAACCCGAAAAAATACGCGCAACTACATCGTGTAACGCGGGCGCTGAGCTCAAGGCGCGCCAATCAAGTAAGCTGCAACAGTCCATCGGCGCCGGCATCACAGTCAATGAAGCTCGAAGTCAATTCAGATCTGTTGCTGCAGCCAAGCGATGGCGGCGACCCGCAATGGCCCGATTTTGCTTGGCCGGCCGAATGCCTGCTGGACGCCTTGCCCACGCTGGTTTGGGTCATCGATGCACAGATGCGGCCCCGCTTTGCCACCGCGGCCTTGCTGCACTACGCCGGCCTTGACGCCGCCATGCTGGGCCAGCTTGGCTTGCAGGCCCTGGTTCATCCGCATGATTGGCCCGGCTTTGAGCAGGCCTGCCGCCAGTATCTGGCCGACGCGGCGCTGACAACACCCGAGCAGGCGCTGACGCATGACTACCGCCTGCTGGCCGCTGACGGCCGCTATCGCTGGCATTTGCTGACGGCGCAGTTGAGGCCGGCGGCCCCCACTGCCGCCGAGCTTTTTTTGCTGGGCTCGCACAGCGATATCGACGAGCGCAAGCAGGCCGAGTCGCGGCTGCAAGACGCCGACGACTTGTGGAAACTGGCGCTGGAAAGCAATGGCGACGGCGTCTGGGACTGGTATGTGCAAAGCGGCGTCGAGCTCTATTCGACCCGCTATCTGCAGATTTACGGTTATGACGAGAGCGACGTTCGCCCGACGCCGGCCGAGTTCGATGCCCGCACCCATCCCGACGACCTGGCGCAGATGCAGGCCGACCGAGAGGCTCATTTCAGCGGGCGGGCCAGCAGCTACAGCAACGAACACCGGGTGCGCTGCAAAGACGGCCGCTGGAAGTGGATTCACAGCCGCGGCATGGTGATCAGCCGCGACGAGCAGGGCCGGCCGTTGCGCATGGTCGGCACCCACACCGACATCAGCCATCGCAAGGAGGCCGAGGCCTTGATCTGGCGCCAGGCTCATCTGGACCCGCTGACCGGCCTGCCGAATCGGCGCAGCTTGCGCGAACGACTGGAGCTACTTCTGCTGCAAGGCGAGCAAGACTGCGGCGAGTTGGCCTTGCTCTTCATCGACCTCGATCACTTCAAGGAAGTCAACGACACGCTGGGCCATGATGTCGGCGATGCCTTGCTGATCGAGGCCGCCGCTCGCGTCACCGCCTGCCTGCGCCCGGGCGATATGGTGGCGCGCATGGGCGGCGATGAGTTCACCGTGCTGCTGCATCCGCTGGCCGCCGCGCCGCAGTCCGAGCAGGTGGCACGTGAGATGGCGCAGCACATCATTGCCAGCCTGGCCAAGGCGTTTCAGCTGGGCGCGGAGCGCGTCTTTGTCTCGGCCAGCATAGGCCTGAGCCACTACCCCGGCGATGGCCGCCATATCGAGGCCTTGTTCAAACATGCCGACCAGGCCCTGTATGCGGCCAAAGCCGCCGGGCGCAACCGCCTGGGCTACTTCACGCCCGAACTGCAGCAGGCGGCGCTGAACAGGATGCGGCTGGGCAACGACCTGCGCGATGCCTTACCCAAGCAGCAGCTGTTCATCGAGTACCAGGCGATTGTCGACCTGCGTAGCGGGCGCATCCGCAAGGCCGAGGCCTTGCTGCGCTGGCTGCACCCCAGCCAGGGCGTGATCAGCCCGAGCGTGTTTGTGCCGCTGGCTGAAACCAGTGGCTTGATCATCGAAATGGGCGAATGGGTGTTCAGACAAGCAGCGCTGCAAGTGAAGCAGTGGCGCGCGCAGTTTGACCCGGGCTTTCAAATCAGCGTCAACAAGTCGCCGGTGCAGTTTCGTGACGAGACCGGCCGTGCGCCGGCAAGCCATAGCTGGGCCGAGGCCATGCATGAGCTCGGCGTGGCGGGGGACGCGCTCGCGATCGAGATCACCGAAGGCCTGCTGCTGGAGGCGGACAGCGAGGTCGAATCTCATCTGGCCGCACTGCACGCGGCCGGCTTCCAGGTTTCGCTGGATGATTTCGGCACCGGCTTTTCCTCACTCGCCTATTTGCAAAAGTACGCCATCGATCTGCTGAAGATTGACCAGCGCTTCGTCAAAAATTTGCACCCCAATGCCAAGGACCTGGCGCTGTGCACGGCCATCATCACGATGGCCCATGCCTTGGGGCTGAAGGTGGTGGCCGAAGGGGTTGAGACCGCCGAGCAGCGCGAATTGCTGATCGCCGCCGGCTGCGACTACGCGCAGGGCTTTCTGTTTGGCCGCCCGATGTCGGCGGCGGCGTTCGAGTTGGTGCTGACCCAGAAATGACAAAGGCCCGCACGCAAGTGTCGGTCTATATTTTTCGAGGACTCGGTCACGTTCCGCGCCTTGCAGGCCGCGCGAGTACTTGCAAGTACTCGCCCTTCGGCAGGCTGGCTCAAGTCCGCAGGGACTTGGGCCGGTCCGGCCTCAGCCCCAGCGCCGCAAGCATGCGGACGCCATTCTCGTCCCCACGCAAGGCCCGCAGGGGCCTTGCTTCCTGGCCTCCAAACGCAAAAGGCCAGCACTTGCGTGCTGGCCTTTCTTGTTTGGTGCCCAGGAGAGGACTCGAACCTCCACGGAGTTACCCGCTAGTACCTGAAACTAGTGCGTCTACCAATTCCGCCACCTGGGCAAGGTGTCTTCCTAAGAAGAGGCCGGACTTTAGCATTGAATTTCAAGCATTTCGGCCAAGCCGAAAAAAACTTCGGAAATTTACAGCAAAGCGCGCAAGGCGGCGAACACGCGCCTGACGTCGGCAGCCTGGGTGCGCCAGTTGCTGAACGCCGCCCGCACGGCCCAGCGGTCCATGAAAAATGTCGGCGTCAAAAAGGCCTCACCGCTGTCTCTCAAGCGCTCCAACAAGGCTTGCACCGCGCGAGCGTCATCCGCGCCGCGCACGGCAAAGCACACGATATTGAGTCGCACCGGCGCCAACAGTTCCAGCGCCGGCTCTTGCGCCACCAACTCACCCAGCAATCGCGCACCGTCTAGATTGCGCGTCACGATCTCGGCCTGCCCGTCGCGGCCATAAGCGGCCCAAGCGAACCAGGCCGGCAGGGCGCGCCAGCGCCGCGAGTTCTCGGGTGTCAGGTGCACAAAGTCGGGCCGCTCGCCGACCTCGCCCAAATAGGCGGCCGAGTTCTGGAACACCCGCACTTGCAGGTCGCGCCTGCGGGTGAACTGCAGCGCGCTGTCATAGGGCACATTCATCCATTTATGGCAATCCACGCAGACCGAGTCGGCCTCGTCCAAGCCACTCACCAGGTCGGCCACGCGCGAGTCCAGCGCAGCAAAAGCACCAAACGCGGCGTCCACATGGAGCCAGAACTTGTGGCGCTGGCGCAGCGCCAAAATGGCCCGCAGATCATCAAAGTCACCGCTGTTGACGCTGCCGGCATTGGCCACCACGATCACCGCTGCTTGCCCAGCCAGCGCCCCCAGTTCGGCCTCCAGCGCCAGCGGGTCCAGCGCATCGCGCCCAGGCAAGGTGGCCACCTTGCGCACGGCCTGCCGGCCCAGACCGAGCATCGAAGCGGCCTTGTGAATGCTGGAATGCGCGGCGCCACTGAGGATGCGGACCGGGCCGAGTGCCGCCACACCTTGCTCGGCGACACACACCCCGCGCTGCTCGCCCAGCCACTCGCGGCCCAGCGCCAGGCCCACAAAGTTCGACATCGTCGCGCCGGACACAAAGGCGCCCGAGTGCGCCGCGCTGAGGCCAAACCATTCGCCCAGGGCGGCCACCGTTTGGCGCTCCAGCACCGGCGCCTCGGAGTCCCAGCCGGCCGTCGGGTTTTGATCCAAGGCCGAGGTCAGCCAGTCGCCGAGCAAGCTGGCCGGCGTCGCGCCGCCGGTCACAAAGCCCAGATAGCGCGGCCCGGCGCTGCCGGCCAGGGTGGGCAGCCACTCTCGCTCAAACAAGGCCATGGCTGCCGCAGCGCCCTGCTGCAAGGGCATGGGCTTGGCGTCCACCGCTTGGCCACGCGGCGCCCGTGCAGCCGGCCGCTCATCAAGGCCCTGCAAATAGCCCAAGGCCAGATCACGGGCGGCCTGGGTCAGCTCGGGCAAGGATTGAAGATCTTGTTGCAACAGCGGGTGCATGCTTACTTCCATGGTGACTGCCGGCGAAGTTCCAGCCGATGCACCGATGCTAAAGTCGATTGGACTTAACCATGCAATCCAATTTGACGCCCATGGACTTGCTACGCACGCCATCCTTGCTGGGCGCCTGGCGCGAAACGCCGGCTCCGCTTTATGCCGCTCTGGCCTCTGCGCTGCAGGGCTTGGTGCTGCGCGGTGAGCTGCTGCCCGGCGACAGATTGCCGACCGAGCGCGCTTTTGCCCAGGCCTTGGCGCTCAGCCGCACGACCGTCGTCGCCGCCTACGCGCGCTTGGCGGCGGACGGCTGGGTCACCACCCGCCAAGGCCAGGGCACGACGGTCAGTTGCGGGCCTCCCGGTCATATCGCGCCCGCAAAGCGCCGTGCCCAGGTGGGCAACCCGGCGCTGCGGCACTCAAGGGTCGGTGATGCCAAAGCCTGGATCGATTTCTCCTTGGCCACCGCCGTGCCCGACTTAGCCTGGCTGACCCCAAGTGAGCACAGCCGCAATTTGATGCTGCGCGAGAACGCTTACCAAGCCGAGGGCATGCTGGCCCTGCGCCAGCGCATCGCCGCACGCTATAGCGCGCAGGGCCTGGCGACCAACCCCGAGCAGATCTTGGTCTGCAGCGGGGCTCAGCAAGCCATCAGCCTCGTGGCCCAGCAGTATCTGCGCCCGGGCGACAGCGTCTTGCTCGAGGACCCCAACTACTTCGGAGCCATCGATGTCTTCCGCGCCAGCGGCGCGCGACTGATCGCCGTGCCGGTGCGGCCTCACGCCGCCCATGCACAGAGCTTCGTCGAAGCCTTGGAGCGACTGCGCCCCAAGCTGAGCTATGTCTGCCCCGGCTTGCACAACCCGACCGGCACCAGCTGGTCGGCCAGCGCATGCGCCCGTTTAGGCCGTGCGGCGGCGCGCAGCGGCGGCTTGCTGCTGATCGACGACTCGCTCGCCGAGCTGCATTTCGGCGCCAGGCATGCGCCGCTGCGGCTGCCCGCCGGGGCGGTCGGCATCCATATTGGCAGCTTGTCGAAAACACTCTGGGCGGGCTTGCGCATCGGTTGGTTGCGCGCGCCGTCCCCGGCGATCCATGAGCAGTTGCGCCGCGCCAAGGTCTGCGCCGACATCGCCAGCAGCAGCCTGTCCAGCGCGATCGCCTGCGACCTGCTGGACCACCTCGACGCCTTGATTGCGCCGCGCCGCAGCAGCCTGCAAACACAAAGCCAGCAGTTGCTGCAAGCCTTGCAGCAACATCTGCCCAATTGGCGAGTTAGCCCGCCCGAAGGCGGCTTGTTCCTGTGGTGCAAATTGCCGCCGACCGGGCCGCGCGCGCCCGAGCTGGTGGCGCGCGCCGAAAGCGTCAATGTCCGGCTCACGCCGGGCAACGCCTTGGCAGTGGGCCAGGGCGGCGCCGGCGACGACTTCATCCGGTTGGCCTTCACCCAGCCCGCCGCGATGGCGGTCGAGGGTATCCGGCGCTTGGCCACCCTCGCCTGAGAACCAGCCCTGCCCTACTTCAGCAGCGTTTGCTGCATGAACATGATGGTGGCGTAGAACAGATAGTCCTGGTTTTCCTTGCGGGCAAAACCATGGCCTTCGTTGTCGGCGCGCAAATACCAGACCGGCGTACCCTGCTCGCGCACCTTGGCCACGATTTGCTCGGCCTCGGTATAGGGCACACGCGGGTCGTTCTTGCCCTGCACCACGAACAAGGGCGCCTTGATCTTGGCGCTGTTGCTGAGCGGCGAGATCTGCTCCAGGAAAGCCTTCATGGCCGGATCACGCTCGTCGCCATACTCGACCCGGCGCAGATCACGCCGATAGCTCTCGGTGTTATTCAAGAAGGTGACAAAGTGCGAAATGCCCACCACATCGAGTGCGCCGACGATGCGCTCGGGGTAGTTGGTCGCCACGGCCAGCGTCATATAGCCGCCATAGCTGCCGCCGGTGACCAGCACACGGGATGCATCCAGATTCGGCTGCGTCGCGATCCAGTCCAGCAAGGCGCCAATGTCCTTGACCGAGTCCTCGCGCTTGAAGCCGTTGTCCAGATCGAGGAAGGTCTTGCCGAAGCCGGCCGAGCCGCGCACATTGGGCTGGACAAAGGCCACGCCCAGTTCCTGCAAATAGTAGTTATTGCGGCCCAGGAAGCCGACCGTCGCCTGCCCCTCGGGCCCGCCGTGGATGCTGATGACGACCGGCCGCTTGCCGGTGAACTTGGCCGGCGGCAGGCTCAGCAGGCCGGAAATCTGCTGGCCATCAAAACTCTTCCAGCGCACCACCTGCTGCTCGGTGAACTGGCGGTTGTCGATGCCGGGCGGCGTGTAGGCTTGCGTCCAGTTCTGGACCGCGCCTTTGGCATCCAGCGTGTAGAGCTGGCTCGGCCCTTGCGCGCCGTTGACGCTGAAGGCCAGCTCATTGCGTGTGCGGTCGTACTGGGCGCTGCCAATACTGCCCGGCGGCATTTGCGGCGCCGGCAGCGGCTTGAAGCTGCGGGCGTCATAGAAACGCAGCTCATCCCGGCCATCGATATTGAATTGCAGGGCCAGGCGCTTGCCGTCCTCGGTCTGGGTCAGGCCGCTGACATCCCAGGGGATCTGGGTCTCAAGACGCTCGAGCTTGCCGTTAGCCAAGGTCAGGCGCGCCGGCTCGACAAACTCGCCAAAGCGGTTGCTGAGCAGCAGCAACGACTTGTTGTCACGCGCGAAAACAGCCGGGAAGTGGCTGGCCCGCACCTGCTCGCCGGCGGCCGGCAGGAGCTGGCGCTTTTCGCCGGTGGCCAGGTCCATCAGCCAGATGCGTGACTCATTGGCCGAAACATATTCCGACAGGGCCAGTTGCTTATCGTCCCAAGACACCGCGCCGACGCCCCAGCCGCCGCCTGGCAATTCGGCGATCTGGCGCTTTTTCGCCGGCTGCTCGGGGTCCATCAACCAAAGCTGGGTCAGCACCTGGGCGCGGCTGCCACCCTGGGCCGTGCGGTCCAGCGGCACCGAGGTCATCAGCAGTTGACTGCTTTTGTGCAGCCAGCCCGCCATCGCATGGCGCTGGTCGGGGTTTGTCAGCAGTACCGGTTCTTTGCCCTGGCCATCCAGCCGGTAGAGCTGGGCCACCTCGTTGCCACCGGTGGCGCGGGCGAACACGATGTAGCGGCCGTTGCGGGGCTCGTAACTGGCATTGCTGACGGGGTCGGCCGCGTCGGTCAACTGCTCCAAGGCCGCCATCGGCTTATCAACGCGGTAGAGCTGGGCGGTATTGGCGCCGGCCTTGCGGTGCGTCACCAACATCTCGCGGCGAGTCGGATGCCAGGCAACAAAGCCATGGCCGCGGAAGTCGTTATAGCCGCCCACCTTGTCGGCCAAGCTCTGCGGCACGGCAGGGATGCCCTGCACCAGCAAATTGGCGTTGGGCGCCAACACGGCCGCCGCGACTTGCGCGGGCTGGGTGGTCTCGTCGGCCTTGGTCGGCGCTGTCTGCGCCGTGGCGGTAGCGGCAAAGAGCAGCCAGGCCGATGCGGTGCAGGCCACGTGCAGGCGGCTCAAATTAAACATATTCATGCGAGAAACGCTCCTGGTATTGCTGGTGTTCGAGGCCTGCATTCTGGCGCGAAACCACGGCGGCGCCGTTGGCCATGGCGTAGGCACGGCTCTTGCGTCCAGCACTGGCCCCAAGTTCATCGGAATCGAGGTGCCTGCCATGAAACAACTCACCAGCCCCAGCCGGATCAAGAACGCGCTGGTCGCCGTCAAGGCTTTGCTCCTGGTCGCCATTGTGTGGGGCGTGGTCTACCCCGGCTTGTTGTGGAGCCTCGGCAGCTTGATGCAAAGCTGAGGCGTTAGAGCTTGATTTGGTGCATGCGCCACAGCGTGGTGCATCGCCGCACAAATACGCACACCGGCCAGGGCGCAGCGGACAAAAAAATGCCCCAAAGCACAAGGCCTTGGGGCATGAATCCACCGGAAGCGGCGGAGGAGACAACTGAAGATACTTAGCTTTAGCAGCTTCCGTGCCAAGATTTCAAATGGGCGTCAAACGCTCAAGCCGAAGGGGTCATCGACCGAATGCGCCGGCTGGCTGAACCAGCGCGGCCCGCTCGCCGTCATATAGACATGATCCTCATGCCTGACGCCGAATTCGCCCGGCATGCAAATCATCGGCTCATTGCTGAAGCACATGCCGACGGCCAGCGGTGTGTCGTCGTTGTCGACCAAATAGGGCCATTCATGGATGTCCAGGCCGCAGCCATGGCCGGTGCGATGCGGCAGGCCAGGCAGCGCATAGCTTGGCCCCAAACCGGCGGCGGCAATGACGGCCCGAGCGGCGCGGTCGAGCTCGCAGCAGGGCGTGCCCAGCTGCGCCGCCGCGAACGCGGCCGCCTGCGCCGCTTGCTCCAGGTCCCAAATCTGGCGCTGGCGCGGCGTGGGCTCGCCAAACACATAGCTGCGCGTGATGTCGGACATATAGCCATGCACCAGGCAGCCGGTGTCGATCAGCACCATATCGCCGTCGCGCAGCAGCTGCGCGTCTTTGACGCCATGCGGGAACGAGCTGGCAACGCCGAACAAGACGATGCAGAAATAGGAGCCGCTGGCGCCAACCTTGCGGTGCGCGGCGGCAATGAAGGCCTCGACCTCGGTGCTGCTGATGCCGGGCCGCAGGATGCTGGCGGCGGCGCGGTGCACGGCCATGGTCATGTCGTGCGCACGCTGCATCAGCGCGATCTCGGCGCTTGATTTGCGCATGCGGCAAGCGGCGCTGACCGGCTTGGCATTGACCCAGGCGATGCCCTCTCGCTGCAGGCCGTCCACAACGAACAGCGGTGTGTCCTCGCTGAGCGCCAGGCGCGCCGAGCTGGCCACGCCCGCCCGCGCCAGCACGCGCCGGCACAGCGCATAAGGGCTCTCATGCTCCTGCCAGAGATGGAGTTGGCCGGGCAACTGCATGTATTCGCGCAGCGTGCCCTCCTCGAAGGCCGGGGCCACGTAATGCGGTTCACCCTCGGCCGGGATGATCAAGCCGACCAGCCGCTCGCTCGGGTGCCAGACGGTGCCGCTGAAGTAACGCATATTCGTGCCGGCATGCGCATACAGGGCGCCCAGGCCCAGCTCACGCAAGAGCGCCTGCGCGGCGGCAACACGGGCGCGGTACTCGGCCAGCTCTATCGGCTGCGCGCCACTCATCATGTCGCTCAAGCCGGCCAGCGCCTGCTCAGCCGTTTTTCCACCGACACCGATCGTCATTGGCTCACTCCTCAAATATATTTAAACAATATCTTAATGCAGACGCGACTCCTCGCGTACAAAGCGAGCCTGCGGCAGCGTCGTCGCGTGGAGAACTTTTAATGCTTGAATTGATCTTGGGGCTGGTGCTGTTTCTGGGCGTGCACTCGGTGCGCATCGTCGCGAATGACTGGCGCAGCGCGCAAATTCAGCAGCGCGGTGAGAAGGTCTGGAAGCTCGGCTACACGGCGCTGTCCCTGCTCGGCTTTGGCTTGATCGTCTGGGGCTATGGCTTGGCCCGCCAAAGTCCGCAGTTTTTGTGGGCCACGCCCAAGGGCATGAACCATCTGGCCGCGTTGCTGACGCTGGTCGCCTTCGTCTTTCTGGCTGCCGCTTATGTGCCGCGCAATGCGATCAAGGCCAAGCTGCGCCACCCGATGGTGCTGGGCGTCAAGGTCTGGGCCTTGGCGCATTTGCTGTCCAATAACAGCCTGGCCGACCTGCTGCTGTTCGGCAGCTTTCTGGTCTGGGCGGTGCTGAGTTTTCGCGCCGCCCGCCAGCGTGACCGCGCCAATCCACCCGCCCCGCTGACGGCCAGCCCCAGCGGCACTGCGCTGACCGTGTTGATCGGCGCGCTGGCCTGGGCGGGCTTTGCGTTTTGGGGCCATGCGGCACTGATCGGCGTGCGGCCGCTGGGCTAAGGACGCCCTATTGCTGGCTGAAACTCTTGAAGGCCCCAAACCCCTTCAGCTGCTCGGCCACCGCCTTGTCGCCGACCACGACCAGGGTCTGCGCTTCGGGTGCAAAGTACTTCTTGCCGATCTCGCGCACCTGGGCGGCCGTGACCTTCTGGATCAGCGGCACATATTGGCCCAGGAACTCGGCCGGCAGGCCGATCAGCCAGTTGTTCGCCAGCGTCTGCGCCACCGCCCCTTGCAGCTGGGTGGTCAGCAGATAGCTGCCGGCCACATAGCGCTTGTTCATCGCCAGCTCCGCGGCCGGCACCAGCTCGGCGCCGATGCGGCGGTACTCGTTGACGAACTCCTGCAGCGAGGCGCCGGTCACTTCGTTGCGCACATCGGCGCCGCCTGAAATGGCCCCGCCGACGCGGTAGGAACGCGCACCGGCGCTGGCGCCATAGGTGTAGCCCTTTTCTTCGCGCAGGTTCTGGTTGATGCGGCTGGAGAAGCCCGAGCCCAAGATGGTGCTGGTCAGGCGCAGCGGCACCTGGTCGGCGCCATTGGCCGGCGCGCCGGGGCGGCCCAAGCGGATGGTGGACTGCACGCTACCCTCGCGCTCCAGCAGGATGTGCTGGGGCTTGGCGCTCAGCGGCGAAGCGGCGATCTCGGCCGGCGCCGGGCCTTTGGCCGCCCAGTCACCGAAGGCGGCCTCAGCCAGCTTCAGCGCCTCGGCCGCCTCGATGCGGCCGGTGATGACCAGCAAGGCGCGGTCGGGGCGGAAGCGCTTGGCATGCTCGGCGCGCAGGCCGGCGGCCGTGGTCGCCTCAATAGCCTCGGCCGTCTCCTGGCTGCGGCCATAGGGGTGGTCGCCATAGATCGCCTGGTTCAAGGCCTTGCTGGCGCGAAAGCTAGGCTGGGCGCTGGCCACCATCAAGGCCTGCAGCGCATTCGCCTTCGCCAGCGCCACCTCACCCTCGGGGAAGGCCGACTGGCGCGTCACCTCGGCGAGCAGGTTCATCATCGGCTCGGCCTGCGATTGCAAGGCGTAGGCGGTCACGGTAATACCGTCGTTAGCAGCGCTTGCCGCCACGCCGCCGCCCATGCCCTGGGCGGCCTCGGCAATCGCACGCGAGTCGCGCTGGGCTGTGCCCTCGTTGAGCAGGCCGGCCAGCAGCTTGGCTTGGCCGGGTGCGTCCGCGGCATCGGCGCCGAAGCCGGCCCCGCGCAGCGCCAGCACATAGTCGACGCGTGGCAGGCCCTGGCGCGGTAGCACCCAGACCTCAAGGCCATTGGCCAGCGTCTGCTTAGCTATTTGCGGCACCTGGATGGCTTTGTCCTGGCCGTATTTGGGCAGCGCGGCCGGCATCTTGACGGCCTCTGCGGCAAACGCCGTCAGCGGCAGCGCCAGCAGGGCGGCCAGCATGATCTTGTTTTTTTGCATGGTGTTGTTCTCCTTCAAGGCTTGGCAGCCGATGCGGCCGATGCAGGGGTTGCGGCGGGATCAGCCTTCAGCATCGCCACCGGCACGCGGTCGATCACCGAGCGGTTGGCGACGGTCAAATAGGTCTTGGCGACCCGCTGCACATCGGCGGAAGTGACCGCTTCTATCCAGCCCGGAATCTGATTGACGACCTTGGCGTCGCCCCACAGCGTTTGCAGCTTGGCCAGCGTGTCGGCGCGGCTCAAGAAACTCTCCAGGCCGTTGTACCAATCGGCCAGCAAGCGGGTCTTGACGCGTTTCAGCGTCGCTTCGTCGACACCGCCCTGGGCGACCTTGGCGATCTCCTCGTCCAGCGCCGCCAGCACCACGTCGGCGCTGGTGGTCGGCTTGTAGAGCGCGAAGACGGTGAAGATGGTCGGGCCGTCGTATTCCCAGACACTGGTCAGGCCGTAGAGCGACTCGACATTCAGCGCCAGCTCACGGCCCTTGACCAGGCCTTGATAGAAACGCGAGGCGTCGCCGCCGGCCAGCAACTCGCCCAGCACGGCGAAGGCCGGCTGGTCTTTGCTGCCGCGCTCGGGCATCTTCCAGGCCGCCGCGATCGCCGGCACCTGCGCCAACTTGTCGCTTTGCTGCAGACGCTTCTCGGCCGTGTTCAGGCCTTCGCGGAAGTCACTCGGCGCCGGTGTGGCGCGTTTCGGGATGGCGGCGAAATACTTCTCCGCCAACGCGAAGCCCTTGGCCGCCGTGATGTCGCCCGAGATCGCCAGCACCGCGTTATTGGGCCCGTAATAGTCGCGGTGAAAGGCGCGCACATCGTCCAGGCTGGCGTTCTCCAGGTCCTTGAAGCTGCCGTAGCCGTCGTGGTTGTTCTCCCACTTCTCGAAGGCCAGGCCGCCGATATCAATCCACATAAAGCCGCCATAGGGCTGGTTCTGCACATTGACGCGGATTTCTTCCTTCACCACATCCTGCTGGTTCTTCAGCGTCGCGGCGTTGAAGTCCAGCGTCTTCATGCGGTCGGCTTCCAGCCACAGGATGGACTCCAACGCCGAGGCCGGCGCGGTCTCGATGTAGTTGGTGAAGTCGGCGCGGGTCGAGCCATTGTTATTGCCGCCGCCGCCGGTGATGACCTTGTCGAACACGCCCTTGGGCGCGGTCGGCGTGCCCTGGAACATCAGATGCTCGAAAAGATGGGCGAAGCCGGTGCGGTTCTTCGGCTCCAGCCGCATGCCGACCTTGTAGACCACGCTGACGCCGACGGTCGGCGAGCTGTGATCGGGCGAGACCAGTACGGTCAGGCCGTTGGGCAGTTGCTTGCTGTGAACAGGCACCTGCCAAGTGTCTGCAGCCAAGGCCGAGAAAGACAGGGCCAGGCCAGCGAACAGGACACTGAATGAGAGTTTCTTATGCATGGGCAGCTTTCTAGAGTTTGACCGTTGCAATCACGGTTGCACCGGCATCTTGAAGGTGTTGGCGATGAAGGCCAGCATATCGGCGCGCTCCTCGATGATCTTGGAGGTGGGCTTGCCGGCGCCGTGTCCGGCCTGCGTCTCGATGCGGATCAGCTTCGGCGCAGCGCCGGTGTCCGCCGCCTGCAGCGCCGCCGTGTACTTGAAACTGTGGGCCGGCACGACGCGGTCGTCATGGTCGCCAGTGGTCACCAAGACGGCCGGGTAGTTGCTAACGCCGGACTTGATCGTGTGCAGCGGCGAGTAAGCCAGCAGCGCCTTGAACTCGTCCGCCTTGTCGCTGGAGCCGTAGTCGGGCTCCCAGGCCCAGCCGATGGTGAACTTCTGATAGCGCAGCATGTCCATCACGCCGACTTGTGGCACCGCCGCACCGAACAGATCGGGCCGCTGGTTGACCACCGCACCTACCAGCAAACCGCCGTTGCTGCCGCCATTGATGGCCAGCTTGGCGGGCTGCGTGTACTTGTTCGCGATTAACCATTCGCCGGCGGCGATGAAGTCGTCAAACACATTTTGCTTTTTCAGCTTGGTGCCGGCCTCATGCCAGGCCGAGCCGTACTCGCCGCCGCCGCGCAGCGAGGCCAAGACATAGACGCCGCCCATCTTCATCCAGGTCGCGGCGGTGATGCCATAGCCCGGCGTCATCGGCACATTGAAGCCGCCATAGCCGTACAGCAGGGTCGGGTTGTTGCCGTCCAGCTTCAGGCCCTTTTTGTGGGCGATGAAGATCGGCAGCTTGGTACCGTCCTTGCTGGTGACGAAGGCGCGCTGGGTCTCGAACTGCTCGGCGTCAAACGCCGTTTGCGGACGCTTGAACAAGGTCGCCTTATTGGCCGCCACATCGAAGCGATAGGTCTCGGTCGGCGTGGTCAGGCTGGTGTAGCTGAAGAAGGTTTCCTTGTCCGAGGCGCGGCCGCCGAAGCCGCTGGCCGTGCCGACGCCGGGCAGCTTGACCTCGCCTTGTGGCTTGCCCTTCATGTCATGGATGGTCACCACCGTCGCCGCGTCGCGCAGATAGCTCAAGAGCAGGCGGCCGCCGATCGCCGAGGCGCCCGTCATCGCGTCGCCGCTCTCGGCCACCAGGGTCTTCCAGGCTTGCTTGCCGGGCGCGGCCAGGTCGATGGCGATCAGGCGGCCGCGCGGCGCGTCCTTGTCGGTCTTGACGATCAGGGTCTTGCCGTTCAGGGCGACCGGCACATAGCTGGCGTCAAAGGCCAGGCTGATCGCCTTGGGCTCGCCGCCCGCATAAGCGCCCTTGACCAGAGGCAGCAGCATCAGGCCGTTCTTCTCGCCGCCCTTCCAAATCGTGATGAAGACAGCCTTGCCGTCGTCCGACACTTCGGCGCCAAAGCCCCATTCCTTTTCATTGGGGTTGCTGGCGACCAGCTGGTCCTCGGACTGTGCTGTGCCGAGGCGGTGGTAATACAGCTTTTGGAAATAGTTCGCACCGGTCAGCGCCGCGCCCTCGGCCGGCGCGTCATAGCGGGAGTAAAAGAAACCCTTGCCGTCCGGCGTCCAGGCCGCACCCGAGAACTTCACCCAGTCCAGCTTGTCGGCCAGGTCGCGCCCGGTCGTCAGATCGCGCACTTTCCAGGTCTGCCAATCGGAGCCGGCTGCGGCCACGCCGTAGGCCAATAACTTGCCGTCACGCGAGGCGGCATAACCACCTAAAGCAGCAGTGCCATCCTTGCTCAGCGTGTTGGGGTCGAGCGCAATGGTCGGCTCATCGGTCGGTGACTTGGCGGTGTAGAGCACAGCCTGCTGCTGCAGGCCGTTATTGCGGGTCCAGAAATAGCGGCCGCCCTCTTTGAACGGGATGCCGAACTTCTCGAAGTTGTACAGCTCGGTATAGAGCTTGCGCACCGGCAGCCGCTGCGGCATCGCTTCGAGGTAAGCGTCGGTGACCCGATTTTGAGACTTGACCCAGGCCTTGGTCTGCTCGCTGTTGTCGTCTTCCAACCAGCGGTAGGGGTCCGCCACGGCCGTGCCGTGATAGGTATCGGTTTGCTCGACCTTAGGCGTCAGGGGGTAGCTGGGCGCGGTTTGCGCCTGCGCCTGGCTCAGCGCTAAAAACGTCATTGTGGCCAGTGTGACGGCCTTGTGGGCCATTTTTGTCTTCAAAGTCATCGTCATCTTCCTCGTGGGTTTTCTACTATTTGTTTCTAAATTTGGGCCGTGGAGCAGCTCGGCTTTTGCTCCAGCATGACCCACAAAAAGGATTGGCCAAACAAGCCGCTGTCGCCGGCCTGCTGGCGCATCTGGCGCAGGCGCTGAATTTTGAAGGATTGCCCCCATAGCGCTCGCAGAGCAGCTTCGGTATAGCCCAGTCCGCCGCCCAAGGTCTTGCCTTCGAGCACTTGGCTGTCGCTCAAGCCGCTGCCGCCCTCGGGCCTGAAGCACACCAGGCCAAAGCAGCCGCCCGGCTTCAAGGCCGCCCAGACCAGCTGGACATAGCGCTCGCGTTGGTGAGGCGCCAGGTGATGAAAGCAACCGGAGTCGTAGACGAGATCGTAGGCGGCCGGCTCAATCTCCAACTCAAAGACCGAGCCATGGCGCAGGCGCACGTCCACCCCCGCCTCGCTCGCCCGTTGCGCCGCCCAAGCGATGGCGGCCTGCGAGTAATCGATGCCCTCGGCATCAAATCCAGCCTGGGCAAGGTAAATGGCATTCCTGCCATTCCCGCAACCAAGATCCAAGGCAGCCCCGCGCGCAAGCAGCCCTTCCGCAAGCCATTCGTGCAGGCATTCATCCGGCGCTGTGCCAAAAAACGGCACAGCCTTCGACCTGTCGGCATAAAAGCCGTCCCACCAAGCGCCCGCCCGATCGGACAGACGCGCGTCAGCCTGAGCGGGCTCGAGCCGGGACGCTGAGTCGGGCGTCTTAAGCATCGACGCGCTCAAAGCCGGACGGTCCGCCAAATTTGGGCGTGTCGTCGCCGCACGCGGTCCAGCTGGCTTTGTCACTGAAGAAGTAATGGCCGCTTGGATTCGAGGGCAATGCGGTGCTGAGAATCCCGGCCGGCACGCCCAAAATATCGGGCATGCGTCTGTCCTCGGTGAAGACATGGGTGCCGCAATGTTTGCAGAAGTAGCGCAGGCCGTTCTCGCTGGGCGCAAAGTGCTGCAAATTCGCCGCGCCGGATATGGCCGTCGCCTGCCGCGGCAGGCTGAGCCAGGTCGTGAACGCGGCGCCACTGAGTCGTCGGCATTGATGGCAGTGGCAGTTGATGATGCTTGTGGGGGGTGAGACGCTTTGGACGCCAACAGCGCCGCAGTAGCAGCGTCCACCCAAGTCCGGTGTTGCGTTTGCAGTCATGTAGACCAGAAATTGAGTGGCTGTTGCTGAGGGCCATGGCGAGCTTGCACTCCCTCATTCTGGCAAGCCAGCGGCATCATGACGAAAGACACCCCCCGACTTCAGCTGAGTGAATACCCTCAGAGCTCGTTGGAAGCCATATCAATCAAGGCCCTGGAATTTTTGAAATTTGCACGCTGACGATCTTCCATTCTTCGCCCTGGCGAACATAGACATCGGTGTAGCGATAGTGCGTGGCGAATGGTTTGCCTTGGTACTTGCCGGTCATCCGCGTTCGGCCGGTGATCAAAGCGGTTTCGCCGTAAAGCCTGACGTCGAAGTCCTCGACGGTGTAGGGCTGGATTTCAAGTTCCGCCGACATCAAGTCGTCAACGAAAGACTGCTTGTTCTCTAGCGCCCCCTGCCCGTCAATCTGGCGAAAGTCGGCGGCCATATTGCTTTCGATGGCGGCCCTATCCTTGCGGACTATGGCCTGGTCCCAGCGATCGGCCTGAGCGCTCAGCGTGGCGACGAGCTGGGCGCGAGCTTGCGCCGCGGCGGCCTCGTTGCTGCCACCGCCGCTTTCACACCCTTGCATGAGGGCCACCAGGCCCAGTGCGGCAAGATAAGTTTTGGCTGGAGCCCTTACGCAAAAGCCGCGTGGGCCACTTCGTTTGAAAACGCTATCCATATAGTTTGTGAACTCCAATTTGTGTCGGCCGGGCTTGTCGACCGGGTTTGTCGGCCGGGCAGATTGTGTTGAGCAAAGTAAAGCTGGGCAAGTTTGAACCCGCGCAGGCCGACAACAAGGCAAGTTCAATAGCCGAGGTCATCACCATCATGATTGCAAGCGCCAACCCCAATGCAGCCTCCGCCAACGCCCGCGCCGCAGCACCGCAGCGGCCGCCCAAGGCCGAGGAGGTTTTCCAACAAATCGACAGCGAAGGCAAGGGCTCGGTGACGGCGTCCGACGCGGCCGCCTATCTTGTGAAAATTTCGCCAGCGGGTGCTCGCAAAGCGGACGCTGCCGCCACTGCCAAGCTTCAGAAAGACATCGAGCAAAGCCTCAACAAGGCCGATGCAGACGGCAATGGCGAACTGAGCCAAACCGAGTTCAAGCAGGCGCTGTCTCAGCCACCTGCAGGCGGCGGCCCTGCTGGCGAAGCTGGCGCTGGCAAGGGGGCGGGCCGGCCGCAGGGCCCTCCTCCAGGTGGATCGGGCGGCGCTGGCGGTGGCGGCAAGGCCGGCGGCGCAGGTGCTGCAGGCGGCTCGAGCAGTTCTTCGAGCAGCTCGGTATCCGGCTACGAGAAGGAAGACGCCAACCAGGACGGCAAGGTCACCGAGCCGGAGCGCCAAGCTTATGCGGTGGAGCATCCCAAACAAACGAACGCTCGCTCGGCCAGTGATCTGGCGCTGCAGCGCTACCAAGAAGTGGCGGACAGCACCGCATAGAAAAGTGGTCTGCTGTGAGCGAGCAGCTACTAGCCGTGAAGCGTGGCACCTGAAAAGCGCTGCCGGTACTGCGCCGGCAGGATGCTGACCCGCGTGCTGCTCGGGGTCAGGACTAAAACCTGCAGTCAAGACCTGACCCCGAAGGTTCCGCCGCCATGAGCCGCCCTCCCCCCCGCGCTCAGCGCGACGGCGCATCTGTCAGAAGATGTTTTCTGTAGGCCACAAGCCACCCCGGGCGTGCCAATCCGGGTTCGTCAAACCGCCGGTTCAGATCGCGGCAAGCGCGGTCTAAGCTTATTCGTTAGGCCGCACTTTGCGTTGGCAACGGAAAAACCACCTTGAACTGCTCACAGGCCAAAGGCATAGAGTCAGAAAAGACCCGCATGGAAGCATCGCATTCCCGCATGAAGTAGGCCTTGTGCTCGTCCCGCCAATACGTGAGAGACCCATCGCCTTCGCCTTCTATTGACGCAAACTCAGCGGTGACCTGACCGAATGGAACTATATCTACTTGAGTGGTTTCGATGATGCATAACGGCTTTCCTCTGGAGTCAGTGACGACACTGAGATCGCCTTTCCTCGGAACTGGTTTGCCAGCATCTTCATACGACCACACGGAGCCCGCGGTCGCCCGCTTGACGCCAGCGACAACCAACTGTCCGAGCTCATCTGCCATTGCGGGAGAGTCGCCGAAGGAGAAAGCCTCATAGAAGCGACTCTCCTCGACATCCTGAACGATGCCTAAGTACTCGCGCCACATGGATTGGACATTTGAGGGGATCACCATGATTTTGAAAGTGTGCGTCCTAACAGTTAGCGTTTATCTGCCGCCACACGGCGGTGGCCACGCAGCCGGTCGCGGCCGGCGGCAGATAAACCGCCGTATTGAACGAAACCGCCAGTGCCAGCGTGAGTAGCGAGGCTTGCTGGCAATGGGGATTGGTTGGAGTTGGCGACAAACATGACGCCGATTATGTACGGTAGGCAAGTCCATCAGCTCGGGCGCGTCCCGCTGGAATCCTTTGACCGACATCCAAACGTGCTGCCCTGCCGGTTGGCGTTAGGATTTGCTGCCGTAGCCCGTGCCTGTAGCGCGGACAACACAGCACTGCATGCCACCGCCGCGCAGGCAAAGAGGCCGGGGTCGGGGTCGAGCCCGGCGTCATGCCTTGAACATGAAGGCAAGACCTGACCCCATTGACTGTGACCCCGTTGACTCGTGAGTTCAGCGGTCAAGCTTCGCCAGCGAACTCCGTTTGCGCTTAGCAAAGTTAGGGCGGCAAAGCACCTCAGATAGCATTGACACGTCTTCTACTTACCGACTGCGCCATGACTTCGAGACTCCAGAGATTCGGCACCATCGAAACAGCAGCGGGCGTAGCTAGGGCCATGTTGTGCGTGGATGCCGATCGGCCTGACGAAATGATGGTGCATTTGTTTGGCGAGAAGATCGCACACAGCGCTGTTTTGGTCGACTGTGTACGCGATGGCGAAGTAATCAAGTTAGCTCCGAGACTTCTATACCGGCCAGATGAGAGCGGTGGGCTAGTGCTTCCAATACTGGATGTTCAAGAAATTAAGGCGATGAGTACCACTCAAGCTTTTCTTCGGGACAAGGATGACTCGTTGGTGGGAGAGTGGTCAAACGAAGAGGGAAAATCGGGGCGAATGCAATTCCTAAAGCCGCGAAGATTTCGGGGCGTTAAACCAAAGATTTGCAACTCGTGGCAGGAATTCAAGGACTGGGCAACTTGGATTCGAACAGAGCACGATGCTCTTACTTTCCGAGGTCAAGGAAGCAGCCAGTTTGGTCTGTCAACAACGTTTCATCGAGCGGGAAGGCACCGTATCGAACGTTATTGTGCTGAAGAGATACCTACTTTCAAGAACCACGCTGAAGCGGTCCTAGGTGCTCGATTCAACTTGCGCGATGGAGAAGATTTCTCTACGGTACTTGGACTTGCCCAGCACCACGGTTTGCCGACACCTCTTCTTGACTGGACTGACTCACCGTATGTTGCAGCATTCTTTGCGTTTACCGATGCGCTTGAGGCAGCACGCGGCGGAAAGCACACTCACGTCCGCGTGTATGGACTAACGAGGCAATTCGTAAATCAGACCTCTCCCCATGTGGTCACGCTTCCAACGGCTGTCCCATACGTTGCTTCACTTGCCATTTCAGCGCGTCAGAATGCGCGCCTCTATGCGCAACAAGGTCGCTTCTTGGTTACGAACGTAGCGGCGGTGGAGGCCTACATCCGGCATATGGAAGTCCTGGCGGGAAGTCAGTTCCTTTTTGCTGTTGACCTACCCGTACATTTGGCTGGCCAAGCACTGGAGGATCTCGCATATATGGGGCTCACTGCTGCAACCATGTTCCCCGGCTTGGATGGTGTTTGCCGCATGATGCGGCATGCGATGTCGTTCGCTCCTCGAAGTGTCAAGGCCCCGGGCCATCCCGCAGGTGCTTCAATGGAACCAACTCCTGCTCTGGCGCCCGAGATGCGACCGCTTTGAGCGGCTTTGTATGGTTCGGAGTCAGGTTTCGAAAATATAGGCAAGACCTGACCCTCACGGCATCGACTTGCGAGGTGCGCGCGCGCAGCGCAGCACCCATCGAGGCGACGCGCAGCGAGCCGTGTTCTTTGGAGTCCCCCTTCTGCATGGGCGAAGAGCGGAGAATTTGCCGGGCGTCGCGCAGCGACTTC
>JADMJQ010000064.1:17284-36500 GCA_018780415.1 Roseateles sp. | reverse complement strand
TGATCCCGATCGCCGGCGACCTGATCACCAGCGACATCGCGATGGCGCTGCGCACGCCGACCAAGGACGCCGAGGAGATCAAGGTCGAGTACGGCGTGGCCAAGCAACTGCTGGCCGACCCGAGCGAAAACCTGGAAGTGCCGGGCCTGGGCGACCGCGCGCCGCGCATGCTCAGCCGCCAGGCGCTGGCCGGCGTGATCGAACCCCGCGTGGAAGAGATCTACAGCCTGGTGCACCAGGTCATCCGCGAGAGCGGCTACGAAGAGCTGCTGTCGTCGGGCATCGTCATCACCGGCGGCAGCGCGGTGATGCCGGGCATGGTGGAACTGGGCGAGGACATCTTCCTGAAGCCGGTGCGCAAGGGCCTGCCCACCTACCACGGGCCGCTGTTCGACATGGTGGCGAACCCGCGCAGCGCCACGGTGATGGGCCTGCTCGAAGAAGCCCGCATGGCCCGGGCGCGCGGGCACAAGGTGGCGGCGCAGGCCGGGTCGGTCAAGACCATGGTCGGCCGCGCGAAGGACTGGTTCCTGGGCAATTTCTGATTCAAACGACCAGGCGGCACAGCGACCGACTGGCCACACACAACAGGGGTTCATACAACCCCGCGCTCTTTGGCTTGACTTCAGATATTTGGCAACTGCTTGAACACGACACAGGAGAGATTCACATGCCTATCGAGATGATCGAAGAATTCGACCAGGGGACCCGCATCAAGGTGGTGGGCGTGGGCGGTGGTGGCGGCAACGCCGTCGAGCACATGATTGCGCAGGGCGTGCAGGGCGTGGAATTCATCTGCGCCAACACCGATGCGCAGGCGCTGAATCGCTCCAAGGCCGACCAGCTCTTGCAGCTGGGTACCTCCGGCCTGGGCGCGGGCGCCAAGCCCGAGATGGGCAAGTCAGCCGCCGAAGAGGCCGAGGCACGCATTCGTGAATCGATCCAGGGCGCGCATATGTTGTTCATCACCGCCGGCATGGGCGGCGGCACCGGCACCGGCGCGGCGCCGGTGATCGCGCGCGTTGCCCGCGAAATGGGCATCCTGACCGTCGGCGTGGTGACCAAGCCTTTCGAGTTTGAAGGCGGTCGGCGCCTGAAGGCGGCCGACGCTGGCTTGGCCGAGCTGGAAGCCAATGTCGATTCGCTGATCGTGGTGCTGAATGACAAGCTGCTGGACGTGCTGGGCGACGACGTCACCCAGGACCAAGCCTTCGCGCATGCCAACGACGTGCTGAAAAACGCGGTCGGCGGCATCTCCGACATCATCCATATTCCTGGCCTGGTCAACGTTGACTTCGAAGACGTCAAGACCGTGATGAGCGAACCCGGCAAGGCGATGATGGGCACGGCGCAAGCCACCGGCCCGGACCGCGCTGCCAAGGCGGCCGAAGCAGCCGTGGCTTGCCCGCTGCTGGAAGGCATTGATCTGTCGGGCGCACGCGGCGTGTTGGTCTTGATTGCTGCCAGCAAGGGCACGTTCAAGTTGAGCGAATCCCGCAACGCCATGAACGCCATCAAGCGTTATGCATCGGATGAAGCCCATGTGATTTACGGCACGGCCTATGACGAGAGCCTCGGCGATTCGCTGCGCGTGACCGTCATCGCGACCGGCTTGTCGCAGCGCGCTCGCGCGGCCGCACCGCTGACCGTGGTGCAGCAAAGCCTGCGCACCGGCACCCATGACATGCCGGTTCTGACCGAGGCGGTGATGGGAGGCCGTGGTGGCAACACGGCGTCGGCCATGGGCTTCGGCATGAGCGGCAGTGCCGACTTTGCGGCCGGCTCCAGCGGCCCAAGTGTGTGGCAAGGTCGTGGCCGCACCGCGTCGGCCAAGGTCGAGGCGCTGTCGTCGAACGGCATGGACGAGATCGAGATTCCAGCCTTCCTGCGCAAGCAAGCCGACTGATCAAATGCGCGGACCCGGTGCGGGTTCTGACGCAGAATGAAGGCCCGGTTCGGTGACGCTGTTTCACTGAGCCGGGCCTTTTTTATGCCCGACGCCGACGCCCAAATCGACAGCTCATCTTGCCTAATCTTGACCCGCTTAGATCGCTACTGACGCTTGGGCTTGCGGCCTTGCTTGCCTGCGTCTGCGTGGCTTGGGCGCCGGCCTATGCGCAGGCGATGACGCTGCCGGCGCCGCATGCCCGCCAAGCCGGTGAGCAGGCGATGACGGCCGACTTGGCGCGCAGCGCCTGGAGTCGGGCGGACCTGGAGGCTTGGTGGGAGGCCTTGCGCGCGATGGACGGGCAGGGTGCCAAAGGTGGCGGCTTGCCCACGCATTTGCAGCCACCGGTCGACCCTCAGGCTTGGTCCACCGTCAGCTTGCCCGATGTGCGCGGCCGACTGGCGCGCAGCGAGGCCGCTGACACAAAGACCGCTGTCGAAATGCGCTGGTACCGAATTCGCTATGCGCCCGAACAGGGGCGTTGGCCGACCTCGGTAGCGCTTTATATGCCGCGGCTGGTGTCGATGGCGGCGGCGGTGTTGGTGCGTACCGATGAAGGCTGGCAGCCTGTCTTCGACAATCAGGCCGGCGCGCGCGAGCAATGGATCCGGCCGCTGTGGGTGGTGTTTCCATCCGCATTGACCGAGTTGCGCCAACATCAAATGATCGACGTCGTAGTGGCAGTGCCGGTCCTGGGCGGCGGCGCATTCTCGGTTTCCAGCGCCTGGTTGGGTGCGCGCGAGGATGTCGAAGTGCGCTTTCAGCGGCGCTGGTGGTTGCAGATTGGCGTGCCGCAGGCCACCGGCCTAACGCTGATTGTGCTGGGTATGTTCTCGCTCTCCCTGTGGGTGCGGCGGCGCGATGAGCCGGCTTTTCTGTTGTTTGCCATGCTGTCGGTGGTGTGGCTGATTCGCAATCTGCACTACCACATCGAACTGCCGCGCTCGCCTTGGGCCCTGGAGTGGTTTTGGTGGCTGACCAATGCCTCGATGTCTTGGGTGATGTTGCTGATCTTCCTGTTTGCGCTGCGCTTTGCGCACAAGCGCGTCAGGTTGCCCGAGCAAGGCATGGTCGCCTTTGTGTTGATCAGCGGTTTGCTGACCCTGCCTTGGTGGAACGAGGTGCTGGCCAGCCCGTCCTTGCAGCATCTTGCCAATCTGCTGGTAGCCGGCGTGGCCCTGCTGTTCGTGATGCGACTGGCCTGGCGCGACGGCAGCCGCGAGTTGCGCATGATCGCGTTGAGCCTGGCACTCAGCCTTTTGCTCGGTGTGCACGATGTGATCATTCTTTCCGGGCGGGCCTGGCCGGAACATATCTATCTGATGCCCTATGCCACCTTGCTGACCTTGGGGAGTTTTTTGTATGCGGTGCAGCGCCGTTACACGGGTGCGCTGAGCGAGGTTGAAATGCTCAACCAGCAGCTGGAGATTCGCCTGCAGCTGCAAAGCACCCAGTTGCAAGCCCAGCATGAACGCCTGCGTGAAGCCGAGCGCCAGCAAGCCCTGCTGCTGGAGCGCCAGCGCCTGATGCAGGACATGCACGACGGCCTGGGCTCGTCCTTGCTGTCGGCGATGGTGGCGGTGGAGCAGGGCAGCATGGAGCAGGACAAGGTGGTCGAGGTGCTGCGCGAATGCGTCGATGATCTGCGTTTGGTGATCGACTCGCTGGAGCCGGTCGCGCATGATCTGGTGGCACTCTTGGCGACCATGCGCTACCGGCTGGGCAAGCGTTTGCAGGCCGGCGGCCTGATGTTGGAGTGGGATGTGCAAGACCTGCCCCTGCTCGAATGGCTGGAGCCACCTGACGCCTTGCATGTCTTGCGCTTGATGCAAGAGGCGCTCAGCAATGTGCTCAAGCATGCCCGTGCCACGCGCGTGCGCATGGTGACACGCAACCATGGGCGCTATGTCGAGATCCGCGTCGAGGACGACGGGGACGGCTTTGACATCGCCACCGCGCAGATGGGGCGCGGCCTGAAGAGCCAGCAGCGCCGCGCGCAGCGCCTGGGGGGCTCGTTGCGCATCGACTCCAGCATTGGCCACGGCACGCGCCTGAGTTTGCGTCTGCCGGTGACTCGGCCAGAGGCCCCAGCGGAGCAAAGCAAGCCCGTATCGCCGACACTCAGACCATGATCCAACAACGAACTCTCAAGTCATTGACCAAGGCGGTCGGCGTCGGCATTCACAGCGGCCAGCGGGTCGAGCTGACGCTGCGCCCGGCGCCCGTCGACACCGGCATCGTGTTTCGCCGGGTCGATCTGAATACGCCGGTCGATATTCCGGTACGCGTGGACACCGTCTGTGACACCCGCATGGCGACCACCGTCAGCCCCGGCGGTGACCCCGGCGCGCCCAAGGTGCAGACCATCGAGCATCTGCTGTCGGCCTGCGCGGGTTTGGGCCTGGACAATTTGTACGTCGACATCAATGCCGACGAGGTACCCATACTCGACGGCTCGGCCGCCAGCTTTGTCTATTTGCTGCAAAGCGCCGGCATTGATTTGCAAAAGGCGGCCAAGCGCTTTTTGCGGGTTAAAAAGGAGGTCGAGGTCAGGCAGGGCGAGGGCAAGCGCTTGATGTGGGCCAAGCTGAGCCCGCATCACGGCTACACCTTGAGTTTCGAGATCGAGTTCGACAACCCGGCCGTCTCGGCCACCGGCCAGCAATATGTGTTTGATATGGGCTCGGGCCAGTACAAACGCGAAATCGCCCGTGCCCGCACCTTCGGCATGACCAGCGATATCGAGCTGATGCGCTCGCGCGGGCTGACCCTGGGCGGGTCCATGGACAACGCCATCGTCGTCGACGACTACAAGGTGCTGAACGCTGAAGGCTTGCGTTATGACGATGAGTTCGTCAAACACAAGATTCTCGATGCGATCGGTGATATGCAAGTGGCCGGCTATCCACTGCTGGCGGCTTACACCTCGTTCAAGGGCGGGCATGCGCTCAATAACAAGCTGCTGCGGGCCTTGCTGGCCGACCCTTCCGCCTATGAAATCGTCAGCTTTGAGGATGCCTCGATGGCGCCCAAGGGTTTCGCGGAGCTGGCTCCGGCCTGGTAACAAAAACTATGTTCCTGTTCAGACTTGTGGTGGGCCTCTTGCTGTTCGCCGGCGTGCTTTGCTTTGCCTTGTATATCGGCACCGGCCAGGTTGTTTGGCGACAGCGCGGCATCATCGTCGTCAAGTGGACGGTGCTGGCCGGGCTGGGATTCTTTGCCGTGCTGATTCTTGAGCGGCTGGCGATGATGCTGTAGGCAGGTCTGGGGCGCTATGCCTCCAGCGCTTGCAGCTGCACCAGGCGCTGGTAAATGCCGCCGGGGTGTGCCATCAGTTCCTGGTGGGTGCCGTGTTCCGCCAAGTGGCCGTGGTTGAGCACAATGATTTGGTCGGCCTCGCGGATGGTGGACAGGCGGTGCGCAATCGCCACCACGGTGACTTGGCCGCGCAGAGCGGTCAAGGCCTCGCTGACGATCTGTTCGGTGGCGCTGTCGATATTCGAGGTCGCTTCGTCGAGGAACAGAATACGCGGCGCGCCGGCCAGCGCACGCGCCATCGCGATCAACTGCTTCTGGCCCGTTGACACGCGCGCGCCGCCTTCGCCCAGGAGCGTGTCATAGCCCTGCGGCAGGCCGCTCAAGAAGTCGTGGATGCGCGCCGCCTTGGCCGCCGCAATCAGGGCCGCCTCATCGATAGTGCGGCCCATGGCGATGTTCTCGCGCGCGCTGGCGGCCATCAAGTAAGGCTCTTGCGGCACCAGCCCCACGGCGGCGCGGAAGGCCTCGTCCGGCAGGCTGGCCAGGGCCAGGCCGTCGATCGTGATGCGGCCGCTTTGTGCCTCGTAGAAGCGCAACAGCAGGGACAGCAGCGTCGATTTGCCGCTGCCGGTGTGGCCGACGATGCCGACGAAGCTGCCGGCAGGCAGATCCAGATTGAGCCCGCGCAGCACCGGCCGCTGCGGGTCGTAGGCGAAGCTCACCTCATCAAGCTTGATCGCACCGGCGGTGATTTGCAGGCCGGCAACGGTGGGCCGCGCGGGCTGCTCCTCTTGCAAGAGGCTGCGCACCCGTGCGGCCGCAATCATCGACTGCTGCAGCTGACCGAACTGCATGGTGATCTGGATCAGTGGCTCGACCACGCGGGCGATATAGCTCAGAAACGCGAACAGCAGGCCGACCTCAAGCCCCGACACCTCGCGGCGACCGAAGCCGTAAATCACCGTCACCAGAAGCAGCACATTGAGCAGGTCCAAGGCCGGCCGCAACAGCCAGGCATTAGCGCTGAGTTCGGCCACGCGGGCCTTCAGATGTGCCTGGTTGGTGCGCGCAAAGCGTGCCTCAAAGCGTTGCGCGGCGCCGGCCGCCTGCAGCATCGCCAGCCCGGCCATGCTCTCGGCCATTTGCGCATTGATGTCGCTGCGCAGCTGGCGCGCGCGCGCCACCGCCGGCGCACTCAGGCGCTGGTAGAGCGCGATGATCAGCAGCATCGCCGGCACCAGCATCGCCACGATCAGCATCAGGCGCCAGTCCAGCCAGGCCATCGCGATCAGCGAACCGAGCACAACGATGCTGGAGTCCAGCATCACATAGAGCACCTGGCGATAGAGGGTGTTGACGGCCTCGCTGTCATTCGTCACGCGGCTGACCAGCTGACCGGTGATGGCGCGGTCGAAATAGCTCATCGGCAGGGCCAGCACATGGGCATAGACCTTGTCACGCAGGCGCAGCACCGAACGCCGCGCCACGCCGGCCATGCGCGAGAGTTGGCCAAAGCGTATCCAGCTGCTGGCCCAGCCGGTCAGCAAGAGGCTCAACAAGAGCAGGGCCATCGCCTGGCCGTCAAAGTGGCGCGGTTGCAGATAGTTGTCGATGAAATGTTTGCTGATGATGGGCCCCAGCGCCTCCAGGCCGGCCGCCAGCAGCAGCCAGAACAGGCCGCGCAAGAGGGTGGGCTTTTCGGGTGCGGCGGCCTCCATCAGCAGGCCGACGGCGGCCCAGGGGCGTTCGCTTTTCACGTCCGCAGTGGTTTCAGTCGTCGGCATCAATGCTGGCCTCCAGTTGTTGATAGCGCCATTGCGCCGCGTACCAGCCGCCTTCAATGGCCAGTAGCTCGGCATGGCTGCCCTGTTCGGTGATGCGGCCCTGCTGGAGCACCGCGATATGGTCGGCGTCCATCACCGCGCTGAGGCGGTGGCTGACGATCAAGCTGCTGCGGTCCGGTCGGGCCAAACGCAGCTCGCGCAAGTGCTCCAGAATCTGCGTCTCGGTGCCGGTGTCCACCGCCGACAAGGCATCGTCGAGCAAGAGCAGCGGCGCATCGGACAGCAGCGCACGCGCCATCGCCACGCGCTGGCGCTGGCCGCCGGACAGCGTCACGCCGCGCTCGCCGATCTCGGTCGCATAGCCGTTCGGCAAACGCGTGATGTCATCGTGCACGGCGGCCATGCGGGCGGCTGCTTCGATCTCGGCGGCGCAAGCGTTCGGCTTGGCCAGGCCGATGTTCTCGGCGATGCTGGCGGAGAACAGAAACGGCTCCTGCGGCACCCAGGCCAGGCCTTGGCGCAGCGCCTGCAAACTCAGATCGGCCAGCGCATGGCCACCGATCTTGATGCTGCCGCTGTTCGGCTCGAACTGGCGCAGCAGCAGATGCAGCAAGGTGGATTTGCCCGCGCCGGTCGGGCCGACCAGGCCCAGGGTTTGGCCCGGTTGCAGGCGCAGGCTGACGTCGGCTATGGCCATCCTGTCGGTGTTTGCATAAGCAAAGCTGACCTTGTCAAACTCGATAGTTGCCCGCTCGGGCAGGGCCTGGCTGCCTTTGTCGTTGAGCGTGATGGGTGCATCGAGCACCGGCAGCAAACGGTCCCAGGCGGCGCGGCCACGTTCCAGCAGGGACAGCACCCAGCCGGCCGCGAACATCGGCCAGATCAGCTGGCCCAAATACATGGTGAAGGCGGTCAGTTGGCCAATCGTCAGCTCCTGGCGGGCGACCAGGTAGCCGCCCAGGCCCAGCGCAATCGTCAGCGCCGCACTCAGGGTCATGCCGACGGCCGGCTCGAAGGCGGCCTCCCAGCGCTGCGCCTGAAAACTGGCCTCGCCGGCGCTGTCGGCCAACTCACTAAACTGCTTGGCGTTGCGCTCGGTCAGGCCTAGCGCGCGCAAGGTGCGCACGCCCGACAGGCCTTCCTGCACATGTTGATTCAGGCCCGAGAAACGGCCCAGCGAGCTCTGCCAGGCCTGGTGCACTTTCTCCGAGATGCGCCAGAAGGCATAGGCCATGAAAGGGAAGGGAATCAGCGCGGCCAAGCCGAGGCGCCAGTCGACGCCAAAGGTCATCATCGCCAGCACCAGGATCAAGGTCAGCGAGCCGTCAAAAGCCGCCAGCAACGCTTCGCCGGCCGCCATCTCGACCGCATCGATGTCATTGGTCGCCAGCGCCATCAGGTCGCCGGTTCGTTTGGCTTGAAAAAACACCGGGCCTTGTAGCGTCAGCACCTGATAGAGCCGGGTGCGCAATTCCTGACCCAAGCGGTAGGCGGCCGCAAACAAGGCCAGGCGCCAGCCGACCCGCAGCAAATAAATCATCACCCCGCAGCCGACCAGCAGCGCCAATTGCTGCAGCAAGGCCTGGCCGTGCAGGCTGCCGGCGACGAGGCCGTCGACCACATGGCCGACCTGACGCGGAATCCAGACGGTCAGCAAGGCAATGCTGAACAACATTACGGCGGCCGCCGCATAGGAGGGCCAATGCCGGCGTACAAAGCCGGCGATCATCTGTTTGAGAGTCATGGAATCAAGTTCAATCTAGGGATGTAGAGCGTCCCTGATGGCAGTCTGCCCGCGAGTGTGGGGACCATCATCCCATGACCCAAAATTCCGACCCTGGCACGCCGCGCGCCAAGGAATTCTTGGCCAAGATCCTGCGGCATTGATGATGAAGTTCAAAACGACCCGGTCGAAAACCGGGTCGTTTTGATTCCAGACTCAGGGCGCTATCGCCGCCCCGACCACCGCCGCGCCGCCGGCGATTGTGCCGATACGGGTCGCGCGGCCGGTCTCCAGATTGATGCCGTACCAGATCGACTGGTTGCCGCTGCTGATCGCCGAGTAGGCCGCGTTCGACAGGTCGGACAGATCCAGCGTCGCCCGCTCGAAGCTGCCCAGGCCCAGCGAGCCTATGGTGAAGAGCCGCCCGGTATTGGGTGAGACCATCGGTCGCACGCCTTCCTTGCTGCCCTGATGGACCAGCAGGCCTTGCGTGCCTTCCAGCGCATAGTTGGTGGTGACCTTGTCATTGGTCTTGTTGTAGCTGTAGCCGGCCGCCAGCACGGCCACCGGCTTGCCGGCGTTGATGTCGCCGGCGTCGAAGGCCAGTCGGCCATCGAACTGCACACCGGCCAGCTCGGCATTGCCGTCGACCACGGCGCCGCTGTCCGGGTGCAGGCGCAGATTGAAGCCGGCGTCATTGACGACCCGGATGCGGTCTACCGCCGGGTTGAAGTCGACGCCCCATTCTTTGGCGCCCTCGTTAGGCAGCACCGATGGCACACCGACGGCGCTGACGCTGCCGTCCTGCGTGTTGATGCGGTAGAGCTGACCGCTGGCGCCGAGGCCGAAGAGCTGGCCCTTGGCGACGCGGTAGTCGATGCCCAGCATCCGCTCCGGCGCTGTCAATCCGGTCAGCGGCTTGCTGCTCAACAACTTCTGCTGCTGGCCGGCGTTGAACTGGATCAGCTGGTTGGCGGTGGTGACGGCATAGATCATCTCCTTGGCCGGCGGCCCGACGGCCTCCTCGGGCACGCTGCTGCAAGCGGCCAGGGTGATGGCGGAGATGGCAATGGCGAGGGACTTGAGTTTGGCTTTCAAAATGGCTTCTCCTTGGCGGCTGAACGATGGCGGTGCGCGCGATGCTGCCACGTTACGACTTTCGTTGCAGGATTTGGGACAATCGGCGCCATGGCGTACACAACATCCTCCTCCCCCGCATCGAATTCAGCCGGCTCTTCGGCAGCAACTGCTCAAACCTTGAGCCTGACGCGGCCAGACGACTGGCATTTGCATGTGCGCGACGAGGGCGCGATGCAAAGCGTCATCCCCTACACGGCGCGCCAATTTGCCCGCGCCATCATCATGCCTAACTTGCGGCCGCCGGTGACCACTGCCCAGCAGGCCGTCGCCTACCGCGAGCGCATCAACGCGGCGGTGCCCGCGGGCCTGAGCTTTCAGCCCTTGATGACGCTGTACCTGACCGACCTGACCCCGGTCGATGAGATCAAGCGTGCGAAAGACGCCGGCGTGGTGGCACTCAAGCTCTATCCGGCCGGCGCCACCACCAATAGCGATGCCGGCGTGACCGATATCCGCAAGACCTACAAGGTGCTGGAGGCGATGCAGCGCGAGGGCCTGCTCTTGCTGGTGCACGGCGAGGTGACCGATCCGGAGATCGACGTATTCGACCGCGAGGCCGTCTTCATCGACCGCGTGATGCAGCCGCTGCGCCGCGATATGCCCGAGCTGAAGGTGGTGTTCGAGCACATCACCACGCTGGAGGCCGCCCAATACGTGGCCGGCGCCGACGCCTTCACCGCTGCCACCTTGACGCCGCAGCATCTGCTCTACAACCGCAATGCCATCTTTACCGGCGGCCTGCGCCCGCATTACTACTGCCTGCCGGTGCTGAAGCGCGAGATCCATCGCCAGGCGCTGATCAAGGCCGCCACCTCGGGCAGCCCCAAGTTTTTCCTCGGCACCGACAGCGCGCCACATGCCTCGCAGATGAAGGAAAACTCGGTCTGCGGCGCCGGCTGCTTCACGGCCGCCTCGGCGCTGGAGCTGTACGCCGAGGCGTTTGAGGCGATGGGCGCGCTGGATAAATTGGAGGCCTTCGCCAGTTTCAACGGCGCCGACTTTTACGGCCTGCCGCGCAATACCGAGCGAATCACGCTGAGCAAGCAGGACTGGACCCTGCCCAGCGCCGTGCCCTTTGGCGAGGCGCAACTGAAGCCCTTGCGCGGCGGCGAGGTGCTGAGCTGGAAGCTGCTCTGAACTGGAGCGCGCCCTGGCTGGCGCCATACCGGCAAAGTGGCGAGGCGCTGTCGGCGCAGATCGCGGCCGGCGCCACGGTGGCCGAGGCGCTGAATAGCCTGTTGCCTAGGCAGCCAATTCAGCTGACCCATGGTGAGCTGCGCTTTGTGCCGCAGAGCGAATTGCCGGACGGCGAGGCCTATGAGGCCTTCATCTACCGCACGGCCAGCGTGCCAACCCGCGATAACTTGCACGATCTTCTGAACGGCCTGATCTGGCTGCATTGGCCGGCGCTGAAGACCGGCTTGAACGCCGCCCATATCGAGGCCTTGGCACTCAGCGGCGGCGTGCAAGCGCAGCGCGGGCCGCTGCGCGATGCCTTGACCGTGGCGGACGAAAACGCCGCCCTGCTGTGGGCGCCGCCAGCGCTGTGCGAGGCGCTGGTCGCGCGTGACTGGTCGCGTTTGTTCCTCACGCTGCGGCCGCTGTGGGCGCAGGCGCGGCTGGATTTGATCGGCCACGCCCTGCTTGAAAAATTGCTACAGCCGCGCAAGGCGATCTGCGCTCATATCCTGCTGATGCCGCTTGGCGACGACGGCTCCGTCGGGCGCGACGCGTCGCTGGACCCGCAGTGGCTGGCGAGTAAACCCTTTCATCCGCTGCCGGTTCTGGGTGTGCCGGGCTGGTGTGCCGCCAATGAAGCGCCGAGCTTCTATACGGACACCGGTGTTTTCCGCCCTGCCGGACGTTCGCAAACCGGCTAGCATCGCGCTCTTACAAAGATTCGGGAGGAATCACATTGCTGATTTTTCAATCTGCTTGGCCGGCCGGCCGGCGTTGCTGGGCGACCCTGTTGTTGATGGCTTGCGTGGCCGCGCAGGCACAGACCCCCGCACCTGCTGCCCCCGCAACTGCCGCGGCGCCGGCCTCGGCCGCCTCCGCCCCGGCGGCAGCTGTTTCGGCCAGTGCGCGGCGGATTTATGAAGACGCGCGCTCGCAGCTGCTGCAAATCCGCACCCTGCTGAAGACCCAGAACAGCCAGGCCTCGGTCGGCTCCGGTTTTCTGGTCAGCGCAGACGGCCATGTCTTGACCAACTACCATGTCATCAGCCAGTTCGCGCTGGAGCCTGAGCGTTACCGCCTGCGCTTCGCCAGCACCGACGGGCAGGAAGGCCAGCTGGAGCTGCTGGACTTTGATGTGCGCCGCGACCTGGCCCTGCTGCGCGCGGTGCCGGGCAGCTTGCAGGGGCGCGGTGCTCTGAGTTTTCGGCCGGCCGAGCTGGCGCTGGCCAAGGGGGACCGCATCTACTCGATGGGCAACCCGCATGACATTGCCTTTGCTGTCGTCGAGGGCAATTACAACGGCCTGGTGGAGCGCAGCTTTGATCCGCTGATCTATTTCTCGGGGGGCATCAACCCGGGCATGAGCGGTGGGCCGGTGGTTGACGAGGAAGGCCGGGTGGTCGGCGTCAATGTGTCGGTGATGTCGTTTGCGCAGCAGGTCAGCTTCTTGGTGCCGGGCCGGCATGCGCAGGCCTTGTTCGAGCGCAGCCGTGAGGCCAAGCCGCTCACCAGTCCCGCCTGGCCGCGTCTGCGCGAACAGCTGATGGTCTATCAAGACGAGTTGACGCAGCGCTTTCTGGCCCAGCCTTGGGGTTCTGCCGGCCATGCACATTACCAGTTACCTGTGCCGCAGGAGCAGTTCATGCGCTGCTGGGGGCGCGGCACGCCGGCCGACACCAAGGGGCTGGAGTTCCAGCGCTCGCAATGCCGGATGGAGCATGCGCTATTCGTCAGCGGCGCCATTCAGACGGGCTACCTGGAAATGTCGCATGAGGTCTATGACGGTGCCAAGCTGGGTGCGATCCGTTTCGCCAAGCAGTATTCCGGCAGCTTCCGCAATGAGCGCCTGGGCCGCGAGGACAAGTACCGCACTGCACCTTTTTGCAAGGAGGATTTCATTTCACGCGATGGGCTGCCGCTACGCGCCGTGGTCTGCCTGCGCGCCTACCGCAAGCTGCCCGGCCTGCATGATTTGAGTGTGCTGGTGACCACGGTCGACGGCGCCACCGAGGGCGCTTTAGGCCGTTTTGACGCCCGCGGGGTCAGCTTTGACAACGCCTTGAAATTGAGCGCGCATTACCTGGAGGGCTTCGCGTGGATCAGCAAGAGCAGCAAGAAAGAATCGCGGTAATTGAAGTCCTCGGCCGCGACGGCCAGGTACGCCAGGTGCAACGCCTCACGCACTGGCCGGCCCGCATCGGCCGCTCGCCGCTGTGCGAGGTGGTGCTTGATGACCCGCACCTGGCTGCCGAGCATGCGTCTTTGCAGTGGGGAGATGCGGGTGCCAGTCTGCTGCTAATGCCCAGCCTGAATGGAGGCTGGATGGGCGAGCGGCGCTTGAACGCGGGCGACGCCGCCGCCTTGGGCGGCGCGGCAAGCTTTCAGCTTGGCGCCAGCCAATTGCGCTGGCGCAGCAATGCCGGGGCCTTGGCGCCCGAGCAGCCGCTGCAACAACACCAACAGCGTGCGGCCAAGGTCGGCGCGGCCTGGGTGCCGGCCTTGCTGGCCTTGTGGTTGGGGCTGCTCTGGTTTGATCAATGGTCGGGCCTGAACCCCGGCTCGCCCTGGGTCGACTACAGCAGCGCGGTCTTGGGGCCCTTGGTGCTGATACTGGCCTGGGCGGCGCTGTGGTCGCTGCTGACCCAGCTGTTCCAGCATCGCTTTCCCTTTGTCACCCATCTGCGCCGGGCCTTGATTGGCGTGACCGGCCTGCATCTGGTCGCCGTCAGCCTGCCGTTGCTGGCCTTCGCCCTGTCGTGGCCGCGCTTGCTGGCGCTGGACGCGGTGGCCTTCCCTTGCGGGGTGGCAGCGCTTTTGTGGTGGCATGCCAGCCTGGTCTGGCCGCGTGCGCGGCGCTGGCTGGCGCTGGCGGCGTTGTCCGGCTTGGCGACCTTGTTGGTGCTGACGGTGGCGCGCCGCCAGGAGCAGCAGTACTGGTTGGGCCCGGCCTATCTGAGCGCCTTGCCGCCGCCCGCCCTGCGCTTGGTCGAGCCCAAATCACCGCAAGCGCTGATTGACGCGCTGCGGCCGCTGGAGGCCGAACTGGCGCGTCAGGCCAATAAGGACAATGACACGCCCAGCGCCGACAGTGATGATTAGCGGCTCGGTTGGACTCATCCCTTCCATCCCCTTTATCCAGGCAAAAAAATCTTCCTAGCCAGGATGGAGGGGATGGAGGGGATGGAGGGGATAAATAAATACCGGGTGCAAGGCAATCCAACTAGGCCGGCAAGAAACCCTCGATCGACAGATAGCGCTCGCCGGTGTCGTAGTTGAAGCCCAGCACCCGCGCACCGGCGGGCAGCTCAGCTAGCTTTTTGGCGATGGCGGCCAGCGTGGCGCCGCTGGAGATGCCGACCAGCAGGCCTTCTTGCGCTGCGCTGCGGCGTGCGTATTCGCGTGCTTCCTCGGCCTCGACCTGGATCACGCCGTCAAGCAAAGCTGTGTGCAGATTGGTCGGGATGAAACCGGCGCCAATGCCCTGGATGGGATGCGGAGCGGGTGCGCCGCCGCTGATCACCGGTGAGGCGCTGGGCTCGACCGCAAACACCTGCAAATTCGGCCAGGCCTTTTTCAGCACCTGGGCGCAGCCGGTGATGTGGCCGCCGGTGCCGACGCCGGTGATCAGCTTGTAGCCCTTGACGGCGGCGACCATGGCCAGGCCGACGCCGGTATTGCCCGAGGTCGGCGCGATGATGGCGGCGCCGCGCTGCAGCAGGCCGCGCGCCTCGGCGTCCTCGACCATGGCCAGCGCGATGCGGTCCTTGATCGAGCCGCCCGGGTTGCTGCGCTCGGATTTGATCCAGACCTGCGCCTGCGTGCCGAACAGGCGCTGCATGCGGATATGGGGTGTGTTGCCGATGGTGGCGAGGACGTTATCAACTTTCATGGGAATCACTCCTGGTGGACGGCGAATCGGGGTTAAGTAACTTCAAGCTCGGATGTTGCTGGGTCAAGAGCTGAAACATCGCGAATATGGGCCCAGGCATATTGCGTGGATCGCTGGCGCTTTCCAAGGCCTGCCAGGTGCGCGACTGCAGGCCGCCGCGGCTGCCTTGCTGCACCGGGTAAGCCATTAGTTGAGCGGCCTCGACCTGACTCAGGCCGGCGGCCAGGCGGGCGGCCTTGAGTTCGTCGCCGCTGGGCGACGGCATGTCTATTGTTCTGTGCTTGCTCATGGCCGCAATGTTAAGGCGTAGTTCATCGGCGATAATGCGCACCGTGAAGCAAGTCAGACCGCCGCTGGCCCGAGCATGGAAACATGGGGCTGGAGGAAGGTCCGGACTGCATAGAGCGGCGTAGCAGCTAACGGCTGTCCGGCGTGAGCCGAGGATCAGAGCAACAGAGACGAATCGGTTGTCCGGACCTGCGGCTTGGCGCAAGCCAGGCCGCAAAGGTTCCTTTTTGTGGAGAGCATGTCTCGCCATAAAAAGCGGGGGACGGGCAGGGCGCAAGCCCTGCGGGATCGGTGACGCAGTCACCGAGACCGGGTGAAACGGGCAATCTCTACGCGCAGCAACACCAAGTAGGCCAGTATTGATGCGGCTCGCAGAGCTGGCGGGTAGGTGGCACCGAGCCGGGCAGCGATGCCCGGCCAAGAGGAATGGCGGTCACAGGACCAAGCTCGCAAGAGCAGAAGTCCTGCACAGAATCCGGCCTATCGACTTGCTTCACACTTTTCCTTTGATGGATACAGACGGCCGGGATGGCTGTTTATTCTCCGGCCATGGCCTCAAGTCTGGCGAACAAGTGCCGATGTCCCGCTCACACAAAGCCGCGCGGATGTGCCCGGGCCGCGCCGGTGTCACTTCGGGCAAGCGCCGTCAGGTGCAAGGGGAGTGCCATGTTCAAGTGGAGTCATCTGCGTGTGAAGTCCAAGCTGATGCTGGGCTTTGCTTTGTTGGCGGCCATCGTGCTGCTGGTGTCGGGGCTGGCGCTGGGGTCGCTGACCCGCTCCAATGCGCGCTTCACCGATTATCTGGAGGGTGTGGGCATGCGCGAGCACATGGCCGTTGAGATCCGCGGCGCTGCCAGCCGGCGTGCCGTCGCGGCGCGCAATCTGGTGCTGGTGACCCAAAGCGCCGACCGCGATGTCGAGAAGGCGGCCGTCACCCAGGCTCACGAGGATATGGGCAAGGCCCTGGCTCGGCTCAAGAAGGCACTGAGCATGGCCGGTGATCAGGGCAAGCGCGATGGCGCGCTGGTGGCCGAGATCGATGGCATCGAATCGCAATACGGACCGGTCGCCTTGGCCATCGTCGGCATGGCCCTGGAAGGCCGGCGCGACGAGGCCGTGAGCAAGATGAATGCTGAATGCCGGCCGCTGCTGGCCGCGCTGTTGAAGGCGACGGGCGAGTTCATCGCCTACGAGCAGCAGCAGGCGGGTGAGCGGGTACAGGCCGCCGAGCAGGCTTATGGCAATGACCGGCTGATGATGGTGGGCGCCAGCGTGGTGGCGGTGCTGGCGGCGGTGCTGATGGGCTGGTTCTTGAGCAATGCCGTGACCCGGCCGCTGTTGCGGGCCGTGCACCTGGCCGAGGCGGTGGCCGCGGGGGATCTCAGCTCCGAGATCGTGGTTGATACCCATGACGAGACCGGTCAGCTGCTGTCCGCGCTCAAGCGCATGAATGGCAGCCTGGTCAGCATGGTTGGCCAGGTGCGCGAGTCGGCCGATGGCATTGCGACTGCCTCGCAGCAGATCGCCACCGGCAATCAGGATCTGTCCAGCCGCACCGAGCAACAGGCCAGCGCACTACAGCAGACGGCGGCCTCGATGCAGCAGATGACCTCCACCGTGCAGCAGACAGCCGAGAGCTCACGCCAGGCCAGCCAACTGGCCGGTGACGCCGTCGACGTGGCGGGGCGTGGCGGCGAGGTCGTGCAGCGGGTCGTCAACACCATGGGCGAGATCACCAATTCCAGCCGCAAGATTGCCGACATCATCGGCACCATCGATGGCATCGCCTTCCAGACCAATATCCTGGCGCTGAACGCGGCGGTTGAGGCCGCGCGAGCGGGTGAGCAGGGCCGTGGCTTCGCGGTGGTGGCCGGCGAGGTGCGGCTGCTGGCCCAACGCTCGGCTCAGGCGGCACGTGAGATCAAGAGCCTGATCGGCGTCAGCGTGCAAAAGGTTGACGCCGGCAGCCAGTTGGTCGGCGAGGCGGGCTCCACGATGGGCGATATCGTCGGCCAAGTGCGCCGCATGCGCGACCTGATGGCCGAGATCAACGCCTCGACCAGCGAGCAGAGCAGCGGCATTGGCCAGGTCAACCTGGCCGTCGCCTCGATCGATCAGGGCACCCAGCAGAACGCCGCCCTGGTGGAGGAAAGCGCGGCCGCCGCCGAGAGCTTGAAGAATCAGGCGGCCGCTTTGCTGCAGGTGATTGCGCAGTTCAAGCTGGCCGGCGCGGCCTAGGTCGGCCGCGGCCTGATCAGGAGCGCAGCAGCGCCTCGATGGTCTCTTGCACGGCCAGTGCCTCGGCATAACCGGGCAGGCTGTGCGGGCGGCCTTCGATCAGGGCCGCCCATTGATCGAGCTGGTCGATCTGGGGCGGGGTTTGGGTCTCACGGCCGCGTTGCTCGATCTCGCTGAACCATTGCCGCAGCTCGACCTCGCTCCCGCCGGCGCGCCACAGCATGCGGTTTTGATCGGCAATCTCGCCTCCCACCTTGCCGTTGATTTGTACCGTTACGTCGCCCACCACCAGCTCGGCGCGCAGCGCAGTCTCGGCGCTGCGACCATCTTCGGGGTAACCCACCGCGCTGCTCAGCACCTGTGCCGGGCCCAACACGCGCTGCAGCACGAAGATGAAGTGCGACAGCACCTCGCGGCTGAAGCCGCCTTCGAGCCGCTCGGCCAACCAAGCGCCGGCTGCCGCCTGCCAGGGGCGCGGCCAGTTGGCAAAGCTCACATCAAGCTCGACCGCGCGCCAGTCCTCTCGGGCCAAAGCCAGCAACAGCGCCAAGCCGGGTGAGGAGGCCAGCGCAAAGTTGACCGCCGCGCGCTGGCCCTGGGCTTCGATGCGGGCAATGCAGGCGCGGGCGGCAGCGAAGTCCACCGTCAGCGGCTTCTCGCAAAACACCGCCAAGCCGGCGTCAAAGCCGAGCTGGGACAGCGCCATATGCGGGGCCGGCGGCGTCGCGATATAGAGGCTGTGCAGACCGGGCTCGGCGATCAGGGCTTCGGCGCTGGCGGCGGCGCGCAAATGCGGATAGCTCAGCAGCGTGCGCGCGACGGCGGCTGGATCGGCGTCCCAGACGCTCACCGGCCGCAGCCGCGCGTGGCCGGCCAGCCTTGCCAACATGCGCTGGCCCATCACGCCCAGGCCGATCACGCCGATATTCAAAAATTCATTCATCGCTTGTTCGCTTGGCAATACCCGTAGAGGGCGCCAGTTTAGGGCCGGCCGTACACTGCCGGCTGCTCAGAAAATACGGCTTGCCCGCGCCCCTCTATGAATCCCGAAGCCAGTCATTTGTGGCGCGCCCCGCGCTGGGCCTTGGCCGTTTTGCTGGCCGGCCTGGGCATGATCGGGCCGTTCTCGATCGACACCTATCTGCCCGCCTTCGCCGGCATTGCGGCTGCCCTGCAGGCCACACCGGTCGAGATGCAGCAGACGCTGTCCAGCTATTTGTTCGGCTTCGCGGTGATGAACCTGTTCCACGGCGCGCTGTCCGACAGCTTCGGTCGCCGCCCGGTGGTGCTGTGGGGCATGGCGGTGTTCACGCTGGCCTCGGTCGGCTGCGCCTTGTCGGGCAGCATTGGGCAATTGGTGTTCTGGCGCACCGTGCAGGGCATGTCGGCGGGTGCGGGCATGGTGGTGTCACGCGCCATCATCCGCGATATGTTCCCGCCGTCCGAGGCGCAGCGGGTGATGTCCCAGGTGACGATCTTCTTCGGCGTTGCGCCGGCCATCGCGCCGATGATCGGTGGCTTCTTGTTCGTGCACACCGACTGGCACGCGATCTTCTGGTTCCTGGTTTTTGTCGGCGCCCTGCTGTTTGTGGCCAACTGGCGCTTGCTGCCCGAGACCCTGCATGCCGATATGGTGCAGCCCTTTCATGTGAGGCCGCTGATGCGGGGCTATTGGCAGCTTTGCAGCAACCGCCGCTTCATCTTGCTGGCGCTGGCCAGCGGGATTCCTTTCAATGGCATGTTTCTCTATGTGCTGGCAGCGCCGGTGT
>JADMJQ010000064.1:5656-17274 GCA_018780415.1 Roseateles sp. | reverse complement strand
GGTGTTCGTCGGTGAGCATCTGAAGCTGGCGCCGACGCAGTTTTTCTGGTTCTTCTGTTTCGCCATCGGCGGCATCATGGGCGGCGCCTGGTTGAGCGGTCGGATGGCCGGCAAAATCAAACCCAAGCAGCAGATCAAGCGTGGTTTCATCATCATGTTTGTGTTCGCGGCTCTCAATGTCGCGCTGAACCTGGCGCTGCCGCCGAGCCCGTTCTGGGCCTTGCCGGTGATTGGTGCGTTCTCGTTCGGCTGGGCCTTGATGGTGCCGGTGGTGACGCTGCTGGCGCTGGACGAGGTGCCGGAGCGGCGCGGCATGGCTTCGTCGCTGCAGGCCTGCATAGGCAGCGCCGCCAACGGCGTGGTGGCCGGCGTGGTCGCACCGCTGGTGATGCACTCCACCGTGGCGCTGGCGCTGACCTCGATGGGCTTGATGAGCATAGGCCTGCTCGCCTGGATTGCCGTCAAGCGGCAATTGAAGTGAGGACAAGTACTCAAGCTGCGGCTCAAACGTCCGAAGACCTAGGCGTCAGGGCGCACCGAGGTGCGGGAGCATCGCATGCAAGTGAAGTTGTTGGGTTACGCAAGGGTGTTGATTCAAATCGCAGTGCTGGCCGTGGGCTGCGCCGGCGCGGCCGGCGCGCAAGCCGCCGAGGAGTCCTTGGATGTGCTGCGGCAGCGCTTGGCCGAACGCCTGAGCAACAAGGCCGACGCGGCGGCAACGGCGATGAAAGTCAATGCCTCCGGGGGGCATGACGAGGCGGGCAAGGACGGCAAGTCGGCCAAAGCGGCCAAATCCAGCAAGCCCGCCGACAAAGGCAGCAAGAAGGGCGAGTCGTCGGCCCACAGCGCTGCCGAGCATGCCCACTGGGGCTACGCCGGTGATGGCGCGCCGGAGCGCTGGGGTGAGCTGAGCCCGGAGAACCGCCAATGTGCGATCGGCACCCGGCAGAGTCCGATCGATATCCGTGACGGCATACGCGTCAATCTCGAGAAGATCAATTTCGACTATCGGCCTAGTGGTTTTTCGGTGCTGGACAACGGCCACACGATTCAAGTCAATGTGGCGCCCGGCAACGCCTTGCAGGTGATGGGGCGACGCTTCGAGCTGCTGCAATTCCACTTCCACCGCCCCAGCGAAGAACGCATCAATGGCCGCCAGTTCGATATGGTCGCCCACCTGGTGCACAAGGACGCCGACGGCAAATTGGGTGTGGTGGCGGTGCTGCTGGAGCGCGGCCGCGATCAGGCCTTGATTCAAACCATTTGGAACAATCTTCCGCTGGAGAAGGGTGAAGCCTTGGCCGCGCCCGGCCTGCTCGACCTGAACCAGCTCTTGCCCGAGGATCGCAGCTATTTCACCTATATGGGCTCGCTGACCACGCCGCCTTGCTCCGAGGGCGTGTTGTGGATGGTGTTGCGCTCACCGGTGCAACTGTCAAACCAGCAGATTTCCATCTTCGCCCGGCTTTACCCGATGAACGCCAGGCCGATTCAGGCCGGCTCGGGGCGCTTGATCAAGGAATCGTCCGGCGGGCCTTGAGGCGTGATGGCCTAACTGGCAACAGCTACGGCGCGTAGCCAAAGCCGGCGTAGATTTTTCGGATCAAGCCTTGCTTGTGCAGGTTGGCAAGCGTGGCATTGAGCCGTTTTACCAAGTCGTCCGGCATCTGCGTATGGCAGGCCAAGTACATCTCGGTGCGATTGAAATCGAGCACCGGGACTATGTCCTGAATGCCTTGTTGTTGCAGCCGGTATTGGCCGATCAGGCGGCCGGTGGCCCAGTAGTCGATACGGCCCAATTGCAGCTTCTTTGGATTGACATCGTCCGACGGCGCCACGTCAACGCGGTGGCCGCGGGTCTGCAAATAGCTGACGATGGCGTCGCCCTGATAGCTGCCAATGCGCGCCTCCATCAGCTGATCGAGCCGCGTCGGCTGGGTTGACGGCAGGCCCGACGGCATATCGCTGAGTGCAAACAGCGCCCAGTCGTTGTAGACCAGGGGGCCAATCCATTTGTACAGCGACTCTCGCTCGGGCGTGCGTGACATCGAGTAGACGCAGGTGTTGGGCTGCACGCGGGCCATCGAAATCGCGCGGGCCCAAGGGTAGATGTTCAGCTCATACGTGAGCCCGGCTTCGGCCAGCAGGGCCTTGACGATCGCGGTCGAAATGCCGCCGACCTGACCCTTGGCGTCGCGCATATTGTAGGGAGGGTACTCCTCGGTGGTCAGCGTCAAATGCTGGGCCAGGGCCTGAGTCATCAGACCCAAACACAGCAGCACGGGGCTGGCAAAGGCGATGGCTTTGCGCATATTCATGAGCCTAATCGGTGGCTGTCGGGAGGCCCAGTGTGCGAGCTTTCTGGCTGCGGCTCAACCACATATGCAAGGTCGCAAACAGCTGTTCGGCGACCACCGGCTTGGCCACATGGTCGTTCATGCCGGCATCCAGACAGCGCTGGCGCTCTTCGGCAAAGGCATTGGCGGTCATCGCCAAGATCGGCGTGTGCCGGCCATGCGCGCTGCCGCGAATCGCCCGCGTCGCCGCCAGGCCGTCCATCAACGGCATCTGCACATCCATCAAAATCAGCGCGTAGTCATATTCGCCTGCCATGCGCAGCGCTTCCTGGCCGTCGCCGGCCACATCGACCACCAGGCCGGCGCTGCCCAACATCGCCACCGCGACCTCCTGGTTGACGGCGTTGTCCTCGGCCAGCAGCACGCGAGGGCCCCTGAACTGTTGCAGCAACTCCCGCGCGACGGCGCCGCGCGAAGCCGGCGGCGGCGCGGCCAACGCGGCCAGCTGGGCCATCTCTGTCATATGGCCCTTGTCGACCTTCAGGGTGAACCAAAAACGACTGCCCGCGCCGGGCCTGCTTTGCACGCCGACTTCGCCATGCATCAATGCCGCCAGGCGCCGGCAAATCGCCAGCCCCAGACCCGTGCCGCCATAGCGCCGGGTGGTGGAGCTGTCGGCCTGCTCAAAATCTTGGAACAGCCGGGCTTGCGCTTCCTGGCTGATGCCGATGCCGCTGTCTTGCACCTCGAAGCGCAGCCTCAGCGCGGCGCCTAAATCGGCCTCCACGCTGGCCACCAGCTTGACGAAGCCTGACTCGGTGAACTTGACCGCATTGCCGGCAAAGTTCAACAGAATTTCGGTGATGTGCTGGGCATCACCGACCAAGACTTGCTTGGCCAGCGGCTCGGCCAGTTCGACCTGCACTTGCAGGCCCTTCTCGCTGGCACGTTGGGCCAGCATGCTGGAGACGTTGTCGAGCACCTGCGCGACGTTGAAGTCGCTGTGCGCCAGCTGCATCTTGCCGGCCTCGATCTTGGAAAAGTCCAAGACGTTGTTAATGATGCTGAGCAAGTGCTCGGCCGCGTCGGCAACTTTTTGCAGCCTGAGCTGCTGGGCTGGCTCGGTGCTGTCGCTTTGCACCAGATAGGTCAGGCCGATGATGGCGTTCATAGGCGTGCGGATCTCGTGGCTCATATTGGCCAGAAAAGCACTCTTGGCCAGGCTGGCCGCCTGCGCCGCCTTGGTGGCCTCGGCCAGCTCGGCGGTGCGCGCCTCGACCAGCTCTTCCAGATGCAGGCGGTAACGCACCAGCTCCAGCGCGTCACGGCGTTGGTGTGATATGTCGGTCAAAAAACCATGCCAGAGCACATTGCCACCGGGCTCCCGTTGGGCGATCGCATTGCCATAGATCCAGCGCTCGCCACCATCTTTGTGCGGGGTCCTGAACTCTTGCTGCCAGGGGCTCAAGCTGCGGGCCGAGGCCAGCAGGGATTCGCGCACCAGCTGGCGATCTTGTGCCGAGATCTGATCAAACCAGGGCTGGGCGTCCAGCTCCAGATTGGCGCCGGACAGATTGAACAAGTCCTTCACGGCCTCGCTGACATAGGCGAACGAGAACTGGCCGTCTTGGCTCAAGCACAGCTGATAGACCACGCCGGGCACCGTTTCGGCCATGCCGCGCAGCCGCTCGATCAAGGCGCGTTGGGCGTCGAACTGCTGCTGCAAGGCGTCGCGCATATGTTCGAGATGGCCGCCGAGCAGGCCAATCTCATCATTGCGACCGGGTGGCAGTTGGGCGCTGAAGCGGCCTTGGGCCAGGTCGTTGGCGAAGCCGCCCAACTCGCGCAGCGGCCGCATCAATCTGGAATTCAGCAGCGCCAGGATCAAGGCCAAGGACGCCAGCAACTGCCCGCCCACGGTGGCGCCATAGAGCCAACGCTGGCGCGTCAAGGCGGCGGTGCTGAGGTGATCGTCGACCTCGACGCGCAAATGCCCGATGCGGGCCACGCCGCGAAAGATTTCCCGCTCGCCCTTGACGCTGAGACCCTTTTGCCGCTCGGGGAAGCTCATCTCGATGAAGGGCGCGCCTTGCGACGCATCGCGGACCGTGACCCGCACCACGTCGGGCGACTTCATCACCGCGGCCACCACCTCGCGGGCGGCGACCGTGTCCAGGTTCCAGAGCAATTCGGGCAGGCTGCTGACCAGCACGTCGAGCTTGGCTTCGAGGTCACGCTGCAGCGCCGCCTCGGCCGCCTGCGGCTCGCGCAGGCCTATCAACAGTCCGCCGACGATCAGGGCCGGCAGCAACAAGCCAATGCTCGCGCCCAGCGCAATCGCGACAAACAGTGAGCTGGATTTGTTTCTGCTCAATCGGGCCTCTTCATTCAGTCTCGGCGGCTGCCGAGGCGCGGTGGCTCAGCGCTTCGGCAGGCCTCGATTCTCAAAGCCTTGCAGGGCGCGCGGTGCGCCGATATGAGCCGCATTCTGACTTGAATTGCGCGCCTCAAGTGCGATTTCGCCTAGCGCAGCAACAATCAATCACCACGGGCTTTCAAACCGAGTGCCCGCCAGCCGTCCAGGCCCAGCTTCTCCAGGGTCAATAGATTGGCCTCGTAGATCGCGTCGGTGTCGGCCATGGTCTCGGTCGCGCGCGCGATGCTGGATTCGCGCAGCAGATGCAGCGTGGGGTAGGGCGAGCGGTTGCTGTAGTTGCTGATGTCCTCAGGCGCCGTGCCGGCAAACTGATAGTCAGGGTGAAAGCTGGCGATCTGCAGAATGCCGTCCAGCTCCAGGTCCTCGACCAGCGCATCGGCGGCACCTAGAAAGTCATTTAAGTCGAGAAAATCTTCCAGCACCAGCGGGTGAATCACCAAGGTGGTCTCAATCACATCCGGATCGGCGCGCATCAGGCCGAGCAACTCATGCGCCAACTGCTGCAGCAGCGCCTCCGGCGTGGCCGCGTTGCTGACCACATAGCGCAGTCGTTGATTGATATGCACGCTCTTGGCGAAGGGGCAGAGGTTGAGGCCGATGACGGCCTTCTCCAGCCAGTCTTGCGTCTCGCGTTGAATCGTCTCAGCGCGGGTGGGGTCCAGCTCAGTCATCATTGCTTGCCAATCCTTGTAATGCTTGCCCGCAAGCTTCGCGGGCCTGGCTCAGCAGCAGCTGTTTCCAATCGTCGCGGTCAACGTAAAAGGCGTCGCGAATCTGTTGTTTGATGGCGCGGGCCTGCGCGGCTGGGCGTTCCGGGTGCGCCTCTAACCAATGATCTGCACGCAGGGCGTCCAGCATTTGGGCCAAGGGCAGGGTGCCGAATTCGAGTGCAATGCCGGTGTAGCGGGCGGCCGGCAGCAAGTCGGGCACCACGCTCCACATCAGGCCGACCAGGGGCGCCGAGCTTGAGCTGCCGTCCGTCATGCTAGTGACCTTTTCGCCCCACCAGCCGCGCGCGCGGGCTAACGCGGCTGGGTCGGCCGGGCCGGCAAAGATGCGCTCGCCATGGCCGCAAGGCCCCAGCCCCGTGTGCAGATCAATCCAGGCAATCGACTCGGCGCCTTGGGCCTGTTCCTGAATGATGTGGCGCAGGGTTTGCTGGCTCCAGGTCGGGGCGCGCCCGCCATAGAACAGGCCCAGCTCATGCGCGTATTGGCCACCGGTGATGGCCGCTTGCAGGCCCTTGTCACCATGGCGGGCGGCATAGTCGGCCAGCACCGCCTCGGCCTCCGGGCCGGGCGGCCACACGGCGGGGATCAAGGCGGCGGCCAGCTCGTCATAGCCGGCGTTATGCGGCAGCGGTTGGTGAAAGTCATGCCAGTTGCGGTTCAGGTCAACGCCTTCTTGCGTCACTCGCCGCCACCAGGAAAAGCCATGCGGATTGAGGGCATGGATGTAGACAATCGCCACACCGCTGGCCTGCACTTGCGCCAGCCAGCTAGGGTCGCTCAGCAAGCCTGTCTGTATGCCGCTGCCGGCAAAGCCCTCGACGCCGTGACAGCCGCTGCTGATGATCAGCAACTGCTGTGCATGGCGCGGCCCCTGGCGCACGACGTCCATTGCCAGGCGCTCGCCGTCGCGCCCCAGCAAGGGGTGCCAATGCGGCTCGGGGTCCAGGCCGGCGGCCTCAGCGGAGGCCAGGAATTTGGCCCGCGCCTCGTCATAGGTCTGCGAAAAATGCCCGGCCGCGCTGATTGCGCTCCATGCGCTCATGGCCTGGGGGTGTTCAACCATTGCTCGGCCAGCCGCACCCACATCGAGCCGCCCAGCGGGATCAGCTCGTCATTGAAGTCATAGCTGGGGTTGTGCAGCATGCAAGGCCCCATGCCATGGCCGCCGTCGCGGTGGCTGCCGTCGCCATTGCCGATCAGGAAATAGCAGCCGGGTTTTTCTTGCAGGAAGAAGCTGAAGTCCTCGGCCCCCATGGTCGGCTCGAACTCCTGCACATTGGCACTGCCCACCATGGCGCCTAGACTCTGGCGCACAAACTCGGTCTCTTTCTCGTGGTTGATGGTCGGCGGGTAATTGCGGCGGAACTCGAACTCGCATTGCAGCTCGAAGGCCTGGGCGGTGGCCTCGGCCATTTGCCGCATACGCCGCTCCAGCATGTCCAGCACCTCCAAGGTGAAGGTGCGCACCGTGCCCTCGATCACGCAGCTGTCGGGGATCACATTGGTGGCCTCGCCGGTGTGGATCATGGTGACCGAGATCACGCCGGCGTCGCTGGGCCGTTTGTTGCGGCTGATGATGGTTTGAAAGCCCTGCACCATCTGGCAGGCGGCCGGCACGGGGTCGATTCCCAAATGCGGCATTGCCGCATGGGCGCCCTTGCCGCGCAGAGTGATCTTGAACTCGTTGCTGGACGCGAACACCGGGCCGTTCTTGACAGCGAACTGGCCGGCCGCCATGCCGGGCCAGTTGTGGGCGCCGAACATCGCCTCCATCGGGAACAGCGTGAACAAGCCGTCCTTGATCATCTCGCGGGCGCCGCCGCCGCCTTCTTCGGCCGGCTGAAAGACAAGATAGATCGTGCCGTCAAAATTGCGCTCGGTCGCCAGATGCTTGGCCGCCGCCAGCAGCATGGCGGTATGGCCATCATGGCCGCAGGCGTGCATCTTGCCGGCATAGGTGCTGGCGTGAGCGAACTTGTTGTGCTCGGTCATCGGCAGCGCATCGATGTCGGCGCGCAGGCCGACGGCGCGCGTCGAAGTGCCGCTCTTGACGATGCCGACCACACCGGTTGTGCCGAGGCCGCGATGCACCGGGATGCCCCAGTCGGTCAACGCCTTGGCGATCAGGTCGGAGGTGCGTTGCTCCTGAAAACATAACTCCGGGTGCGCATGGATATCGCGTCGCAAGGTGGCAATGCTGGGCGCGTCGGCCAGGATTGAATCGATCAGCTTCATGGGCTCTTTCGTGGCGGTCGATGGCGAAGGCAGCGACCCTATGGGTTGCAGTTTAATGCCAGCCTTGCGGCCAGATACTGGCGCCTAGCCTTGACCTCATAGCTTCTTGGGCATGAAGAAATGCGTATCGGCGAAGCCGTCGGCGGGCGTCTCGACCGGCTCGGCCGCCTCGACGAAGGGACCGCTGTCGGCAAAGCCCTGGCTGGCCGCGGAGACGCGCATTTGCTGCGCTTTGGCAGCGTCCAGCCGACTCATTTGGCGGCGCAACTCGGCCACCTCGATCAGCAAATGCTCGATCTGCCGGCTCGCCTGCGCGTTCTGTTGCGTCAGGGTTTGGCGGGCCTTCTCCAGTTTTTGAGTGCGCAGCGCCGCGCGCAAAAGCTTGCGGCCGAACCACCACGTCGCGGCAGCCCAGGTCAGCGCCGCCAGCAAAAGCGCGCCGCCGATGCCCATCAACCATGCGTTGGTATCCATTGCTTACTCCCGCAGTTCGACTTCGCCGCGGCCAAGTATCCGCCCAATGTGCAATAGTTCGGCCATGCAAGAAGTCTCAGCCATTCACGCTCCCGAGCCAACCACCATCGTCAACGGTGCCTGCCCGCATGACTGCCCCGACACCTGCGCGCTGGCGCTGACGGTCGAGAAGGGCCGTGTCATCAAGGTGCAGGGCCGCGCCGACCACCCCAGCACCCATGGGGCGCTCTGTACCAAGGTGTCGCGCTATGCCGAGCGCACCTATCACGCCGAGCGCGTGCTGCAGCCGCTCAAACGCGTCAGCGCCAAGCATGAGGCACCGCGTTTTGAGGCCGTCAGCTGGGCCACCGCCCTGGCCGATATCGCCGCCCGCCTGGGTGAGATTGCGTCCCGTGATCCGCAGGCCATCCTGCCCTATAGCTATGCCGGCACCATGGGCCTGTTGCAGGGTGAGGCGATGTCCGGACGCTTTTTCAACCGCCTCGGGGCCTCCTTGCTGGACCGCACCATCTGCGCCTCGGCCGGCGGGGCAGCGCTGGCCGCGACCTATGGCCACAAGCTGGGCATGCATCTGCCGTACTTTGCCGAGAGCCGGCTGATCTTGATCTGGGGCAGCAATTCCATCGCCTCCAATCTGCATTTCTGGACCTATGCCAACCAGGCCAAACGGGCCGGCGCCAAGCTGATCTGCATTGACCCACGCAAGACCGAGACGGCCGACAAATGCCATCAGCACATCGCCCTGATGCCGGGCACCGACGGCGCGCTGGCGCTGGGCCTGATGCAGCAACTGATCACCAACGATTGGCTGGATCAGGACTATCTGGGCCAGCATGTCGACGGTTGGGAGGGCGCCGGCGGCCTGCGCGAGCGGGCGCTGGCCTGGCCGCCCGAGCGGGTGGCCGAGGTCTGCGGCATCTCGGCCGATGAGGTGCGCGGCCTGGCGCGCGACTACGCGCTGAGCGCGCCGGCCGCGATCCGCCTGAACTACGGCATGCAGCGGGTGCGCGGCGGCGGCAATGCGGTGCGCCTGATCGCCTTGCTGCCCTGCCTGACCGGCGCTTGGCGGCACCGCGCCGGCGGCTTGCTGCTGTCCAGCTCGGGCTGGTTCGCGCCCTACAAGCGAGGCGATCTGGAGCGGCCCGAGCTGCGTGCCGGCCGGCCTAGCCGCACCATCAATATGAGCACGATTGGCGACGATCTGCTGCGCCCGACCGGCGCCGAGTTCGGTCCGCAGATTGAGGCGCTGATCGTCTACAACAGCAATCCGGTCGCGGTGGCGCCCGAGTCGCCCAAGGTGGTGAAGGGCTTTCAGCGCGCCGATCTGTTCACTGTGGTGCTGGAACATTTCATGACCGACACCGCTGATCTGGCCGATTATGTGTTGCCGGCTACGACGCAGATGGAACATCTGGATGTGCACACCAGTTATGGCCACACCGACATCCTGATCAACGAACAGGCGGTAGCAGCACTGGGCGAGGCCAAGCCGAACACGCAAATCTTCCGCGAGCTGGCCGCGGCGATGGGTTTCAGCGACGCCTGTTTTGCCGATACCGATGAGCAGCTGGCGCGCCAGGCCTTCAGCGCCGACGTCGATTTCGACGCCTTGCGCGCCCAAGGCTGGCAGCGCCTGCCGCTGGCCGAGGCGCCGTTTGCCAATGGCGGCTTTCTCACCGCCAACGGCCGGGCGCAATGCGGTGATGCCGATCATGTGGCGAATTACGAGAGCGCAGCCTCCAGCCCCGAGTTGGCGGCGCGCTTCCCGCTGGCGATGATCTCGCCGCCGGCGCGTAACTTCCTCAATTCCAGCTTCGTCAATGTGAAGAGCCTGCGCGATATCGAGGGCGAGCCTCTGGTCGAGATCCATGCGACGGATGCCGCCGCCCGCGGCCTGGTCGATGGCGCGATGGTGCGCATCTTCAATGACCGCGGCAGCTACCCCTGCCGCGCTCGCGTCAGCCAGCGGGCGCGGCCCGGTGTCGTCAACGGCCTGGGCGTGTGGTGGCGCAAGCTCGGCGTTGCGGGCAGCAATGTCAACGAAGTCACCCATCAGCGCCTGACCGATATGGGCCGGGCGCCGAGTTTTTATGACTGCTTGGTGGAGATCGAGGCCTGGCAGGGTACGGCGGCCGAGTGAAGCCTAGCCTACTGGCTCTGCTTGCCGCAGCGGCGCTGCTGAGTGCGTGCACACAGACGGCGTATCTGGGTCAGTCGGTCGGCGGCCATCTGAGCTTGATGGCGGCCGCGCAGCCGGTCGACAAGCTCCTGGCCCAGCCCGAGCTGGCCGCCGATCTGCGCGAGCGCTTGCTCCTGAGCCAGCAGCTGCGCGCCTTTTCGGTCGAAGCGCTGAAGCTGCCGGACAACGACAGCTACCGCCGTTATGCCGATCTGGGCCGGCAGGCGGCGGTCTGGAATGTGGTCGCCACGGGCGAGCTGGATCTGACGCTGAAGACCTGGTGCTTTCCGGTGATGGGCTGCGTCGGCTATCGGGGTTACTTCAAGCGCGCGGACGCCGATGCCTATGCCGAACAGCTGCGGGGCGAAGGCCTGGAGGTGCTGGTTTACGGCGTGCCGGCCTACTCGACCTTGGGTTGGAGCAATTTCGTCGGCGGCGACCCGCTGCTCAATACCTTCATCAAGTACCCAGCCGGTGAGCTGGCCGGCATGTTGTTTCATGAACTGGCACATCAAGTCGCCTATGCAGCCGATGACACCCAATTCAATGAGTCTTTTGCCACCCTGGTCGAGCGCCGCGGCGCCGAGGCTTGGCTGCAAGCCCAAGCCAGCCCGGCCGAGCGAGCTGCCTATGGTTTGCGCTTGCAGCGGCGCGAGCAGTTCCGCGCCTTGACCGGCGCATACCGGCAGCGTCTGGCCGCGCTGTATGGCAAGGCCTTGACCGACGAAGCCAAGCGTGCGGCCAAGGCGGCCTTGCTGCAAGAGATGCGGCAGGACTATGCGCGCTTGAAGACCGAGGATTGGGGTGGCGACGCGGCCTATGACGGCTGGTTTGCGCGCGCCAACAATGCCAGTTTTGCGCTACTGTCTGCCTATTCCGATCTGACCCCGGCGTTTGATGCCTTGCTGGCACGCCAGGGCCATGATTGGCCGCGCTTTTACGCCGAGGTCAAACGGCTGGCCGCTTTGCCCAAGGACGGTCGGCGCACCGAATTGCTGAGAGAAAACACTGGAGACTGAAAACATGGCCGATATTCTTATTCACCGCGATCATGAGCTGGGCCTGAAGCGCGCGCGCGAGATCGCCTGGGCCTGGGCCGAGCAGGTCGAGAGCAAATTCGATATGGAATGCACCGTGCTGGAGGGTGAGACCAGCGACACCGTCGAGTTTTGCCGTTCGGGCGTCAAGGGGCAGCTGATCGTGGCGGCCAAGCATTTTGAGTTGAGCGCCAAGCTGGGCTTCTTGCTGGGCGCCTTCAGGGGCAC
>JADMJQ010000064.1:0-5646 GCA_018780415.1 Roseateles sp. | reverse complement strand
ATCGAGGGCGAGATCCAGAAGGAGCTCGACAGCTTGCTGCGCGCCGAGCCGGCAAAAAAGCCCAAGGCCAAAAAATAAGCCGAGCATGAAGGCTCGGCTTTGGCTTGGCTGCGCTGAAGCTGCGAATTACTTCAGCGACTCGATCAGATCGATATAGCTTTGCTTGGCTTCGTCCTGGCTCTGGCCCTTCAGCTCGTTCCAGGCGTCCCATTTGGCGCGGCCCACCATGTCGGTGAAGCCGGGGCGCGAGCCTTCCACATCCCCGCTGCTGCCTTGCTTGAACAAGGCATAGAGCTTGAGCAAGGTCATATTGTCCGGGCGCTCCGGTAATTGCTTGGAGCCGGCCACGGCGGCGTCGAATTGGTCCTGAAGGCTCATGAGTTCTCCTTGAATAGTGGTAACAATCGGGATAGACAGCCTTGATGTTAACCAGCATTGTGTAGGCAGCGCATACCAAAATCTAGGAGACAGTTTTGTCGCAAGCGATTGAACGCATGTCCAAGGTGGATACCGCCTGGTTACGCATGGACACCGAGTCCAATTTGATGATGATTGTCGGCGTTTGGTATATACGCCCGTCCATCACCTTGGAGGCCTTGAAGGAGCGGGTGCAGGCTAGGCTGCTGCAATACACCCGCTTTCATCAGCGCGTCGTCGAGGATGCGCTGGGTGCCCAGTGGGTGGACGACCAGGACTTCGACATTGACCGCCATGTGGTGGCCGAACTGCTGATGCCGGTGCGCGGCAAGGCCGGGCAGAGCGGCCAAGAGGCCCTGAAAGAGCGGGTGGGTGAGTTGGCGATGGAGCCACTGGACCCGGCGCACCCGCTCTGGAAGTTTCATCTGATTGAGGATCTTGGTGACGGTGACGGTGACGGCGACGGCGATGAAGGTGCCAGCAGCGGCCTGATCATGCGCATTCATCATTGCATCGGCGACGGTATCGCCTTGACCGCGGTGATGATGTCCATTACCGACGGCGGGCGCGCGCCGCCCAAGCGTCAGCAGCAACCGCGCGATGACCGCGACTGGTTGACCGACAGCCTGCTGCGGCCGATGGCCGACCTGGCGATCAAGGCGATCGGCGCGGCCGGCTCGGGCGTGGCCAAGTCGGTCGAGGCCTGGAACCACCCCCATCATCCGCTCGACGCTTCGGTTGATATGGCGCGCATCGGCTATCAGGCCGTCAACGATATCGCCGCGTTTGCCTTCATGCCGGACGACTCCCATACGCAGCTAAAGGGCAAGCCGGGCAAGAGCAAGCGCGTGGCCTGGAGCAATGATCTGCCGCTGGACGCCGTCAAGGCGGTCGGCAAGGGCTTGGGTGCCTCGATCAATGATGTCTTGCTCAGCTGCGTTGCCGGGGCCATCGGCAGTTATTTGCAGAGCAAGGGTGATGAGGACGTGGCGGGCAAGGAGATCCGGGCGATGGTGCCGGTCAATCTGCGGCCATTGGCCAATAGTTATCAGCTCGGCAATCGCTTTGGCTTGGTGCCCTTGGTGTTGCCGATCGGGATCGCCAACCCGATCGAGCGGCTTTATGCGGTGAAAGCCCGTATGAATGAGCTCAAGGGCAGCTTTCAGCCGGTGCTGGCCTTTGGCCTGCTGTCGGTGGCGGGCTTGCTGATCAAGCCGGTGCAGACGGCGATGCTGAATTTGTTTGCCAAGAAGGCAACCGCCGTGATGACCAATGTGCCGGGCCCAACGCAGCCGCTGCAGATGCTGGGCTCGCAGGTCGAGCGGCTGATGTTTTGGGTGCCGCAGTCGGGCGATATTGGCGTCGGCGTCAGCATCCTGACCTATGCGGGACGGGTGCAGTTCGGCTTGATCACCGACAGCACCTTATGCCCCGACCCCGAAGGCATCATCGATCGCTTTGAGCCTGAGTTCGACAAACTCCTGCTCTTGACGATGATGCTGCCCTGGGTCGAATAGAGCGCGAATTACTTGGCCTTGACGGCCTGATCGGCCAGGTTTGGCTTCAGGTTGGGCTTGATGCTGGGGCGGCCGGCGGCGGTTGGGTAGGCCGACATCACGCGGGTGGGGTCAACGCTGGCCAGGTAGCCGCTGTACTGCGCCTCGGTGCAGCCGATCAGCTTGCCGTTTTGCTTTTCACCGCGGTACTCGCCCTTGCTGTAGACGAATTGGTACTCTTTGGCGGCGCCGGTTTTGGCTTCGGTGACGGGCGCCATCTTGGCGGCGCATTCAACTCGCAGTGCGGTCGCTTCAGGCGACTGAGCCATCGCGATGGCAGCCAGGGGAGTCAGGATCAGGGCCAACAGAGTGCGTTTCATGATGTTCAAACCTCGGTGAAAAATTGCGCTTGGGGCTGAATGAACGGAGCGTTTGCTCCATTCGAATTCGGCGACTCAGGGTGCACAGCTTAAACGCCGAGGCTTGGTTTGACCACGCGTGATTGCGGGGGGTAAGTTGCCTATTTCCCGCGCCAAGCGTGAGAAACCGCACGCCTCACTGCAGTTAAAGCCCGCTACTCAAGCCTGGCGCTCAAGCGTTCAATCCTCAAGTTCTTCCCGGGCCATTTGAACGTCCAGGCACTCCATCGCGTCCATGGCTTGGCAGGCGGCGGCTTCCGCGTACAGAGCCTCGGCCTCCTTCATCCGTTTGTCGCCTTCCAGCATCACCAGACCGTTAGCGCGCTCGATCATGGCGATCGCGCTGCTGGGGTTCAGCTTCAAGGCCTGCTCGAACATCTTCAGTCCGGTAGCGCTGTCCGCCCCTTGGGTGCGCCCCAGCAATTTGCCGACCTTGTCGATGACCTCGGCGTGAAAAGCGCCCAGCGCGATATGCGCGTCGGCGTGTTTGGGGCTCAGCTCTAGCGTGGTTTCGAGTGCATTCTTGACCTTGCTGCCCAAACCTTGAGCCAGCGCCTTGGCGATGCTGATGCCTTGGCCGTAGCGGCCTATTGCATAGGCTTGCCAGTAGTAGGCATTCGGGTTCTTGGGGTCCTCGGCCTGCTGGGCCGCGGCGCGCTCGGCCACTTCCAAAAACATCTCCAGCTTGGCCTTTTCCTTCTTCTCAAGGTAGTTGGCATAGATCGCCTGTGCCTTGTTGGCGACGCTGGTGCCGGCGCTGCCGGCGGCCAAGCCGGCTTCATAGGCGAGCTGGAATTCGCCGGCGTGGAAGTGAATCCAGGCGGCGACAACGGCAGCGTCCTTGGGCCAGGGCTCGGTGTCGCCGGCATGCAAACGGGCCCAGTGCTTTTTCAGCGTGGCCGGGCTGTATTGAAAGGCGCTGTTGTCATAGGGGAAGGCGGTCCATTTGGCCATTTTCTTTGTCTCCTTTATTGCTGTTGATACTGGTTGGCGAGTGCGAACAGATGCTCTTTCGAAGCCGGCTCCAGATAAGGTAGCAGCAGACTCAAGACGTGGAAGGCGCCGCGCATCAGGGCGGCGCCGGCTTGCTCGGGCTCCAGCGCATGGCGTGGGTCGCGCACATACTCGAAGCTCAGCCAGTAGCTCAACAGCACCACCATTGCATTGGCCGTGGGCAAGGCCTCGCGGGCGTCCATTTTCAGCGCGCCGCCATGCTGCAGACCCGCCAGCACATTGCGCATGGCCTGGGCTTTTTGCGTCAGCACGGTTTGGAAATGCATCTCCAGGCGCCGGTTCTTGGACAGCAAATCATTCAGATCGCGGTAGAGGAAGCGGTGTTTCCAGATCAGCTCGTACAGCATGTGGAAAAACAACCATGCATCTTCGACGTTAGTTACATTGTCGGCCGCGCCCAGCAAGTCAATCAGCTCACGCTCAAAGCGACCGAAGAGTGAGTTGATCAGCTCGTCTTTGGCCGGGTAATGGTAGTAAAGGTTGCCGGGGCTGATGCCCAATTCAGCCGAGATCAAAGTGGTTGAGACATTGGGCTCGCCAAAACGGTTGAACAGATCAAGCGTGACTTCAAGAATGCGCTCGGCGGTGCGGCGCGGCGGTTTTTTGGTTGCCATGGCTGAGCTTTGTTTCTCCTGCGCCGATTCTGGCACCAAGCCCGTGCCGGTCTGTGGGGTTTTGCGCGATTTCGCGGCATAGCAACCCCAGCCGAGCAGGCCCGCCAAGCTGTTCCTACAATCGCTGCATGCAATCACCTGTCTCCACCCGTGCCGGCGCCATGCCGGCCATTTCGTTTCAGAACGTCAGCAAAAGCTATAGCGGGGGACTGGTCAAGGCCTTGGACGGCGTCTCCTTCGATATCGCGCAGGGCGAATTTTTTGGGCTTTTGGGCCCCAACGGCGCCGGCAAAACCACCTTGATCAGCATCCTGGCCGGGCTGGCCCAGGCCAGCGGTGGGCGGGTGCTGGTGCAGGGCCATGACGTGGTCAGCGACTTCGCCGCCGCGCGCCGTGCCCTGGGCATCGTGCCGCAGGAGCTGGTGTTCGACCCTTTCTTCAATGTGCGCGAGGCGCTGCGTTTTCAGGGCGGCTATTTCGGTGTGCACAACAACGATGCCTGGATTGACGAGTTGCTGCACAACTTGGGCCTGGCCGACAAGGCCAATGCCAATATGCGCCAGCTTTCGGGCGGCATGAAGCGCCGCGTGCTGGTGGCCCAGGCCCTGGTGCATCGCCCGCCGGTGATCGTGCTGGACGAGCCGACCGCCGGCGTCGACGTGGAGTTGCGCCAGACCCTGTGGCAGTTCATCGCGCGCCTGAACCGCGAAGGCCACACCGTCTTGCTGACCACCCATTACCTGGAAGAGGCCGAGGCCTTGTGTGGGCGCATCGCGATGCTGAAGCAGGGCCGCGTGGTGGCGCTGGAGCGCACCTCGGAGCTGCTGAAGGGCAGGGCGTCGACGATGCTGCGCTTCAAGACCGATGCCGCGCTGCCTGAAGTCTTGGCGCCGCAAGCCCGCATCACCGGCCGGATTGTGCAGATCAAGGCGCATGACGCGGCGGAGGTCGAGGCGATCCTCGGCACGCTGCGGGCCGCCAACTGCGCGATTGAGGATCTGGAAATAGGCCGTGCCGACCTGGAAGACGTGTTCCTTGAAATCATGCATGAAGAAGATAAGAAAAAGGGAGTGGCGGCATGAGCGGCACGATTCAACTCAAGGGCGCCGGCACGCTGTTCTACAAGGAAGTGCTGCGCTTTTGGAAGGTTAGTTTTCAGACGGTGGCGGCACCCGTGTTGACTGCGGTGCTGTATCTGCTGGTGTTCGGCCATGTGCTGGAGGACCATGTCAAGGTCTACGGCACGGTCGGCTACACCAGCTTTCTGATCCCCGGCCTGGTGATGATGAGCATCTTGCAGAATGCCTTTGCCAATTCGTCGTCCAGCCTGATTCAAAGCAAGGTGACCGGCAATCTGGTCTTCTTGCTGGTCACGCCACTGTCGCACTGGGCCTGGTTCGTTGCCTATGTGGGCGCGGCGATGGTGCGCGGCATGGTGGTCGGCCTGGGCGTGTTGGTGGTGACGGTCTGGTTCGCGCCGCCGGGCGTCAGCCAGCCCTTGTGGATCTTGGTGTTCGCGCTCTTGGGTGCCGCGATGATGGGTACCTTGGGCCTGATCGCCGGCCTGTGGGCCGAGAAGTTCGACCAGTTGGCCGGCTTCCAGAACTTCGTCATCATGCCGATGACGTTTTTGTCCGGCGTGTTCTATTCGGTCGGCTCCTTGCCGCCGTTCTGGCAGGGCGTCAG
>JADMJQ010000329.1:36407-36724 GCA_018780415.1 Roseateles sp. | reverse complement strand
TACCATTGCGCTCGAAAATGACCCACACAGCCCCCCCATCCCCAGCAGCGCCCCTCGCCATCCTGCAGCAGGTGTTCGGCTACAGCGCCTTTCGCGGCGCCCAAGGCCAGATCGTCGATCACGTCACCGCCAGCGGCGACGCCCTGGTCTTGATGCCCACCGGCGGCGGCAAAAGCCTCTGCTACCAGATCCCGGCAATCGCCCGCCACCGCGCGGCCCGAGGCGTCAGCATCGTCGTCAGCCCCTTGATCGCCTTGATGCATGACCAGGTCGGCGCGCTCGAAGAGGCCGGCGTGCATGCCGCCTTCCTCAACTCC
>JADMJQ010000329.1:27775-36397 GCA_018780415.1 Roseateles sp. | reverse complement strand
GGCGAGCAGGCCGCGCACGTCGAGCGCGAGATGATGAGCGGGCGCCTGGTGATGCTGTACGCCGCGCCCGAGCGCATCACCAACCCGCGCTTTCTGGCGCAGCTGGACTCGCTGTACGAGCGCGGGCTCTTGAGCCTTTTCGCCATCGACGAGGCGCATTGCGTCAGCCAATGGGGCCATGACTTCCGCAGCGAATACCTGGCACTCAGCCTGCTGCACGAACGTTACCCCGAGGTTCCCCGCATCGCGCTGACCGCGACCGCCGATGACCTGACCCGCGCCGACATCATCGAGCGCCTCAAGCTCGAAGACGCGCAGATCTTCATCTCCTCGTTTGACCGGCCCAATATCCGTTACGCCATCGTTGAAAAGGACAAGCCGCGCGAACAGCTCTTGCGCTTCATCCGCGACGAACACGAAGACGATGCCGGCATCGTCTACTGTCAGAGCCGCAAAAAAGTCGAGGAAACCGCCGCCTGGCTAGAAGCCGAAGGGCTGAAGGCCCTGCCCTATCACGCCGGCCTGGATGCGAGCGTGCGGCTGCGCCACCAGGACCGCTTCTTGCGCGAAGACAGCGTCGTGATGGTCGCGACGATCGCCTTCGGCATGGGCATAGACAAGCCCGATGTGCGCTTTGTCGCCCATCTGGATCTGCCCAAGAACATCGAGAGCTATTACCAGGAGACCGGCCGCGCGGGCCGTGATGGTGCGCCGGCCGAGGCCTGGATGGCTTATGGCCTGGCCGATGTGGTGAATCAGCGCCGCATGATCGACGAGAGCCCGGCCGGCGAAGAATTCAAGAAGGGCCAGCGCGGCAAGCTCGACGCGCTGCTCGCGCTGGCCGAGGCGACGGATTGCCGGCGCGTGCGGCTATTGAGTTACTTCGGCGAAGCCAGCAACGCTTGTGGGAATTGCGATAACTGCCTGAACCCACCGGCGACTTGGGACGGCACCGACGCCTCGCGCAAGCTCCTGAGCTGCATCTACCGCTTCCACCAGAACGGCGGCCAGCGTTTTGGCGCCGGTCATTTGATCGACGTCTTGCGCGGCAAGGTGACCGACAAGGTCACGCAGTACGGCCATCAAACGCTGAGCACTTGGGGCGTAGGCGCCGACCTGCCCGAGCAGCAATGGCGCGCCGTGCTGCGCCAGCTGATCTCCTTGGGCCATGTGGTGACCGAGGGTGAATACATGACCCTGGCCCTGGCCGACAGCGCCCGTGCGGTCTTGAAGGGCGAGGTGCAATTGCTGCTGCGCGTGCCGACGGTAGCGCCGAAGAAGGGCAAGCAGTCGCGCGTCGGCACCAAGCCTGGAACATCGGGCCGCAGTGCGGCGCCGATTGAGCTGGACGACGAAGCGCAGCTGCGCTTTGATCAACTCAAAGCCTGGCGCGCCGAAGTCGCCAAAGAGCACAGCCTGCCGGCCTATGTGATCTTCCAAAACGTCACGCTGGCCGAGATGGCCAAGCAGCAGCCGCAAACGCTGGATGAATTGGCGCAAATCAGCGGCGTTGGGGCGAAGAAGCTGGAGGCCTATGGGGCGGAGATCTTGAGGGTGCTGGGGGAGTGAGCTTTCGTTTCAACTAAGCCCATCGCGCCCCAGACCCCAATTCACCACCCATATCCCCCGCCGCCCCACACCGCAAGCGCTTAGACTCAGCCGCATCCGATCTCAATGCGACGAGGTGATGGCGATGGCGGTGTTTTCACATGAGCTGGCCCTGTTCCCCTTGGAGCGCGAGGTCCTGGCCGCGAGCCAGTTGCTGAGCGAGCGCAACGACTGGAGCCTGCGCCTGTTTGTGGCCTGGGGTTCACGCCAGCTGAACAGCCCGCGAGCATTGACGTTAGCGACGCAGCTGCTGCTGGAGCTGGCGCAGGAACAAGAACAAACGGCCTTTATGGACCCGGCCGTGCTGGCCTCGATGCGCGGACGCCTGCACCTGGTGCAGGGCGAGGTGGCAATGCTGATGATGCGCCACGAGCAGGCCTGGGACAGCCTGGCCAAGGCCGGCGCCGAGTTCGGCGCTTACCCCAACCCGATCGGGCTGGCCGATCTGCACTGGCTGAGCTCATGCATTCGGTTCGATTGCGGAGAGGTGGATCTGCAGCGCGACGCGTTGCAAAGCGCGTTGGACTGTGCCGACCAGGCCAATGACGGCGAGCGCCAACTGTTCTTACGCGCCAATTTGGCACGCTCCGACTTGTTCCGCGACTTTGAACTGGCGCAGGCGACTTGGTCCGAACAGCTGCCGCACAGCATCGAGGGCCTGTCGCCGATGTGCGCGGCCGCGCTGGCCGACTTTCGCGCGCTCGAGCAAGGCCTGGCCGACAACTACGGCGAGGCGAGCCGCTGGCTGGACTGGGCCTACGAGAGCAGCATGGAGACCGGCCAAGTCCGGCGGGCCATCGCCGCGGCCTCCAACCAGGGCTACACCTACACCAGCATCTCGGATTTTGAGTCGGCGCTGCGTTGGCTCAAAAAAGGCCTGACCCTGGCGCGCAAGGTGCAGTGGCCGGGCGCGATCGGCCTGTGCCTGGCGCATACCGGCGAGGCCTTGCGGCGGGTCGGGCAGACCGAATCGGCGCGTGAGCTGCTGCGCGAATGCCTGCAGACCTTGCAGCGCCACCCGCACAGCCGCGCTGCCATGATGGCCTTGAACTATCTCGGCCAGGCCGAACTCGACGACGGCCATTACGCCGAGGCACTCGCCCATTTCGAGTTGCTGGGCCAGCGCGAGAACCTCGCCCATGCGCCCGATATGCATAGCGATGTGGTGTTAGGGCGTGCGCGTGCGCTGATGCATCTGAAGCGCCTGGACGAGGCCCGCACGCTGGCACTGGACGCCGCCACAGCGATGGCCGGGCAGCAGCAAAAAGTCATGCTGGTGGAGCTGCGCCAGCTGCTGGCCGAGATTGAGCGGCGCGGCGGCGGCACGCCGGACATGGTGCTGGCCTGGCTGAACCAGGCCTTGGAGCTGGCCGAAGCGGTGGCCGGCTACCAAACGCCGGCCAGCCTGCTGGACGCCGCCGCCGATATGCTGAGCCAAGCCGGCCGCTTCGAGCAGGCCTATGCGATGGCGCAGCGGGCGATGGCCGCACGCCAGACGGCCTGGAATACCTCCTCCAAACACAGCCGCCAACAGGCCGAGGTGGCCCGCAACGAACGCCAGCTGGCGCGCCGCCTGGCGCAGACCAATGAAGAACGCCTACTCAAGTTGCAGGGCGCACATGATCAGTTGCAGCAATTGGTCATTGCGGGCCGCGAGATTTGGCGCCAGCCCAGCCCGGGCCTGGTCTTCTCGGCGCTGAGCCGCGCGTTGAAGTCGCTGCTGGACCTTGAGGTCTTGGCCATTTACCGCCCGCGGCCGGGTGGTCAGCAGTTGGCCATGGCCGAGTCAGCGCGCGGTGAGCATGAGGGCCTGGCGTTTGAGATTGCCGCCGACGCGCTGGACGGCGCCTGCGCGTCTTGCTGGCGCGACTGGGTGGAACGCAGCGAACCCCGTGATGGCCAAGTGCTGCGGATGTTCACGCCGATGATTGGCGACGACGGCAACCTCGGCGTGCTGGTGCTGGAGCGCGCGGCAAGTGCCGTCTGGGGCCAGCGCGAGCAAGCCGCCCTGCGGCATCTGAGCACCGATGCGGCGATGTCGATACAGCGCGCCCTGGGCACCTGAGGGGCGTGGATTGCTGGACAAAAAAGAAGGTCGCCTCGTTAGGCCCTAACACTCCCCACGCCTAAAAAAGCCACTCAGCCCCACCGTCTCCCCAATGATCAACAGCCCCGGCCTGGGCCCATAGGCGGGCGCACAACCCAGCAGCACGTTCAAGGGCAGAGCCAGCACGCGCTGCCCGCTGCGGGTGCCGTCTTGCACGATGGCGGCCGGTGTGTCGGGCGGCAAGCCATGGGCCATCAAATGCGCGGCGATGGCCGCCAGCCGCTCAATCCCCATGTAGAACACCCGCGTCTGCGCCGGCTTGGCCAAGGCCACCCAATCGAGCTGCTGCTCGAAGGGTGTGGCTTGGTCGGCCAGGTGCCCGGACAGGAACACGCAGGAGGTCGCCAGGCCGCGATGCGTCAACGGAATGCCGGCCGCGGCCGCGCAACCGCTGGCGGCGGTGATGCCCGGCACCACCTCGACTGCCACGCCGGCGGCTTGCAGCGCCAGCACTTCTTCGCCGCCGCGCCCAAACACAAAAGGGTCACCGCCCTTCAGCCGCACGACGCGCCGGCCGAGCCGGGCCTGCGCGATCAAGATGTCGTGGATCTGCGCCTGCGGCACCGCATGCCGGCCGGCCGCCTTGCCGACGTCGATGCGCTCGGCGGCGGCTGGGATCAAGGCCATCACCTCGGCATCAATCAGGCGGTCATGCACCACCACCTCGGCCACCTCGATGCGCCGCAAGGCGCGCAGGCTGAGCAGATCGGCCGCACCCGGCCCGGCGCCGACGAGGGCGACACGGCCGCTCACTGTGAGTCCTCATCCGCAAGACCTGGCCCCCGATGAAACACCAGCTACTCCACCACCCGGCCGCCGACCAGATGCTCGTTGATGATGCGGTCCAGGTTGGCGCCGCTGGCCTGGTAGTACCAGACTCCGTCGGGCTGCACGCACATCACCGGCCCGCCCTTGCAAGCGGCAAAGCAGCTGACCCGGCTGCGCTTGACGCGCATCTCGCCCTCGTGCAAACCGGCGGCTTTGAACTTGTCGCCAAGGCTGTCGAAGATCGCCTGCGACTCGCCGTCCTGCGTGCAGCGCGTGCCGGTGCAGACCAGCAGATGGCGCCGGTACGCGCCAATCTTGGGTTTGTTGTCAGGCGCGGCCGCTTGGACCTGGGCCAGTAATTCCTCGCTCATGTCGAGCTCCGTTTCTTCAGTGGAGGTTTGCCGCGCAGGCGCCGCCAGCCCAATAGACTGCCGGCTGCGGCCAGCGCCAGGCCCAATAGGCTCAACGCAATGATCAGGCCGTCGCGCGCCAAGCCATGGGTGGCAATGGGTGGGAAATCAAATTTGTGCAAGCCATCAAACAGCCAGCGACTCCAACGGCCGGCCGCATCCAGCCGCAGCGCGACCCGGGCCAAACGTGGGTCGAGATAGTACAGACTGTCGTCGCTGAACTCGACCCTGTAGACCGGGAATTCGCGCGGATGGTGGCGCAGCGGATAGTAGTAGCTGTCGGCCTGGTGCAGCCAAGCTGCCGCGCGCACGGTCAGCTCGGGCCGTAGCGCCTGGCCTGCCGCCAGCAGTTCCGCCTCGCTCAGTCCGCCTGGCAAGACCTGACCCTGCGTATTCTGACCCTGCGTACTCAACAGCCGGCTTGGCGCCGCCGCCGCGCTGGCCAACCACAGCGGCCGGCCTTGAAAGCGCAAGCCCGCCAGCTCCACCATACCGCTCAAATCAGCCGGCAGCGTCCAGGCCTCGGGCCGCAGCTCGGCGCCGCGCCAGCGCTGCTGCTGCTGCGCGGCCGCCCCACCACCGCCACCGCCCGGCCACCCCCCAGGCCCCATCGACAGCCAGCCGCTGAACAACCAGGTCAGCAAGAACAGGCCGCCGCCCAGGCCCAGCAGATGGTGCCAACGCCGCCAGCGTTCGCGGTAGGGCGAGACGCTGCCGCTGGCGTAGCGGCGTCGCAGCCGCAAGCGCTGCAGGCCCAGCACCGCACCGAGCGCGCACATCGCAAAAGCCACGCCACTGCTCCACAGCACGACCTGGCGCCACAGCGCGGGCCGGGCCCGCAGCGGCGTGAAGTAAAGCCAATGGGTGACCGAGCCCAACCAGTTCCAGCCGCGTTCCCAGCGCGTGGTGTCGAGCAGCAGCTCGCCGCTGCGCTGGCCGATATAGAGCTCAAGCCCCGCTGCGCCGTCCAGTTCGACCCGGTAGAGAGGCCGCTGCGCGTCGAAACGACCATAGACCGTCCACTGGTCGCGCGCCAGCAGCTCCAGCCCGCTGATCCGCAACGGCCCACCGGTCAGGCGCTCGGCGTACTCGGCCGCCAGCTGGCGCGCCTGCGCCTCGTCCAGCGGAGCGCGCGGCTGGCCGCTCAGGCCATCGACCGCCTGCACGACCTTGCCCGTTTGCAGCAGAAAGACCGGCCGGCCCAGCTGCTGCTGCAGGCGCAGGCCGTCGGCACTACCGGGTAGCTTCAGCACCGCCGAGGCCTGCAGCGGCGCCAGGCTACGCTGACGCTCGGCACCACTGAGCTCGGGCCGCGCGACAAACAGCATCACCAGCCCCGACAGCAGCCACAGCAACACCAGCAGCCCCAGCGAGATACCCGCCCAGCGGTGGATCAGATGAAAGTAACGCCACATCGCCGCTGACTCCTGTGCCCTATCCGCTCAGTTGAAGCGGTAGTCCAGCACCAGGTCGGCGCTGCGCGGCTTGCCCAGCAGGGCCTGGCCGTCGGTGTAGGCGCTGCTGGCATAGAGGCGGTCGCCGAGGTTGCGCAGATGCAGGCGCAGCACCGCCTGCGGGCCGAAGCGCCAGCCCAAGGAGGCGTCCAGCACGGTGTAGGCGGGCAGGCTCACATCATTGGTTCGGCTGGTGTAGCGCAGGCCCACATGGCGCAGGCCCGCGCCCAGCTCGTAGCCGCCCTGCTGGTAGCCGAGCCACAAATTCGCCATCCGCTCGGGCACGTCTTGCGGCCTGTGACCGCCCAAGGACTGGCCCTGCCCGTCGTACAAATTGCCGTAGCGGGCACGCAAGAGGCTGGTGTTGGCATCGACCCGCCAGGCAGGCGCGGGCGTCCAGCTCAAGCCCAACTCCAGCCCCTGCGAGCGCTGGTCGCCGCCCTGGACGCGCTTGCGGGGATTGAGCGGATCGGGCGTCAAGATGTGGCGCTTGTCGATCTGAAACAGCGCGGCCGTCCATTCAAGGCTCGCGCCGGCATGTTTGTAGCCCAGCTCGGCCTGGCGGCCCTCGGTCAGTCGCAACTTCGCGTTTGCTTCGCTGAGCGTGGCGATGGTGCCGACGGGATCGGTGCCGCTGCTGTATTGGCCGTACAAGCTCTGCGCCGCGTCCAGCCGGTAGACCGCACCGAAGCGCCAGGCGAGCGGGCTGAAGCGCCCATCCCAACTGCTCGGCTTTGGCGACAGCACTTCGCGCTCGACCTCGCTGCGCTCATAGCGAAGGCCGGCGCTCAGATGCCAGTCGGCCAGCGGCTTCCAGTCAGCCTCCAGGAACAAGGCCTGCTGGCTGGTCTGCGAGCGCTGGCGCGGCAGCAGCGGCGCGCGCGCCAGGTAGCGGCCGGGGTCAAAGCCGTGCACAGGCACCGTGCTGACCGTATCGAACTCATACAGATCATTGCTGTGGACAAAGTTCAGCGACATCTGCTCGACGCCGGCCGTCCAGTTGACGGCGCCCGCCTGCCCCAGCAACTCGGCGCGCAGCCCGGTCTGGCGCAAGTCATGCCCAATGCCCAGATAACCCGATCTGTCTACGGACTTGCCGTCGGCGCTGAGGGCGTACTCCTCCAGGTTCTGCCAGTGCCGCTCGGCCTCGAAGCGATAGGCCACGGCGCGCGCGCTGATGGCCTCGTTCAAACGCCATTCCAGCCGCGCTTGCACGCGGTCCTGGTCCATCCGCCATTCGGCGTCGGCGACGTTGTAGTTCTCGCCCTGCAGCTCGCGCAAGAGCCGGCCACCTTGGCCCAGCGGCGCGCCGTAGTAGGCGGTGGGCCGCTCGCGGTGCGCATCCAGGCTCAGGTCCAGGCGCAGATCGGGCGTCGCCTGCCAGCGCAACAAGCTCATCAGCTTGGCGTTGCGCTGCTCGCCGCGCTCAACAAAGCCATCGCCGCCGGTCGCCAGCGCGTCGACGCGCACACCCACGCTTTCGCCCAGCGGGCGCGCCAGGCCCAGGCCCAGGCGGTACTCGCCCTGGCTGCCGAAGCCGGCCGTCAGCTCGCTGCTGGCGACAGCGCCCGGCGTCTTGCGCACCAGATTGATCAGGCCGCCAATCGAGCCGTCGCCGAACAGCACCGAGGCCGGCCCGCGCAGGATCTCGATGCGCTCGTAGCCGAAGCTATCGACCGGGCCCGACTGCGTGCCCGAGGCGGTGGCCATGCGCAGCCCGTCCTCGGCCTGCGCGACCGAATCATTGCCGCTGAAGCCGCGACTGGAGAACGTGCTGCCGCTGCCGGGCGAGCCAATGGCGCTGACGCCGGTGCTGCGCGACACCAGCTCCGCCACGCTCGCATCGCCGCGCGCCCGCAGCCGCTCGACCTCCAGCACCTCGATGCTGGCCGGCGTCTCCAAAGGGCTCAGGCCCAAGCGCGAGGCGGTGTGTTGCGGGCGCTGCAAGACGCCGAGCTTTTGCGCCTGGCCCTGCACCTGCACGGGCTGCAAGGCATTGATGATGACGCCAGCGTCGGCTTCGGCCTGCGCCCACAAGGGCGTGCTGCACAGGCTCAGGGTCGCCAAGGTCAGGCGGGATGCGGTATGAAATTTGCGGTTGTTCTGATTGCGATTGCGTGGCATGTCTTGATGAAACCAGGGCTTGCGCCGGCCGGATGGGATGCCAGGCCCGAAACGGCGCCGCCTGCGTCATGCACGCCGGCGGCTCGCTCCAGCCGACATCCGCTCCCCGCGGCCGGTCGCTGTTCAAGTTCCCTGCAGGGCTCGCGTTTCG
>JADMJQ010000329.1:0-27765 GCA_018780415.1 Roseateles sp. | reverse complement strand
GGCGGCCTCAGGCCGGTATCCGGGCTTGTGAGTCAGCGACTGCGCCATCGGGAGCAGATCGCCTATGCGTCGTCGTCTTCCCAAGCCGTATCGACTCAGTGACCCTGCCGAGGTAATCCCGACAGCATGACGATGCAGCCTCACCTACCGTTGCGGGGGCAGCCGGGGCATCCGGTCTTGCTAGCAAGACCTGACCCCGTTCCCGTTTAACCCGGGCTCGTCCAACGACGCGCCCGGGCACCTGAGGTGTTGGTGGCGGCCAGGGTCAGCCCCGGCGCGCCGTGTTTTGCTTCAGACCTCGCTCTCAACCTGAGTCTGGGCCTCCTCCGGCGCGTCGGCGGCGGCTGCCTCCAGCGGCTCGGTCAGCGTGACGCGGATGTAGTCCAGCGGCAGCCGGTGTTCGGCCGCCAGCGCCTCGAAAGTCATGCCGGCCGCGTGGTCGGCGCGCAGGTTCTCCAGCCAGCCCAGCAGGCCGGTAGACAAGGAGCGGCCGGCCCGCTCGCCCGCCCGGGTGCTGCCGCCCTCGGCGAGGTCGTATTTGTTCGCATAGCCGCGCGGCGTCACCATCAGGCCGTGCTGAATGACGGTATTGCTATTGCCGATCAAGACCGTCGTCAGCATGCCGATATCGCACTCGCTCATGCGGTCCAGCGTGGTGAACTCAATCCGCTCGCGGCGGCGGTAGGCGCTCTTGACCACCGCCACCGGCGTGTCCGCCCGCCGATGGCGTAAAAACAGCCGCTGCGCCTCGACGATCTGGCGCGTGCGGCGGCCACTCTTGGGGTTGTACAGCGCCACCACAAAGTCGGCGGCGGCCGCGGCGTCGAGCCGGCGCGCGATGGTGGGCCAGGGCGTCAACAGATCGGACAGCGAGATCGAGCAGAAATCATGCGTCAGCGGCGCGCCGACGCGCGAGGCGCAGGCATTGATGGCCGAGGCGCCCGGCACGATCTCCACCGCCACCGCATCGTCCGGCGTCCAGCCGGCCTGGAACAGCACCTCGTAAGTCGGCCCGGCCATGCCGTAGACGCCGGCGTCGCCGGACGAGATCAGCGCCACCTTCTTGCCCAGGCGAGCCTGCTTTAGGGCACTGACCGCCCGGTCCAGCTCCTCGGTCATGCCCTTGCGAACGACCTCCTTGCCCTCCAGCAGATCGGCTACCAGCTTGATATAGGTGACATAACCGATCACCACATCGGCCTCGGCAATCGCCGCGCGGGCACGTAGCGTCATGTGCTCGACACTGCCGGGGCCGATGCCGACCAGCATGATCTTGCCGGCCATGCTGCTTGTCGTTATTTCATTCATTCTGCAATATCCTGTTTAGATAACGCGCCACGCTGACGGTGACGTTGCGGCCATCGGCGCCACAGTGCTTGAACTTCTCCAGCAGCAAATCGGCCGCCGAGCCTCCGCCCACCAACAGCGCCGCCGCCTCGCTGACCGACGGCGTGCCGGTGTGGCGCCGCACCGTCTCGGACGGATTCGGCACCGCCACCGCCGCCAGCTCGGCTGCGCTGTAAAAGCGCAGTGACCAGCCGCGTTCAACCGCAAACGCCAACAAGCCGACCTCATCGGCCTTCAAATCGATGCTGGCCAGCGCCGCCACTTGGCCGCGCACAAAGCCCAGCTGCGCCAAGGCAAAGTCGACGGCCTGCGCGATCGTCGCGGCCGGCGTGCCACGGTCGCAGCCCAAGCCCACAGCCAGCCGCGTCATTGCAAGGGCGGCCGGTAGACCACCAGCCGCTCATGCAGCGCCGCCCATTGCTCGGCGCTGACCTCGGCGTGGGTGATCCATAACACCGCCTTGAAGCGAGTGAGGTCCACGTCGGCCAGTCGCTCGAATTTGTGGATGCTGGCCGGCATGGGCGTCGGCCGGGTCCACCACAGCGGGCTGCCCGCCTCCTGCACGACGGCCACCAACTCCTCGTTGACGACGGCCGCCGAGACGCGGGTGATATTGATCTTGGGTGCCTCGACCCGCCAGCCCAGCTCGCGGCCGAGGATGTCAACCGGGATGGTCTTGCCCACGTCCGATGCGGTGGTCAGCACCGGCGTTGCTTGCAACAGCGCGGCGATCTGCTCGGCCGTCGCGTTGGCGCCGCCAACATGGCCGGACAGCACCGGGATCACAAAGGCGCCGGCATCGTCAACCACCAGCACGCCGGGGTCCTCGTCCTTGCTCTTCAGATGCGGCGCGATCAGGCGCACCACCGCGCCCAGCGAGACAAAGAAGACGATCTGGTCATAACGCGCAAACAGGCCGGCGATCTCGTCCTTGAAGGCGCCGGCATAGGCGCTCAGCGGGTTGACCAGACCGTCCATGCTGGGCGCGAACTTGGCCGCCACGCAAATAGCGGCTGTGGGCAGCGCCAGCGCCAGCTTGGCGACCTGGGCCGCACCATGTTTGGTGATGGCGACCAGCACCACGCGCGGCGCGGCAGGATATATCTCATTCATAGGGCTTCACTTTCTTGTTGTTCTTCTTCCAATTCGGTGCTGGTCTTTTTGCGGCAACCGCGTTGCAACTCGCCGCGCTGGCGCAGCGGATTGCGCACCAGCAATAGGGACAAGTAATTGACCGTCGCGCCCTTCAGGCTGCCCACATCAAGGACGACGCGCTCGACCGGCGAGCCGGCTTTTTCAACAAAGCGGCTGTGAGCCAGCAGCCCGCGCCGGGCCAGCAGATCAATCAAATCGTCGAGCAGGGGCTTGACCTTCATCAGCACCAGGGTGTCGAAATCGTCCAGCATTTTTTCGACCGCCGCGATGCCGTAGGCGGCGGGCACGATGGCGATGGTGTCGTCCTGCTCGGACAGCGGCATCTGCAGGCGCGCGCAGGCGGCGTTGAATGAGTTGACCCCCGCCACGACCTCGATGCGGGCGTTTGCATCCAGCTCGCGCAGCACCCGCGCCAGATAGCCGAAGCTGGCATAGGTGGACGCATCGCCCTCGACCAGGAAGAGCACGTCCTGCCCGCGCGCCAGCAGCGCGCGCACCGTCTCGGCCGCCTTCAGCCAATGGCGAGCGAGCTTCTCGACGTCATGCGTCATCGGGAACAGCAGCGCCTGGTGCTGGGCCGGCGGCTCCAGGCCGCCGCGCAGCGCGATGTCCAGCGCATAGCTGTCCTTGCGCAGGCTGCGCACCGGATAGGTCCAGACCGAGTCGCGGCGCTCCAGTAGCGCCCAGGCCCGGCGCGTGATCAGGCCGGGGTCGCCGGGGCCTAATGAGACGCCGTAGAGTGTGCCCGTCATGTTTTCACCCCGGCTTGCGCGCAGACCAGCCAGACGGGATTCTCCGCAGCCATCCGGTGCATATGCAAAATCGGCTTGCTGCGCGAGGCCTGCAGCTGCAAGACATCCCAGTCGGCACCGGCCTCTTTCAGCGCCTCGACGGCGGCGCTGAGGTTTTCAATCGTGACGAAGTTCATCACCAACCAGCCCTGGGGCTTGAGGCGAGCCAGGATCAGCGCGATCAGCTCGGCCAGCTCGCCGCCGGAGCCGCCGATGAAGACGGCGTCCGGGTCGGGCCAGGCGGCCAGGCCGTCGGGCGCTCGGCCCTGCTGAATGCTGTAGTTAGACAGCTCAAAGGCCAAGCGATTGCGGCCGACGATGGCGAAGTCGTCGGCGTTCTTCTCGATCGCGTAGACATGGCCTTCGCTGCACAGCCGCGCCGCCTCCAGGCCGACCGAGCCGGAGCCGGCGCCTATATCCCAGACGATGCTGTTGGCGCGCAGCTGCAGCCGAGCCATCGCCACCGCGCGAACTTCGCGTTTGGTGATCAGGCCCTTGTCGGGCTGGCGTTGCTCGAAGGCCGCGTCGGGCAGGCCGAACAGCGGCGGCCGCGGCCGGGCCTGTAGGCGCAGCAAGAACATCACGTTCAACTCGGCGAAGGCCATGCCGGCCACCTCGGCCACGCCCAGCTCGGCGCGCACCCGCTCAGACGGCTGGCACAGCGACTCGGCCACGGCGATCTGAAAATCCTCGCCCAGGCCCTCGGCCAGCAACATGCGGGCGATGCGGGCGGGGCTGTTGTCCGGGCTGGTCAGCACCGCCACCCGGTCTTGCCCACGCAGCGTTTGCAGCAGCGCATAGAGCCCATGCGAGGCGTCGGCGCCGCCCCACCACTCACCGGCGTCGCGGCTGTGGACCGAGGCCAGCTTCAGGTCCTGCCAGGGCAGGCCCAGCCGCGCGCAGGCGAGTTGCAACATGCTCAGGTTGGGAATCACTTCCAGCGCGTCAATGCAGAGCCGCGCCGCCAGATAGCTGGCGATGCCGAAACACAGCGGGTCGCCGGTGGCCAGCACCACGCAGGCCTGGCCCTCGGCCTGGGCGGCGCGCACCCATTCGGGCACCCTACTCAATGCGCCGCCGAGGTCGTGGCGACGCGCATCGGGGCTGATCAGCAGATCGAACAAGGCCAGCGTGCGGGCACCGCCGATCACGCAATCGGCCGCGCCCAGATGCGCCAGCGCCGCAGCACCCAGGCTGGCCGGGCCGTCGTCGAGCACGCCTATCACCCGGCAGCGCGGACCCTTGCTGAATCGCTGGCCTTCGTAGGCAGTGTCCTCACCATTCATCTTCACTGCGCTCATCCCCTTGCCTCGGCCAGCTTGCGGCCATCAAAATCACAGACCAGCACGGTCAACTCGAACTTGGCCGGGTAGCGGCCCAGCAGCGTTTGCACCACCTTCTCGGCCAGCGCCTGATGGAACTCCAACACCAGGCCCAGCGCCTCGACCCGCTCGCTCGCATAACGTGCGGTCTCGGCGCTACGGATGTCGGCGCAAACATCGGCCGGCACGCCGATGCCGGCGCACAAATCGGCCAGCAGGCCGGTGTCGACCTCGGCACGGCCGGCGTGCGTGATGGTCTCGCCCTGGGCGATCTTGGTCAGCTTGCCGACCATGCCGCCTATCACCACGCGCGGCAGCTTGGCCTTGACGGCGGCGTCCAGCGCATAGCGCAAGAAGTCGCCCATCTGCACAAAACAGGCCTGTGGCAGATCGGGGTACTCGGCCATCACGAACTTCTCGGTGCGCCCGCCCGTGGTCAGCGCCACCATTCCCGAGCCCGTCGTGCCGGCCACCTGCACGCCCTGCACCACGCTGGCCCGGTAGGCTGCGGTCGAATAGGGCTTGACGATGCCGGTGGTACCGAGGATGGAGATGCCGCCCAAAATGCCCAGCCGTGCGTTGAGCGTCTTCTTGGCCATCTCCAGCCCCTGCGGCACCGAGATTGCGATCTCCAGGCCGACCTCGTCCAGCAAGCTGTGGCCGGCCTCGCGAACGTTGTCTTCGATATTGCGCCGGGGCACCGGATTGATGGCCGGCCCGCCCACGGTCAGGCCCAGGCCTGGCATGGTGACGGTGCCGACGCCGAAACCGCCTTGTAGCAAGACCTGACCCTGCAAATCGGTGCGCAGCGTCACGTCGGCGGTCAGATGCGCCTTGTCGGTGCAGTCGGGGTCGTCGCCGGCGTCCTTGATCACCATCGCATGCGCGGTTTTGCCGTCGCACCGGCCGTCCAGAACCGCAAAGCTCACGCGCTGCCCGTTCGGCAGCAGGCATTCCACCGTCTCCGGCACGGCACCGTTCACAAGCCCCAGCACGGCGGCGCGCGCGGCCGCGGCCGAGCAGGCGCCGGTGGTGAAGCCGGTGCGCGTGCCGCGCTTGACGGTCTTGTCCATCATCCTGTGGTCAGCCTTGTTCGCTCAGCTCGGCCGCTTCGGCCAGCCCCAGCAAGGCGTGGATGGCGGCCACCACCAGGGTCGAACCGCCCTTGCGGCCACGGATGATGATCCAGGGCACGTCGTCAAGCTCGGCCATCAAGTCCTTGGACTCGGCCGCCGACACAAAACCGACCGGCATGCCGACCACCAGCGCTGGCATCGCGCCCTGCTCGCGGATCAGCCGCACCAGCTCGACCAACGCCGTCGGCGCATTGCCGATGCCGACGATGGCGCCGTCCAGCAAACCCTGCGCATGGGCCTTGCGCATTGCCTGCACCGCACGCGTCGTGCCCTCCTGTTTGGCCAGCGCGATCACATCGTCATCGCTGATGAACTGGTGGGTGGCGATGCCGAAATGGCCGAGCCGCGGGCGCGACAGACCGACGCAAATCATCTCGACATCGGCGACCACGCGGCTGCGCCGCCCGCGGATGGCGGCCAGGCCGGCGGCGACCGCTTGCGGGTGAAAGTCGGTCAGGCCGTTGAAATCGAAATCGGCATTGGCGTGAATCATCCGCCGCACCACCGGCCACTGCTGAGCGGAATAGTGGTGCGGGCCGACCTCGCGGTCGATCACCGCGAACGAGTCATGCTCGATCGCGCGGCCGGCCTCGGTCAGCTGCTCGGTGACGGTATTGTTCAGAGGCAGGCTCATGCGGACGCGTGCACATGGGGGTGCGGATGATCGTGATCGTGGGCGTGCCCGTGTGGGTGTGGGTGCTCGTGATGCACATGAACATCGTCATGCGTGTGCACATGCGGCTCGGCGCCATGGTGATGGCCGCCATGGCCCAGGGTGATGGCGATCTCGCGGTACTTGCAGCCATCGCAAGGCATCAGGGCGGCCGGCGCGCCGTCGCGCAGATCCTGGGCGCGCTGTTCCAGCAGCTCGAAGATCTCGCGCTCCGCGCCAAAGTAGTCGGCCAACGCAAAGCGCAGCTGCGGGTATTGCAGGCGCAAATGCTCGACCTGGCGCTTGATGCGGCTGATCAAGGTACCGCTGAACAAGTAATAGGGCAGCACGACGATTTGCGTCATCAGCTGCTGGCCCTGGCGCTGCACCACCCGCTCCAGGCGCGGATGGGTGATGCCGGTGAAGGCCACGTCCACCAGCTCATGGTCGCCCTCCTCCAACAGCCAGCGCGCCATCTTGGCGACATCACCATTGGCCTGCCGGTCCGAGGCACCGCGCCCCAACAGCACAACGCCGGTGTTGCGCGGGTCCGGCATGTCCAGGCTCAGCATCGCCTGGCGCAAACGCCGCTTCAACAGTGCCAGGATGGGGTCGCAGGCGCTCAGGTGCGGCGCGTACAGAAACTGCGTGGCGGGACAGTCCGGCCGGGCGGCGTCGATCGCCTGCGGAATGTCCATCTTGACGTGGCCGGCCGCGTTCAAAATCAGCGGCAGCACCAGCACCCGCTGCGCGCCGAGCGCCGCGCGACGCAAACCCAGATGCAGCATCACCGGCGCAAACTCGATAAAGCAGACCTCGATCCGCCAGGCCGGCTGGCGCTTGCGCCATTGCTCGGCAAAGGTCTCGATTTCCTCGTTGCCGCCGGGCTCACGCGAGCCGTGGCCGACCAACAGAATGGTTTCGTTCATCGTCAACATAATTGGTTATGTGTTATGGCTTACCGGCTCGCTGGCACGGCGGAAGCGGTGGGTAAAGCTGGGGTCATAGAGCTTGGACTTGGCCAGCTCCGGCCAGTGGCGCGAGCCCAGCGTGGGGCTGGCGATGATCATCGACTGGCTGACGATGCCGGCCTCGCGGCAGCGCTGTTTCACATCGGCCAGAGTGGCGCGGATGATTTGTTGCTCGCCCGGCCAGGAGGCCTTGTGGACGACCAGCACGGCAGCGTCGTCGGCCCAGCCAGCGGCACGCAGCTCGCTCACGACCTTGCCGAGCAGAGTGATCGATAAAAAGATGCACAGCGTGCAGCGGTGTGCGGCCAACGCGGCCAGGTCCTCACCCTGCGGCATGGGAGTGCGGCCCTCGACGCGCGTGAAAATCACGCTTTGGGTCAGCTCGGGCAGGGTGAAAGTCTCCACCGCCGCCGCCGCCGAGGCCATCGCCGAGGACACGCCGGGCACCACCCGCACGGGCACGCCGGCCGCGTCCAGCGGCTGCACCAGCTCCATCAACGCGCCGTACAGCGCTGGGTCGCCGGTCTGCAGGCGCAGCACGGTTGCATGCCTGCCGGCACGCTCAATCAGCCAGGCCGACATCTGCTCCAGCGTCATGCCCTTGGAGTCAGCGATCTCGCAGCCGGGCGGCGCCCAGCGCGTGGCCGCCACATCAACCAGCGAGCCGGCGAACAGGATCGCGCCGGCCTGGGCAATCAGATCGCGGCCCTTGACGGTGATCAGATCCGGGTCGCCGGGGCCGGCGCCGACAAACCAGACCGTGCCGCTGCTTTGCTCCGTCATGCTCGGCCCAGAGGGGGCGCAAAGCACAGCGCAGCAAAATGCTGGCGGCGCAAGAGGCCGGCCGGACGCAACAGCCACAGCACGCCCAAGGTCACCACCGGCTCCAGCAGGACCACCGGCGCGTAAGCGACGGCGAAGCTCGCCCATTCGGCCAAGCTGGTCTGCGTCTGGCCCAGCGTCAGCCAGAAGCCCACCATCGCCAACACACCGCCGTAATAGGCTGCGTCCAGCTTGAGCAAGCACTTGACGGTCAGCCGACCTTCGCTGCGGATCAAACGCTTGGCAAGGCCGTAATGCACGACCATCAAGGGCAGCATCAGCGACAGCGAGTTGACCGCCAGATGGGGCAGGTCCTGGGGCTCAAAGATCAGCCCTTGCAAGAGCAGGCCTAAGCCCAGGCCGATCAAGGTCGGCACAAAACCGAAACTCAGGTAGAGCGGCATGACACCAAGAAAATGCAGCTCCGACGGCCCCGCCTTCATGTGAAAGGCCTGCATGAAACAGGAGAAAAACAGCGCCGCCAACAGACTGCGCAGCAGCAGCGCGGGTTGGCGCAAAAGCTGCGGTACATAACTGGCCAAAACGATGGTGGCGGCGCCGGCCGCAAACAAGAGTTTGACGGGGGCGATCAAGCCGGGTTCGATATGCATAGCGGGGCTCCTGCCCCGAAGCAGGGCGCAGATGAGTAGGGCGCCAAGGCCGAGAAAGCGTTGGCGCCAATGCAGCAGCCAAGCTCGCAAGGGTTTGAGCTTGATGCACGGAAGTAAGCGAATAGGTCGACGCAACGCAACGCAAGGCAAGCTGGCGTGCGGATGCGAGCGCTATTGAGGCTAAGTCTGGGTGGATTTCATCAGGGAATACGCTGAACAACGCGCCGCCCCGCTTCCCCGCAGGACATGCACCTTATGACGTCAAGCTTGCGCGTGTCGTCGCCTGTTGGCCGGTATCCGGGCTCATGGAAATTCTGATGTGCCCTTCCCAGACGCTTGAAGCATCCAGTGGGATTTCGACATCAGCTGAAGCCAAAGAACGCATGCGATCCTCGACTTCTTCCACTTACCGTTGCGGGGGCAGCTTGACTTTGGGGCGAACACTCAAAAGAGCCTCACCTTGCCAATTCCCGTTTAACTGCGTGTCTTGAGCAGACAACGCAAGCACCAACGGCCGCGATACTAATGCATGTTGAGCCGACTGACCAGCGCTGCGGCACGAAAATTGACGCATACCGCCCAGATCAAGGCTTAGGTCATGAATCCCAAGTCCCGCTTGGCGGCGTCAAAGTTCTTCAAGTTCGGGAAGATATCGTTCAGCTGGCCATCCGCTACGCCCATCCAGCGGCCCAGCGTGGCGCCCAGTTGTTCGACCGAGGTCTCGGGCAAGAGGCTGCCGTTGCCGAGTTGGTTCGGGCTGCTGTCGAAATCATTGTTCTTGGCGTTCTTGACGCCGACGACCGGGAACTGGCCGTAGAACTCACGCCCTTTGACCGCGCCGCCCATGACGAAATGGTGGCCGCCCCAGCCATGGTCGGTGCCGTCGCCATTGCTGGTGAAGGTGCGGCCAAAGTCGCTGGCGGTGAAGGTGGTGACGTTGTTGCGCAGGCCCATGGCGCCCAGCGTGTTGTCAAAGTAGGCCAGCGCTTGCGAGAGCTTGGCCATCAAATCGGCATGGCCGCGGTTCTGGCCGTCATGGGTGTCAAAGCCGCCCAGGCTGACGAAGAACACCTGCCGCCCGGCGCCCAGAGCGCTGCGAGCGCCCATGGTGCGCGCCACGACCTGCAGCTGCTGAGCCAATGAGTTAGTGGCCTTGGTACCGGTCAGCGGGTTGTCGTACTGCAGCAGCGGATCGGCCGCACCATTGGCCAGTCCGGCGGTGCCATAGGGCGCCGCATTGGCCGCCGGCAAGGCCGATCCGATCAAGGCCTCGGCCGCCAAGGAGCGGCTGACCACGGCCGCATGGTCGCGGCCAATCATGTCATTGCTGCGGCCGCCGCGCATGACGGATTTCATGCGCTCCAGCGCGACGCTGGAGCCGAACAAGCTGTTGTCGCTGCCGCCGATGCGGATCGCGCCGCGCGTGCTGATCTGGTACTGCAGGGCCTGCTGGCCGCTCAGGAACACCGCATTGCCGCCGGCCGAGATGGCGCTGAAGATGGGCTGGCTATTGCCGGCCATCAAGAGGTCGGCGAAGCGCCCGCCCCAGCCCACCGTGGCGCCCTCGGGCGTCAGCGCCTGCCAGGTCGACTGCTGGTCGTTGTGCGAGTACAGACCGGCAGGGCGCGCAAAGCTGGCGATTTTCAAGTCGGCCTTGGTGGTGGGCCGCACCAGCGGGCCGATATTGGGCAAGACGGCCAGGCGGCCGGCGGCGAACAGGTCGCGCACCCCGACCATGCTGGGGTGCAGGGCGAAGCTGCGGCCCTGCGGCGTGATGGGGTTGATGGCGAGCACGCCACCGAGCCGCGCCGGGGAACCCGCAGCGGCACCGGTCTGAGGGGCGGTGCCGGGGGCCAGCAAGGCGATCGACTCCGGCGCCTGGTTGCGCACCTGGCTGTAGGCGGCCCAAGACTCGGCGTCGGTCGGCAAGACCATATTGAAGGCATCATTGCCGCCGAACAAGAAGACGCAGACCAGCGCCTTGTAGTCGCCAGCGGCTTGCGCGTTGGCGCTGCCCAGCGCGGCCAAGTTCATGGCCATAGGCGCCGCCGCTCCCATGCCGACAAAGCGAGCGGCCTGCGCCAGGAAGGCGCGGCGGGAGGCGGGGGAATTGAAGTTAGCGCTCATGTCCATCTCACTTTTGAACTAGGTATTCAGGCGACACCAGCGCCAGATAGACGCCCAGCTTGGCGCGGTTGAGCGACTGGTCGTCGACGGACTTCTTGTTGCTGGCGTCGGCCTTCAGCGCGTCGAGCTTGACCGACTCGACCGCCGCCACCATCTCGGCCTTCAGCGCCGCATTGGCGCGTGCGCCGAGCAGTTGCTTGGCGACCTGATCGACCAGTTCGACCGGCTTGGTCGCCAGCGCGACCAAGCCGCTCAGCTCGAACTGCACGTCATTGCGGGCGGCCTTCCAGTCCAGCCCGCGCTGGCCGAAGCCGCTGGCGACGCCGCCCTTGATGTAGTTGGCATAGCCGGCCACCGAAGTTTCCTGCACCAGCTGCAGCTCGGGCATGGTCAGCTTGGCGGCGCCGCTTTCGCTGCCGGGCGCAACAAAGCCGGGGCGGTAGAAGTTGAACACCGAGGGCGAACGCAGCGGCGACTGGCCGAGCTGGCTGCCGGGGTCGTCGGTGCTGCCGATCAGCCAGGCGCCGGAGTCGCTGCTGGCGCCGAGTGCGCGCAGGGCTGAGGTTAGGCGCAACACCGGCTCTTGCAGCTTGCCGTAGCTGGCCTGCGCCGCCACCGTGGCGTCGCGCGCCTCGGTGTCGAGCAGGATGGCCTTGAGCATGGCCTTCATATCGCCACCGCCGAAGGCCTTGGAGACGCGCGCCACATAGGCCGGGCTGGGGTTGCTGGTGACCAGGCGCTGAATCATCTGGCGGCCGATGAAGGGGCCGACATTGGCATGCATGGCCAGCGCGTCCAGGCCTACCTTCAGGCTGGCGGCCGGGTCGGCCTTGGACTGGGCGGCCACCACCTTGCCCAGGAAGCGCTTCTCGCTGAGCGAATGAAACTGGCTATAGCCCTGCATGGACTTGAGGCCGCGGTCGGCTTCGCAATAGTCGGGGCACCAGCCCCAGAAGCGGCCATCCGCCGTGTCGGGGCCGTCCCAGCTGAAGCCGGTGAAGACCTTGGCCATGCCGGCAATGTCTTCGCCCGTGTAGCTGGGCTTGGGGGCGCCAGCGTCGAGCTTAGGGCTGCCGTCGGCGTTCAGCTCGATCAGGCCGATCGAGAACAGCTGCATCACCTCACGCGCGAAATTCTCATCCGGCACCCGGCCGGTCTTGGCGTCTTCCTTCTGGTTCTTCAGATGCGACAGGTACAAGCCCATTGCGGGATGGCGCGTGACCTGCTCCAGCAGCTCGCGGTAATTGCCGAAGGCGTTGGCAGACAGGGTGTCCAGATAGGACGCCACGCCGCGCGGCTGGTTGCCCACATTGTCTTGCGCCATCGACACCACCATGATTTGCGACAAGGCGTAGGCAACGCGCTGGCGCAGCTGGTCGTCGCCGGTGATGGCCACCTTGTAGAAGGAGTCCAGCACTTCACGTGTGCCGGCGGAGTCAGTGGCCTTGAGCGCCTTGACGGCCGCGTCCGAGGCGTCCCAGTTCAGTCGGTGCGCGCTGGCAGGCTTGGCGAACTGCTCATCCAGCCAGGGCTCGAAACCCTTGTCCATGACGGCGACGATGCTGGCCTCGGTGGGGCCGAAGCTGGCCTGCATCAGAAAGCGCATCGCCTCCTCGCGGTTGGCCGGCTTGGCGATCAGCGGTGCGGCCGGCGTGATCGGCGTGACCGGCGGGCTGGCCGTTGGCGCAGCCGCCGGCCCGTCTGCATCGCTGGATGATCCGCCGCCACCGCCGCAGGCGCTCATCAGCGAGGCTACCGCCAGCGCCATGGCGGCCAGCGTGGCGGACCGGCGCGCGCCCAAGCGCGTGGTTTCGAACTGCAAAGACAAGTACCGCATAGATCAAACTCCAAACTGCCAACGCAAGCACAAGGGCTGCGCTTGGCTGCGGACTGTAGGGAGCGCATGGCGGAACAGGTCGACGCGAAACGAAAGAGATGTAAGTGCGTGTTGCCAAACGAGCCTCGTCGGCGACAAGACCAGGCGAAGCGTGAAAAACTGCCGAACCTTTTGGCGCGGCGAAGATGCCTAAGAGGAATTTTTTAGCCTGGATGGAGGGGATCAAGGGGATGGAATACAGGGTTTAGCCGCCCAGCGGCAGTGCCGTGCGGCTGACCACCTGTTGCAAGACAAAGCTGGAATGCACGCCGGTGACGCCTTGTATGCGCGTCAGCTTGCCGAGCAGCAGGCTCTGGAAGTGATCCATATCGCGCACCACCAGCTTGAGCTGGTAGTCGGCCGCCTGGCCGGTAATCAGCAGGCATTCCAAGACCTCGGGCAGCACCTGCACGGCGGCCTCGAAGTTGGCAAAGCGCTCGGGCGTGTGCAGGTCCATCGAAATATGCACCAAGGCCATCAGGCTCAGCCCCAGCTTCTTGGCGTCCAACAAGGCGCGGTAGCCGGTGATCAAGCCGCTTTCCTCCAGCGCGCGCACGCGCCGCAGGCAGGGCGAGGGCGAGAGACCGACACGCTCGGCGAGATCTTGGTTGTTGATGCGGCCATCTTGCTGCAAAACCTCAAGAATCTGCCTGTCAATACGATCAAATTCCATTTGGCCACCTCAATTCAATTTGGTGACGCAATTTTCTGCCAAAAATCATCGAAATCAAGCCATCTTCGCAATTTTCTGCCCAGGCCTGCGTCCTACACTGAATGCACTGGTTCAGAAGACCGCCCATCAGCAGCAGCCAAGCGGCCATCGTCGCGCGGCACAGGGCGGGCAGCCCACCCCAAGCTGCCCTATCACCCAAGCAACTCATTCCACCCCGGCCGCCACAAGCGCTCGGGGTTTGAGCGTTGGCGCAGTCAGACTGCTGTCGGTCCTACAGCCGCCGGTACGCCGCGGCCCAGCACCTCGCCGTCGCTCGTGCGCACATGCAGCTGCGGCAGGGGCACGGCGATATTGGCTTCGGCAAAAGCGTCGCGGATACGCATCGCAAAGGCGCTGCGTACCGCCACCCAGTCGGCCTGCTGCGTCGTCCAGGCCCGCACATTGAAGGTCAAGGCACCCGGCGTCAGCCCGGTCAACAAGGCCGAGGGCGGCGGGAAGGAGGCGACGCCGTCCAGGTCCTGCGCAATGCCGATCAGCATCGCGATGGTCTGCTGGGGGCTGACCTCATAGCCGGTGCTGACGTCGATATTGATGCGCCGGCTATTGCCGGTCAGCGTCCAGTTGACCAGCTTGTCGGCCAGGATCATGCCGTTGGGCATCACCACATCAGCGCCGTCGAAGGTGGTCAAGGTGGTGGCGCGCAAACCAATGTCGCGCACAGTGGCGGTGAGGCCGGCCACGTCCACCACATCGCCGGGCCGGATCGGCCGCTCGAACATCAGAATCAAACCGGCAACGAAGTTGCGCACCACATCCTGCAGGCCCAAGCCAATGCCGATGCCCAAGGCCCCGAACACAATCGCCAACTCACCGACCTTGAAGCCGGCCGCCGCCAGCGCCGTCAGCAGGCCGAAGATCAACACGCAGTAGTAGCTGATGGTCGCCACGCTTTGACCCACGCCGAGCGGCAATTTGAGCGCCGGCAGCACATCATCGGCCAGCAGCTTGCGCACGCCGCGGGCAATCCAGAACGAGGCCCAGGTGGCCACCACAAAAGCCGCCACACTGCCCAGGCTCAGCGTCAGCCCGCCCAGGGGCACCTCGAAGCTGAGCGTCGCCATCACCAGCTCGGCCAGCGGCCGGTAGATGCGGAAGTCCTGCAAGGCGTAGATCACCCAGCCGGCCAGCAGCAAGAGGCGGCCCAGGCGCACCGCCATGGGCAACAGCGTGACCACATGGCGCTGGGTCAGCCTAGCCACCTTGGGGCGGGCCAGCACCACCTGTATCAGCGCCGCCAACACCGTCGCGCCGGCATAGATCGCCAAGGCCGCATAACTGCTATCCAACACGGCGCCGGTCAACATGGTGGTGAGCGAAATATTGCCCAGCACATTCGACATGGCCGAGGCCAGCAACACCGCGCAGGCCAGCAGCAGCAAGGCCGCCGGCAGCCATTTCGGCATCTGGCTACGCTCGCTTTCGGCAGCAGTCGGCGCGGGACTGAACGCCACCGGCTCGTCGTCTGCCTCAGCGGTCTCAGCGACCGCAGGCTCGCGCAGCGCCTGCCAGCCCAGCACCCCGAGCGTGATCAGCATCAGCACATTCAGCGCCAGCAGGCCGAGCCGGTAGACCAGCAGGCTGCCGACAAACAAGGAAGCCACCACATTCAAAAAATAGAACACCGCACTCAAATAGGCCCAGGGCCCCACTTGCGGCGGGATGCGCCGCTGCAGCAAGACCAGCACCGGCACCCAGGCCAGCAGCATCACCATCTGCTGGCGCATGATCGGGCCCTGCAGGTCGTACACCATGGCGCCCAGCGCCACCAGCACCAGCCAGGCAGCGAAAGGCCGCGACAGCGTTTGCATCGCCAGCGCGCTGGCCTGGCCGCTGGCGACCATTTGCTGAGCGCGCCGCTGAAGCCAAAACATCGCCGGCAACAGCGCCAGCGCCAGCAACACCAAGACCGGCAGCAATTTGGCGCTGCTGGCATCGTGGTCACGGGCAAAGCCCCGTTCAATCTCCAGGCTGCTGCGCAGACCGACACTGACCGGTTCGGCCACTTCATCGCCGGCGGCGGCCTGCCACAGCGGCGGCGTGTCCATCACCAGCAAGCGCCGGTCCAGATCGTCGATACGGGCCAACACGGTATTGCCCATATGCTGCACATGCGCGGCCAAGGCGCTGGCGGTGCGGCCCCGCTCGAGCAGCTTGGTCAGCGGCCCGGCCAGGTCGGCCTCGCCCTGCTGGGCCAACGCAATCAGCTCATCCACACGCTGCACCAGGGCCGGCGCCGAGTCGGCCGCGGTCAGGCGGGTCGCTTGCCAGGTGTTGCGGCGCGCGGCCAGGTCGGCGGCGTCCTCCGAGCGCATCTGCATCACCCGCGTCAACTCGGCCCGGGTACGCGCAATCTCCCGCTCATGTAACTGCCAATGCCGACGCAGACTCTCGAGCCGGCGCACCGACAGCAGGGCCAGCGCGTTGCCGCTGGATTGCTCGGTCAGGCGCTTGACGGACTCGGCCCGCTCGGCCAGTGCGTCCTCCAGGCGGCGCCCCGCGTCGGTGCTTTGGGCGCGGCGCACGACGGCGCCGATCAGCTGCTCATCGGCATCGGCACGGGCCGGAATATCGGCCGGAGCGATCACCTCAGGGCGGCTCTCGGCGGCCGGCGTGCTGCTGGTCGACGCGACCTGTGCCCAGCTCGGCGCCGCTGTGCCCAGGGCCAATAGCCCCAACAAGGCCAACAGCGCAGCGGCGCGCCGCAGCCGCTTTCCATACTCAGCACTTGGTTCGATCTTGATCATGCAAAGCCCAATTCGCCAACCCGGCGCAGCTGCATTGTGCCGGCAGCTGGGCCGCCGAATCACGCGGTGACTAGCTCGTTAGGTGCGCGCAACAGCGGGCCGCCGGCGCAGCAAGGCGAAGCCAGCAGCGCGCTAGCAAATAAATGAACCTGACCCCAATTTCTACTTGGTAGTCAGCATGGGCAGCAAGCGGCGTTCGATCTGATCACAAGCGATCGCTATGGCTTGATTGGGCGCCTCAAAACGCGCTGCTGCTTGGCGACATTGAGCCTGTATGCCTGCGTCGCTGACCAGTTGACGCAGAGCGGCTGCGACGACGGGCGCCTTGTACTGCTTGAGCTGCAGCTCAAGCGCCAACCCGGCCCGGGTGGCGCGCTGCGCATTGTCAAACTGGTCATAGGCGGCGGGGCAGATCAGCTGTGGCACGCCGGCTCGTAGCGCCTGGGCCGTGCTGCCGATGCCGCCATGGTGGACAAAGGCGGCCAGCCTGGGCAGCAAGGCGGCAAAAGGCGCGTAGTCCACCTGGATCAGTTCGGGCGGCAGTTCGCCGCTCACTTGGCCGGGGAAATGCGAGAGCAACACGCCACGTACGCCGGCCAAACGGCAGGCTTCGATGGACGCTTGGAAGAAAGCCTGGTTGCCGGCCGAGGCTGTGCCGGGCGAAAACGCCACCGGCGCGGGGCCAGCGACCAGAAAGGCCTCCAGCGCCGGCGGCAGCTGCGCATGCTCGCCAAGATCGTCAAACGGGAAGCCGGTCAAGACCAGGTCGGCCGGCCAATCCAGCTGGGGCTCGGCGAACCAGGCCGGGAACAGCGCCAGCAGCAGATCGGATTGATGGATCCACGCGCGGAAAATCTGCCGCTGCGGCGCCAGACCTAGCTCCGCACGCCAGCGGTTCAAGGGCGCGGCAAAGTGCGGCGCGTAGAAGAACCGGTCCAACGACCACCAAGCCAGACGCTTCAGCAAGGCCGGGCTATTCGCCTTGATCCAGCGCGGCGCCAGCCGCGAAGGGGCAAGGTCGGACTGAAACACCGAGGGCGCCAAATGCACGGTGGCGCAGGGCACACGATCGGTTTCACCCAGCAGGCGCGCCGCAAACAGCAGCGAGTTGCCGATACAGATCGTCCTGCCTGGGCGCAACTCGGCCTGCATGGCTTGGTAGTAGGCGGGGCCAAGCTGGGCCAGCTCCTGCGCAACCAGCTCAAAGGCGCGCGTGGAGTTCGCGGCGGCCGTGGCCCTGAACAGCGCGTGGTGGCCCGCCTGCGTGCCGATGCCGACAAAGCGCAGCCCCGCCTGCTCGACCATGCGCTGGAAGTGTGGGTTAGCAAACAGCAGGACCTCGTGGCCCCGTGCCGCCAGCGCCTGCCCCAGGGCCACAAAGGGCAAGACATCGCCATGGCTGCCGGCGGTGGCGATCAGCACCCGGATCGGCGCGGCAGTCATGCGCGTACGCCCTTGCGCTGTGATTTGCGAAGCAAGCACCGGGGCCTAGGGAATGGCCACAGTGGCGACAAATCTGAGCAATTGAATAGGTTCATCTCACGCCTCTGTGGTCAACGGCCAGCCGATTCGTGCGGCACTACGAAGACTGGATTGCACGACCAGGCGGTGGAACGGGGCGATGATAAAAATATAGAGACGACCTAGGCGGTTGTGGCAATGGACCACGGTGGACAAAGTCAAATGACGTTTGCCTGCTGGCGACGGCTGGCTGGAACAGAGAACAGAAAGCCTGAAGTCCAAATGCTTGTCGTCTTCGCCAAGGACAATTTCGGTCGGACTGGTGCCGTAGATCTTGAAGATGCTGACACGACCTGTCGCGCTCTGCGCACCCGGTGAAGTGAGTTGCTTGGCAGTTTTGAGGCCGAACCGACCGACGATCGCATCTCGGACCGCGAGCAGGCTGCCAATCCACGGCGCTTGGTGGGAGAAGATGAACCTCGCCAACAGCTCGGGATTGGTTGACGCTGCGGATGGAAGCTCGATCGAGTAGGCATCAGCGAGATGCGTCAATGCGTAGGCTTTGGCAATTCTCGACTCTGGAGGCAGCGATACAGCCGTTACACGGTGGTGTTGGGTTGACATTTGTGTATGAGCCCTTGGCTCGGTTCTGAGGTCTAACAGGCTTATCGGTGGCAGCTCACGCGCGCTGGCCTCGGGGTAAATCCGTATCAGCGAACTTCATGGCTGGTTGCGGCTGCTGCGGCTTGAACGGCTGCACCAGAGCGCCGAATCAAGGCGATGCCGGCCGGTATCGCCAACCAGAATCCCGATGTGGGCATCAGCACCACGCCCATCACGCTCATGGCCAGCAGACCCCAACCTTGGCGGCGCAGGGCCGCGTTCTGCCCACTGCGCTCCAAGGACGTGATGGCCAGGGCCTGCAAGGTCAGTGGGGCCGCGAACAGCAAGAACCAGACGGCGGCGGCCGTCAACGGGTCCTGCCCCACGGTATTGAAGACACCCCGCCGCACGATGTCCTGCAAGGGCTGGTGAAGAAAGACCAAGGCAAACAAGGTGTGCAGCACGGCCACGCCCAGCAGCCAGTGGCCGATCCATTTGCGTTGCGGGCTTGCGTCGAGGGGGTGCTTTGAGCTCATGATCTTCTCCGGGAAGGTGGGGTTGTGAATGGCGTTCTTGCGATCGGGGCGGGCTTCAGGCTATCCACGGATTGCCGGTACGCACCCTGGCACCCAGCGCCCTGAGCATCAGCACCAGGCCCAGGTAGGCGCGGTCGAAATAGGGCAGCTCAGGCGTGAGCGCCTGCAGATAGCGGACCGCTTGGCGCTGTTGCGCAGGATCGCTGCGCGGCATGTCCGGGTGCCGGCCGAAGTCGTAGACCGCCACCGCAAAGGGCGCCGTCTGCCAGGCCTGCGTCGCCGCCAAGGCCGGCATCAAGGCGTCGCCGAACTCGGCGGCACTCAAGTTCGGCGCGATCAGGCCCAAGTCCAGATAGGCCTGCTGCACACGCTTGAAGTCGCAGGGCCGTCGCAGCAGCGCCGACCAGGCGCTGGCGAGACCTTCGCAAAACATGGGGCCGATCTGCTTGGTGCAGCCAAAGTCCAAGAGCCCGAGCCGGCCGTCGGCCATGAACAAGTAGTTGCCGGGGTGTGAATCGGCCTGCAGCCGACGCAGCTCGAACAGGCTGAACATAAAGGTGTCGAACAGCAGTTGGCCGAAATGATCCCGCTCGGCTTGGCTGGGCCCCGTCGCTAACCATTCATTCAGATGCAGGCCGGGCAGGCGCTGCATCGTCAAGACTCGCTTGCTGCTCAAGTGCGCAAACGTCTGCGGGACGACCAAGCCCGGCCGCCCCGCCAAGGCCTGTCCGAACCAGCGCAGTTGCTCGGCCTCTTGGCTGTAGTCCAACTCTTCGGCCAGCTTGGCCTCGATATCGGCCAGCACGCGCTCGATGATGGCGGCGTTCGGCAGCGTGTCCGAGCCGCGCCCCAGCGTCTGCAACAGCGTGCGCAGCATCGCCATATCGCTGCCTATCGAAGCCGCCATGCCCGGATACTGCAGCTTCACTGCGACAGCCTCGCCTTCGCCCTCCGCGTTGACCAGCGTCGCGCCATGCACCTGGCCCAGGCTGGCCGCCGCAAAAGCACTCGGCTCGAACTGCGCGAACAACTCGTCCGGCCCGCGGCCGAACTCCTGGCGCAGCAGCTTGATCACCAAGGCCCGGTTCAGCGGCGTGACTTGGTAATGTGCTTTGGCCAACTCCGCGCGCATGCCCTCGGGCAAGAAACCCAGCTCCAGGCTCAGCAGTTGCGAGGCCTTCAGCGCCGTGCCCTTGAGTTGATTCAAGGCAGCGAACAGAATGCGCCCCAGTTTGGCCTCATGCGCCAGCCTAGCCTGCGCGGCCTGCTCCTCCGAGCGCGCCAGTGCTTGCGCACGGTGGCTCAAGTGCGCGACGCCGGCCCGCGCCACCGCCAGCCCGGCGATCGCGCCGCGCGCCAAACGGCCGGTGCGCGGTGCATCAGTGGACATGACTGACCTGGCGCAGCAGCAAGGGCACGATCACGCCATGCACCGGGCCGACCACGGCCATATAGACGCGGCCCAGCCGGTTGTGGATATGCACGACGGTGCTGATCTGCAACTCGTCCGCGCCCAGCCTTAACAGCGAGACCTGCACCTGCAGATGCTTGTCGCGATCCTCCAGAATCACCTCGCGCTCGTCGACATATTGCAGCGTGAAGATGCCGACACGCTCGCCCACTTGATAGGCCGCGGCCGGCTTGGCCGGATCTCGCAGCGCCATGCCACCCAGGTTTTTCAGCCCGACATAGCCCACCACCCGGTTGCGCAGATCCATCATCAGCTTCATCCAGCCCGGCGTGCGCGCGAACAGGGCCAGAAACTGCACCAGCGCCGTGGCTTCGGGCTGCGCGCTGGCAAAGCGGTAGCTGTCGGCAAAGTCGGCACCGGGCAGGGTCAGCACAATGCGGCTGCCCTCAGGCAGGACTGTCTTCTGAACCTCGCTGCGCTTCATTTGCCGACCCCGCCCAGCCCCATGCGCGCCAACTTGAGCAGGTCAAGCAGGCCGTGGCCATCGCGCAGCAACCGACTCAGCTGGCTGCGCAACATGAAGCCGCCCAACTCCAGCGCCTTGTTGATGACGCCGCTGTGCAGGGTCAACACCAGCAGGCCCAGGCTCAGATCGACCATCTGGGTGGTGTTGGCGAACTCGTCTGAATCGTCGCGCAGCCAGTAGGCGGTGATGGCATAAACGCCATCGGCCAGCAGCGCCGCCAGGCTGGGCTTGAAGCCGCAGGGGGCGATCTCGCCCTTGCTTTCGGCCTGCGCCAGCATCTCGACAAAAGCTTGGCTGAGCAGGGTCTTGCCGGGCAAATCGTCGCCCATCAGCAGCAAGGGCGCGCCGGCCACCAGCTTGTGGGCCAGCGCGACGAATTCGCGGTCGGCCAGAAAGCGCTCCAGCAGCGCGTCGATCAACAACTGCATGCGCTCCTGCAGCGTGAAGCTGGCCAGGCCCGGGGTCTTGGCCATGTCCGCCAAGGCATCCGCCGCCGCCTGCTGAAAGTAGGCCAGCACCAACTTCTCCTTGCTGGGGAAGTATTTGTAGATCGTCGCGTCGCCCAGGTCGGCAGCGCGCGCGATCTGCTTCATCGTCGTGCCCTCGAAGCCCTGGGCCGTCATCAGGTCCACCGCCGTCTGGATGACGAGCCGCCGGTTCTTCTCGGTTTGTGATTTGGAGATGCGCATAATGTTCCGACTACTGTTTGAACGATTGTTTTACAGTATTTATGAATAGTCAATATCTTTTTAAGCCGTGGCTGCGAAGCCAAGCACGGCGCGCCGCGGTCCGCACTGCGGGCTAATGCCTATGCCAAACGGCGGCAGCGGGCGTTTTGGGGGCCCGGGCTTCACTACACTGCTGGCGAGTCGGCGTGAATATGTCGCGGGCCCAAGCAATTCGGCAGCACAGCGGCAATCCGGCCGTCGCGTGGGGAATCAAGTCGGTCGCAATGATGTCGATAGCAACGCCAATGAGCAGAGTCACACCGCCAAACAGCCCCGCGGCACGGTCAGCCGTGGGCGTTCGCTTGGGCGCTGGCCTGCTGATGCTGGCGCTTGGCGCGCTGGGCACGCTCGGCTTGAGCGCCTGCAAACCCGAGTCGGCCGGCGCCGCAAATCAAGCCGCCGCCGGCGTACCGGCTGCGAGCAATGCCGCCGTGATGAAGGAGCTGGAGCGCATAGAGCGGGCCGGGCCGCTGCAGCCGGCCGACAGCGAGCGCGCGCTGCTGGCCTTGCAGAGCCGGCTCAAGCCGGGCAGCCCGGAGCTGCTCGAGCTGCTGATGTTGCGCGGCAATCTGGCAGCCACGCGCCGGGACAAGGCCAGCACCGACGCCATCCTGAAGTCGCTGGACGACTGGCCCCATCCGCGCCATCTGGCCGAGGCAAGGCTGGCCCAGCACTGGCTGCGCGCGCGCGCCTTGATGCAGACCGGTCAGCTGGACCTGGCCAAGAAGGAGTTGCCCGCGCTAGCGAGCTATGCGCCCGGGCAGACCGCGGCGCTGCGGCGCGCCCATGCCGCGCTGGGTCGCATGCAGTCGGACACCGGCAATGCCGACGCCGCGTTGCTGAATTTGCATCAGGCGCTGAAGCTGGCCGAGAACAGCGGCGCGGCCTGGCGCCGGGTCGATCCGCTGGTCGGCATTGCCAATGCCTATGTCGAAGCGCAGCAGCTTGAGCGGGCCGAGCAAACCATCACCGAGGCCTTGCGCGAAGCCGAGCGCGACCCCGACCCCTATATGTTGATGAATGTGCAGACCTTGCGCGGCATCGTCTATGCCGAGCTGGGCCAACATGGCTTGGCGCAGAAGGCCAAGCAGGAGGCTCTCGCTCACGCGCGGCGCTCCGGCGTGGCGGACTTCATTTCACTGGCGCTGGCCAACTACGCCGACCACCATCTGAAGCAAGGCAATTACGCCGAAGCGCTGCGCCTGTCCCAAGAGGCCTTGCCGCTCGCCCTGGCGAGCCAAGACCTGTCCTCGCAAGCGGTGGCACTCGCCAATATGGGCCTGGCCAAGATCGGCCTGAAACGCATCGAGGAGGGCAAGCGCGATGCCCTGGCCGGCATTGCCATCGACGAAAAACGCGGCGCCAGCAGTGGCGCCTTGATTGGCTGGCAGGAGCTGGGCAGCTACCTGGAAAGGGCCGGCGACCTGCCCGGTGCCGCCAACGCCTATCACCAGTACCGCAAGCTGATCGACCAGGCCTTGCGCGCCGACACCCGCAAGGCCGTGCTGGAGGCGCAGGCCCGCTATGACGACGAACGCCACGCCAAAGAAGTCGAGCTGCTCAACCGCGATATGAGCTTGAAGGCCGAGCAGCTGCGCGAGCGCGATCTGCGGCTGCGGCTGTGGGCGGCCTTGGGCGGTTGTGTGCTGCTGTCCGGCGTTTTGCTGGGCCTGGCCTACCAGCGCATCCGCAAAACCAACTTGGCCTTGGCCAGCAGCAATGCCGCGCTGCGTGTGCAAGGCGAACGCGACCCGCTGACCGGGCTGTCGAACCGGCGCCATTTCCAGGCCGCCATCAAGCGCCTGGCCGACCAGGGCAAGCTCAGCGGCACCGTGTTCCTGATCGACATCGACCATTTCAAGCGCATCAACGATGGCTACGGCCATGCGGCCGGTGACAGCGTGCTGGTCGAAATCGCCCAGCGCCTGGGCGCAACGCCTGCTGAGCGGCATTGGCGGGCAGGCGGTCAGCCATGGCTCGCAGCTGATTCCGATCACCGCGTCGATCGGCTTTGCCAGTTTCCCCGTCGCGCCGCATGCACTGGCTTTGAGCTGGGAGCGGGCCATCGATCTGGTCGACACCGTGATGTATATGGCCAAGGCCCATGGCCGCAACAAGGCCTATGGCATTCAGGCCATAGACGCCGCCGACGAAGCGGGCCTGTTGGCGCTGGCCGCGCGCATGGAGGCCGCCTGGCATGAGGGCAGCATCAAGCTGCTGGCCTTGCAGGGCCCGGACCAAGCGCCGCCAGAGCCACCAGCGCCGCCGGCGCCGATCCAGCCATGAGGATCATGAAGTTTGCGGGCGACCTACGCCGCCCGTTGATCATCCTGTGTCTGCTGGCCACCAGCGGCTGGGCGGCGGCAGGCAGCACCGGTGCGCCCTTTGATCCGGCCCTGGACGCGCAACTCGCCCGCCTGCTGCGCATCGCCTACGACAAGCCCGCGCTGGCCTTGCAGATCCTGCAACAGCTGCAATTGGACCCGGCCCACGCCGGCAGCCAGCAGCAGATGCGGCTGGCCGAAGGGCGCATTCAGGTCCTGGCGGGCAATACCGAGGCGGTCAAGCGGATTGCCGACACCTTGGCGCAAGACCCGCTGCAGCAGGCGCGCGTGAATGTCTTGTTGGCCGAAGAAGCCGACCGCGAGGGCCGCAGCCTGCAAGCGGCCGAACTGGCCGAAAAAGCCCTGGCCGGCTTTGCACTCGACTGCCCAGCCGGGCAGTTGGCCCAGGCAGTGCAACAAGCTTGCGAGTTCCGCAGCGCCTGGGCGGCCTTGCGGGTGCTGACGCGCAAGCAGCAAAACGAAGGGGTCTTGAGTCAGGCCGAGGCCTCCGCGCGGCAAGGCCTCAAACTCGCCGAGGCCGGCGGCGACAACTATTTGCGCGTCATGAGCATGGGCAGCCTGGCCGTGCTCAACCAGTTGTCCGGCCAAGCGCAGGAGTCGCAACGCTGGTTGAAGCAGGGCCAGCAGATCGCCCAGGGTGACCTGCTGGCGATGGCGCATATGAAGGGCTATGAGGCGGCTCTGGCCTGGCGGGCGGGTCGCCGGGACGATCAGCTGCGTGGGCTGGAAGAGGGTCTGGCCCTGGCCAGCAAGGCCGACGCGCCGCATTTGGTCGCGCAAATGCAGGTCGGGCTGGCGGATGCCTATATGCGCATGCAGCGGCCCAAGCAAGCCATCGCCGCCGCCGAGCAGGCCCTGCCCTTGCTGCAGCAACAGGGTCATCAGCGGGCCCAGCGTATGGCCCGCCACAACCTCGTCTTGGCCCTGATACAGGCGCGCCAGTTTGAGCGCGCCCGCCGCGAGCGCACCCTGCTGGCGGAGATGCGGCAGGACTGGAGCGACCGCGCCATCCTGATCGAAGAGCTGCGTGAAGAGGGCGAAGCCTGGGGCGCGGCGGGCCAGGCCAAGGAGGCTTTGATCCTTTTCCATGCCGAACGGCGCCTGAATGCCGAACTGGTGGCGCTGAACCGGGAGACCTCGCTGACGCAGCTGAAGGTCAAGTACGACAGCGAGCGCAAGCAGGCCGATCTGGATCTGCTGACGCGGGATAAAAGCCTGGTGGAGCGGCAACTTGCTAACCGCCAGCTTGCGCAGCAGGTCGGCTTGGCGCTGGCCGCGCTGATGCTGCTGGCGATGGGCCTGGCGGTGATGATGGTCAAGCGCGTGCGCGAGGCCAATAAACAGCTGAAGGCCAACGAGGCCTTGCTGCGGGCCCAGAGCGAACGCGACCCGCTGACCGACCTGGCCAACCGCCGTCACTTCCTCGGCGTGATGGCGCAGCAGCCGCATGCCGGCTTCAATGGCTCGCTGCTGATGATTGATATCGACCACTTCAAGCATGTCAACGACCAGTACGGCCATGGCGTCGGCGATGTGGTGATCTGCGAAGTGGCGCGCCGGCTCAGCCACGCGGTGCGCGCCGAGGATCTGGTGGTGCGCTGGGGCGGCGAGGAATTTCTGGTGTTTGCACCCGACGTCAGCCTCGATCATCTGGCGCAGCTGGCCGCGCGCATCTTGCATGGGGTCGGCGGCGAGCCGGTCGCCACCGAGAGCGGCCCGCTGCGGGTGACGGTATCCATAGGTTTTGCGCATTTCCCGCTGCCGCCGTCCAGGCTTGATCTGGCTTGGGAGCAGGCCGTCAACTGGGCCGATATGGCGCTCTACACCGCCAAGGCGCGCGGCCGCAACCGCGCGATGGGCATCGCCACGGTGGACGCGCGCGACAGCGACGCCCTGCTGCAGATCGAGGCCGACTTCGACGCCGCCTGCTCGTCCGAGCGCATCAGCCTGCTGCAAGTGCTGGGCCCGGCGGCCCGATGAAACTGCCCTTCGCTTATCGTCACCGATACGGCCGTGCGCTTGCGCAGGCCGACTTGCTGGCGGCCATGGTCGTGGCCGTGTTGCTGATCCCGCAATGCCTGGCCTACGCGATGTTGGCGGGCCTGCCGCCGCAGATTGGCCTGTATGCCAGCTTGCTGCCCCTGTTAGCCTATGCCGCTTTAGGCTCCAGCCCGGTGCTGGGCGTCGGCCCGGTGGCGGTGCTGGCGCTGATGATTGCGCAGGCACTCGGGGGCCTGCCGGCCGGCGTCAGCGCCAGCGACGGCGCCCTGGTGCTGGCGGCCGAGGTCGGCCTGATCCTGGCCCTGGCGGCGGCCTTGCGGTTGGACGCCTTGGCCTCGCTGTTGTCGGTGCCGGTGCTGCATGGCTTCGAGACCGGCGCCACGCTGGCGATTGCAATGAGCCAGTTGCCGGTCTTGCTGGGCAGCACGGCCAAAGGTTTTGATCTGCCGACGCTGCTGAGCAGCCTGCTGCACGGCGCACGCCCCTGGCATGGCGCGACCGCGCTGTTTGGCTGCTTGAGCGTCGCCCTGCTGCTGGCCGGGCGGCGGGCTCTAAGCCCGCTGCTGGGCCGGCTGGCGCCCTTGCTGTTGCTGCTGGGCGCGATGGCGCTGGCCTGGTGGACGCAGGCGCAGACCCATGGTGTGGACCTGCTGGGCGAGCTGCCGGCGCTGGACCTGCCGCTGGGGGCCCCGCCGCTGGACGCTGCGCTATGGGTCGCCCTGCTGCCCAACGCCTTGCTGCTGGCCTTGATGGCCTACGTCTCCAGCCTGGTGGTGGCCGAGTCGCTGGGGAGGCGCCGGGTCGGCCTGGGCGATGCCCGCGTCAACCCGGCGGCCGAATTGCGCGGCCTGGCCGGCGCCAATATCGTGGCGGCCTTCAGTGGCGGCATGCCGGTGGCGGGCAGCTTTTCGCGCAGCGTGCTCACCCATGAAGCGGGCGGGCGCACGCGCATGACCGGCGTCTACATCGCCGCGCTGATGGGCCTGGCCCTCTTGCTGCTGGCCGCACCACTGGCCTGGTTGCCGAAGACGGTCTTGGCCGCCACCATCTTGGTGGCCGTGTTGTCGGGCTTGCGGTTGCAGCCTTTTGTGGAGGCTTGGGCCTACGCACGCAGCGAGGCGCTGCTGATGCTGGCCGTGACGCTGATCGTGTTGTGCTGGAGTGTCGCGGCCGGGCTGGGCCTGGGCGTGCTGGGCTCGATCGCCTTGCTGCTCAAGCGCAGCGCTAGGCCGCATGTGGCTTTGCTCGGCCGGGTGCCGGGCACCGAACATTACCGCAACGTTGAGCGCTATGCGGTCGAGTGCCAAGCCGGCGTGATGGGCTTGCGCATCGATGAAAGCCTGTTGTTCACCAATGCGCGCAGCCTGGCCGATGTGGTGCAAGGGCATCTGAACAAGTTCCCCGATACCAAGCGGGTGGTGATCATGATGTCGCCGGTCAACAGCATCGATTTCAGCGGTCTGGAAGCGCTGCGCGAGCTGCACGACAGCCTCAAGCGGCAGGGTGTGCGGCTGGATCTGTCCGAGGTCAAGGGCCCGGTGCTGGACCTGCTCAAGGCGAGCGACTGGACGCGCTGGTTCGAGGGCCAGCTGTTTTTGAGCCATCACCAGGGGATGAGTTTTGGTGAGGATTGGGTGAGTCCTTGAGTTTGACCTATGCCCGGTGATTCGGACGCAGAGGCCCTTCGGCGCGTCAGTTGCCTCGGCACGATGCCGGGTCTCGGCCCGGCGGCCGACCCCCTTCTCTTGTCTCGCCAAGAGACGGGGGCAAGAGAAGGCGACCCTGCCGCATGGCCCTGTGGGTTCGCTCAGATGCTCAAATTTGCCGGGCCGCGCCCAACTCACTGCGCTACGCTCCGTTCAGACAA